>JAJQBL010000081.1 GCA_021203325.1 Clostridiales bacterium | reverse complement strand
ACGTGCAGTTCATCATCTATAACGACACGGTGTATATCATCGAGGCCAACCCCCGTTCCTCCCGCACCATCCCCTATATCTCCAAGGTGACCAACGTTCCCATCATCGACCTGGCCACCCGGGTCATGCTGGGGGAGAAACTGAAGGATATGCCCTACGGCACCGGCCTGTACCCGGAGGCCAGCTATTACGCCGTGAAGATGCCGGTGTTCTCCTTTGAGAAGCTCACCGATGTGGACATCAACCTTGGCCCTGAGATGAAGTCCACCGGCGAGTGCCTGGGCATTGCGGAGAGCTTCCCCCAGGCCCTGATGAAGGCTTTCAAGGGGGCCAACATGAAGGTGCCCAAGCGGGGCTGCCGGGCCATCCTGACGGTGAAGGACGAGGACAAGGACGAAATCGTCTCCATCGCCAAGGAGATGGAGGAGCTGGGCATCGAGCTGTTCGCCACCCGGGGCACCTACGCCTACCTGAAGGAACGGGGCGTGGATGTGAAGTTCATCCACAAGCTGGGGGCCGCCCATCCCAACATTGGGGACGTGATCCAGTCCGGCACGGTGAACGTCATCGTCAACACCCCCCGCCGCTCCAAGCGGGAGGACGGCGACGGCGTGAAGATCCGCCGGATGGCGGTGGAACACTCCGTCCTGTGCCTGACCGCCATCGACACCGCCCACGCCATCCTCACCGCCCGGGAGCAGGGCCGCAGCGAGGAGCTGGTGCCCATCGACATCACCGAGATCTGACCTCTGGTGCATACACCGCACAGTATCCTGAGCCTCCGATTGAGGGCAAGCCTTCAATCGGAGGCTTTTGCCGCGGTGGGGGACTGTAAACTCTTTGATGCGCATGAAAGCGCCGTTTCCGGGGAAGCTGTTAAAACCGGCAGCCGGCACTTCAAACCGCCCCCGCCGGGGTCTTCCGGCAAAATGACGAAGATTTTCCGGAGGAAAACAGGAAAAAACGGCTTTTTTTATTTGACGGACGGCGGGTTTTCTGGCATAATAGATATAGTGGCAGTTTCTGTACTTTTGAATTGAAAGGTGATGAGAATTTGATGGACGCAAGCGGTCGAAGTTGCAGGTCTGACGGAACGGATGCTCCGGTTCCCTTGTGGGTCACAGTCAAAGGTCTCAGTCACCTGTGGGCTGAGTCGCTGTGCTGACCCGGCTCTAAGTCCCTGCAGCGCATTTTTTTAGAGCAAAGGCGTAAGGAGTAATCGTTCGCCGCCTGCCTCCCGACACAACGTATCTTTGATGTTTTGATGTTAAGGAGGTAGCTGAAATTGAATATTGAAATCCATATGGAAGAGCTGAAGGAGCTGGTGGAGACAAAGCAGTTCCGGAAGCTGAAATTCGTGTTGGAAAAGTTAAATGAGGCGGATATTGCCGACTTTTTGGAGGATCTGAGCAGCGAGCAGGCCACACTCGTCTTTCGGATGCTGTCCAAGGACCTGGCCAGCGATGTATTCGCCTATCTCCCGGTGGAGGTGCAGCGGGAGCTGATTAACGGCATGACCGATAACGAGGTCCAAAACATTGTGGAGGACCTGTTTGTGGACGATGCGGTGGATATGCTGGAGGAGCTGCCCGCCTCCGTGGTGCGCCGGGTGCTGGAAAACGCCAAGCCCGACACCCGCAAGACCATCAATCAGTTCCTGAACTACCCGGACAATTCGGCCGGCAGCATTATGACCGCCGAATATATCGCCCTCCACAAGGACATGACGGTCAGCCAGTCCTTTGACTATATCCGCGCCCACGGGCAGAATAAGGAAACCATCTATATCCTGTTTGTCATCGACAAGAGCCGCCACCTGGAGGGCGTCGTCTCGGTGAAGGATCTGCTCATGCATAAGTATGAGGATCACATTCAGGACATTATGAACACCAACGTCATCAACTGCTACACCACCGACGACCAGGAAGAGGCCGCCAACCTGATGAAGAAGTACGACCTGATGAGCCTTGCCGTCGTGGATAAGGAGGACCGTCTGGTTGGCATCATCACGGTGGACGACGCCGTGGACGTCCTCCAGGAAGAGACCACGGAGGACATCCAGAAGATGGCCGCCATTGTCCCCAACGAACGGCCCTATCTCCGCACCGGCGTGTTCGACACCTGGAAGGCCCGTATCCCCTGGCTGATGCTGCTGATGGTGTCCGCCACCTTCACCGGGCTGATCATTGACAGCTTTGAGGCCGCCCTGTCCGCCTGCGTGGCCCTGACCGGCTTCATCCCCATGCTGATGGACACCGGCGGCAACTCCGGCTCCCAGGCCTCCGTCACCGTGATTCGGGGTCTGTCCCTGAGGGAGATCGAGTTTCGGGACATCCTCCAGGTCATCTGGAAGGAAGTGCGGGTGGCCCTGTGCTGCGGCGTGACGCTGGCCGCGGTGAACTTCGTCAAAATCTGGGTGGTGGATCGGACGCTGTTTGGCCGGACAGAGATCACCCTGGCGGTGGACGCAGTGGTGTGCCTGACCCTGATGCTGACCATCATCTGTGCCAAGCTGATCGGCTGTACCCTGCCCATGCTGACCAACAAGCTGGGCTTTGACCCGGCGGTGATGGCCTCCCCCTTTATCACCACCATTGTGGACGCAGTTTCGCTGCTGATTTACTTCGAGCTGGCAAAGACGCTGCTGGATGTGCTATAGCGAAGCCGGAGAACGGAAAAGAAGAATCGGAATGGATGCCGCGTCCCCGGCATCTGTTCCGCTTTTTGTCCCCGGCAAAAAATTTTGAAAATTTCCCCCAAAAACAGGAGGAAAACCGGCGCGGACTGCGTATTCTATGGATAGAAGCGGTCAAAGAGCGGAAAAAATGCATTTCCGGCTGGTATATCGCACAAAGAATCGCCCAAAATAGATAAAATGGCAGAACGGAGGGGGAACATGGCAATCCCGGAAGCTTTTTTGGAAGAGCTGAACGAGCGGGTCGATCTGATGGACGTGGCCTCCGACTATACCACGCTGCAAAAACAGGGCAACCGCTACTGGGGCTGCTGTCCCTTCCACAGCGAAAAGACTCCCTCCTTTACCGTCACGCCGGAAAAACAGGTGTATTACTGCTTCGGCTGCCACAAGGGGGGGCACCTGGTGAACTTCGTCATGGAGGCGGAGGGCGTCGGCTTTGTGGATGCGGTGGGTATCCTGGCCCAGCGGGCGGGGATGCCCATGCCGGAGGACGAAGGGCACCCGGAGGAGGCGAAGAAGCGGGAACGGCTGCTGAGCCTGAACAAAGCGGCGGCCCGGTACTTCCACGCCAATCTGACCGGCCCCCAGGGCCAGCGGGGGCAGGACTACTTCGCCCGGCGGGGTCTCTCCAAACGGACCATCACCAACTTCGGCCTGGGCTACTCCCTCCCGCAGGAGGACGGCTGGGACAGACTGATTCAGGCCATGACGGAGCAGGGCTACACAAAGCTGGAGCTGCTGGAGGCCGGGCTTGCGGTGCAGTCCAAAAAGGGCGGCGTGTATGACCGGTTCCGGGGCCGGGTCATGTTCCCCATCATTGACCTGCGGGGCAACGTCATCGGCTTCGGCGGGCGGGTGCTGGACGACTCCACCCCCAAGTACCTGAACTCGCCGGACACCGTGATCTATAACAAGAGCAAGAACCTGTTCGCCCTGAACCTGGCAAAGAAGTCCAAGGCGGGATATCTCATCCTCACCGAGGGCTATATGGACACCATCGCCCTGCATCAGGGGGGCTTTGACTGCGCGGTGGCCTCCCTGGGCACCTCTCTGACGGAGAGCCACGCCCGGCTGCTGGCCAAGTACACGAAAGAGGTGGTCATCTCCTACGACGGCGACCAGGCGGGCATCAACGCCGCCCAGCGGGCCATTGGCCTGCTGAACAAAACGGGGGTCAACGTCCGGGTCCTCCGGGTCACCGGGGCCAAGGACCCGGACGAGTTTATCAAGAAGTACGGACATAACGCCTTCCAGCGGCTCATCGACGGGGCGGCGGGTCAGGTCTCCTACCGCATCGGCCAGATTCAGCAGAAGTATGACCTGACCGACGACAACCAGAAGGTGCAGTACCTCCAGGAGGCGGCGGACCTGCTGGCCCGGCTCAGCAGCCCGGTGGAGCGGGAAATCTACGGCGGCCAGGCAGCGGAGGCGGCAGGCATCGACAAGGCGGCCATGCATGCCGAGGTGGAGCGGCAGCGCAGCCGCCTGGGCTGGAAGCAGAAGAAGCAGGCCGACCGGAAGGCGCTGACCCCGGCGGCGGAGAACCAGCCCACGGAGCGGCAGTTCCGCTACCGGAATGTGCGCTCGGCCATGGCGGAGGAAGGGGTCATCCGCCTGCTCCTGCTGGAGCCGGACCTGCTGGCCCAGGCGGAGGCGCTGGGGCAAGAGGAGTTCTCCTCCGAGGTGCTGGGCAAGGTGTTCGGCATCCTGCAAAGCCGCTGGGAGGAGGGAAAGACCACCCCCATCGAGGTGCTGAGTTCCCTGCTGGACAACCGGGAAATGAGCCATATCGCCACCATCACCCAGAAGCCGGAGTCGCTGCAAAACGGCGCGGCGGCGCTGGAGGACTATATCAGAATCATCCAGACTGAACATATGAAGGACGGAATTGCTGACGACCGCGACCTTTTGGCGGTCAGCAGCCGGAAACGAACGGAGGATGCACCATGAGCGACAAGAAAAAGAACACCACCGAACAGAAGCAGGAAGCGAAAGTCACCGCATGGATTCCGGAAGGGGTCAACGGCGCTGAAAAGCTGAATGAAATGATCGAGCAGGGCAAGAAGAAGGGCAACCTGACCGCCAGCGAGATGATGGAGCTGGACGGCATCGAGCTGGACAGCGACACCCTGGACAAGTTCTATGAGATTTTGGAAAATCTGAATGTCAACATGATCGCCGACGAGGACATTATGGACGCCGTGGACGCCCCTCTGGACGAAATCGAGGACATTCCGGAGGAGGAGACGGTGGACCCCAACGCTCTGGCGGAGAGCTACGGCGTGGACGACCCTGTGCGGATGTACCTGAAGGAGATCGGCAAGGTGCCCCTGCTGAAACCGGAGCAGGAGCTGGACCTGGCCATGGGTATGAGCGCCGGCAACGAGGCCCAGGCCGTCCTGGACGACGCGGAGAAGAACGGCGAGGAGCTGCCTGAGGACGTGGTGGCGGAGCTGCAGAAGCAGATCAAACACGGCGAAAAGTGCAAGCAGGACCTGGCGGAGGCCAACCTGCGGCTGGTGGTGTCCATCGCCAAGCGGTATGTGGGCCGGGGGATGCTGTTCCTGGATCTGATTCAGGAGGGCAACCTGGGCCTCATCAAGGCGGTGGAGAAGTTTGACTACACCAAGGGCTATAAATTCTCCACCTACGCCACCTGGTGGATTCGCCAGGCCATCACCCGGGCCATCGCCGACCAGGCCCGCACCATCCGCATCCCCGTCCACATGGTGGAGACCATCAACAAGGTCATCCGGGTCTCCCGTCAGCTGCTCCAGGAGCTGGGCCACGACCCCACCCCGGAGGAGATCGCCGAGGAAATGGACATGGACGTGAACAAGGTGCGGGAGATTCTGAAAATCGCCCAGGAGCCCGTGTCCCTGGAGACCCCCATCGGCGAGGAGGAGGACTCCCATCTGGGGGACTTCCTGCCGGACGAGAACACCAGCGAGCCCTCCGAGGCCGCCTCCTTCACCCTGCTGAAGGAGCAGCTCACCGAGGTGCTGTCCACCCTGACCCCCAGGGAGGAGATGGTCCTGAAGCTCCGCTTCGGCCTGGAGGACGGCCGCACCCGCACCCTGGAGGAGGTGGGCAGGCAGTTCCATGTCACCCGTGAGCGTATCCGCCAGATCGAGGCCAAGGCCCTGCGGAAGCTCCGCCATCCCAGCCGTTCCAAAAAGCTGAAAGACTTCCTGAACTGACCCGTTGACATACCCTCCGGGAGGACTGGCAGCGCAGCGGAGCTGCTGACAGTGATACACACAGAAACACGCACAGACGGAAGGCTCCGTCTGTGCGTGTTTTCGGTTCTTGAAAGTGAACGGGAAGAAGATTGACTTTTATGTAAAGCAGTGGTAAAATTACAGAAAAGGAAATGAAAAAAGCGAAGAAGTTCAGCTTAGGTTGAATTCTTTACATTATCTGACATAGGGAGGAAATTATATGGCGCTTATTACTTGTCCAGAATGTAATGCTCAAGTAAGTGACAAAGCAATCGCTTGCCCCCATTGCGGGTATCCCGTACAGGAATATTTCCAAGAGAATAAAATACACACCGGAACATATGATTTAGTACTTTTTGACGCAGGCCCGAACGGAATGAAAATAAAATGCTGTAAACTTATTGATGAATGCTTAAAAGTAGGTGCAATAAGAGCAAAAGAAATTTGTGAGTCCAAAAAAGAGGAAGTTCTTCTCTCTAATGAAACTATTAAAAAAGTGCAAGAAATGAAAAACAAATTTGAGGCAATTGGGTGCGGAGTTAAAATAGTAGAATCGGATACTTTTAATAACACAATAAATAACCCACGCCCAGTTGTTGATAGAGGAGTATGCTGCCCCCGCTGCGGTTCCACCTCTATCACCACCGGTCAACGTGGATTCTCAATTCTCACTGGCCCTATCGGTTCGAGCAAAACCACCAACAGGTGTGCAAAATGCGGGTACAAGTGGTACCCGAAGTAACAACAAAAATAGCAAGCAGAAGCAGTTCTCTTTTTTCAAGCCGGAGTGTGATTTAAAATGGGACTGAATGGGAAGCATGTCATCCATAAGACATTAGGACTGGGTACCATCTTCAATAGAACAGACAACATGATTTCCGTAAATTTTCCAGATGCGCCGGGTGGAGCAAAGAATTCTACTTTTGTGATTCCGGGTGCCTTCGACTCTGGATTCTTAAAAGTGTGGGACAAAGAGACTCGGATTGCCTTGGAAGAAGCCATAGCTAAATCAACTTGCTCTGTTTGTGGCAAATGGGTCACAAAACCAAAACCGATTGGGGGAAAGTGTTTTTGCAACAAATGTAAAGATATATATACCGGCATCTGCGACTTTTGTGGGGAACGATATTTGCTCAATTTAGAAAATAATTCAAGAAGATTAGATTTAACCCACAAAGCGTTGTGTCCAGATTGCACCTTAATGAAAACTTTTGTTTGCAAAAAATGCAATTGTAGATTCTTACTAGACCGGCTTGTTGACAAAGATTATGCACCAAAGCATAAACAGCTATGTAAATATTGTGTTAAAACGTGCGGCATTTGCGGGAAAACGCTAGATGATGAACACGCTAAAGCCCTATTCCCAGGAGAATCTTATCATAAACAACAATACTACTGTCCAGACTGCTACCAGCTTATTATGAAGGCGATAGAAGAAAATGCTCCGATTGAAAATCAGCCGTCTACAACAAAACCGCTGGCGAATATTGCCAGAGGAAAAACTCTAT
Source organism: Clostridiales bacterium (assembly GCA_021203325.1). Taxonomy (GTDB): domain Bacteria; phylum Bacillota; class Clostridia; order Oscillospirales; family Oscillospiraceae; genus Onthomonas. The sequence continues at coordinate 45,502 of JAJQBL010000081.1, read as the reverse complement.
ATGTTTACAAAGGGCAAATTATTTGCCGCCAGCAAAAACATAATGTCATTGCCGCAACCGGCATTTTTTGTACAAAACGCGGCGAAGAAATTAAACTTGACATCCAATATTGTACACAATGTGACCGCTATTTAATAGAATACACTTCATACCAATATTACAAAAATCTTTATGGCGTTTTGATTGGAAACATCCAGATGATAGGTTCCGGCGTTTTGACGGGGAACTATCTATGGCGGAAGAAAGCCCATTAAAACTTTGTGGTTATAACGTCTCACAGGCCGAAGGACTGACAGAATCTGAACGTCATTACATTTTAGCCAAAATGATTCACAACGGTATTGTGTCAAAGACAGAGACGATTCGTTATTTAGAGCATTTTATCAACATGAATGGGGCTAAAGAAGGTAACGAATTAGCACGCAGTAAATGGAAGAATGACCTTGCCTTCGTCCACAGCTACAGAATTGACACCCAGCCAGAAGTCTACATTGACTCAGTTGAACGATACTAACCCCCTCCAGTGTAAGGAATGCGGCCACAAACTCTAATGTGAAATAAACACACAAATACAAAAACCGAGCAAGCGAACCCGCTTGCTCGGTTCTGTTTTGTTATTTGAATGGTTGCCTTATTCCTCTTTGCCGCCCTCCGGAACGTCTGCCTCCGGGGAAGCACCGTCCTCCCCCTCCGGCAGCTGCTGCTGGGGCTTTTCATCCAGCATATGCACCACCCGGGCCGCCGGTTCCACGCCGGTGGAGGTGATGCGGGCCTGGGCCCGCCGCTCGGCAGAGGAAGGCTCCGCCTGCTCCGGGTCGCGCCCTTCCAGGATGGCGGTCATCTCCGCGCCGGTGATGGTCTCCTTCTTCAGCAGATAGGCGGCGATCTTGTCCAGCATATCCCGGTTTTCCTTCAGGATTTCGATGGCCTCCTGATAGGCGTTGTTCATCAGGGTGCAGATCTCCTCATCCGCCACGGCGGCGGTGTCCTGGGCGCAGTCCATACCATAGCTGCCGTCCAGGTACTGGCTGCGGATGGTGGCCAGACCCATGACGCCAAACTTGTCGCTCATGCCGTACATGGTGACCATCTTCCGGGCCATGTCGGTGGCCCGCTCGATGTCGTTGGCGGCGCCGGTGGTCATGGTGCCGAACACCAGCCACTCGGCGGCCCGGCCGCCCAGGAAGGTGCGCAGGTCGGCCAGCAGCTCCTCCTTGTCCTCCAGGAACTTCTCCTCCTCCGGGGTCTGCATGGTGTAGCCCAGAGCCCCCTGGGTGTGGGGGACGATGGTGATTTTGGAGACGGGGGTGGTATTTTTCTGCTTGGCGGCCACCAGGGCGTGGCCCACCTCGTGGTAGGCGATGAGCTTCTTTTCCTTCTCCGTCAGCACGGTGCCCTTCTTTTCCGCACCGGCGATGACCAGTTCAAAGGAGACCAGCAGGTCGTTCTGGTTCACAGCCTGGCGGCCCATACGGACGGCCCGCAGGGCGGCCTCGTTCACCAGGTTGGCCAGGTCCGCGCCCACGGAGCCTGCGGTGGCCTGGGCGATCTTGTTCAGGTCCACGTCCTCCGCCAGCTTGATCTTCCGGGTGTGGACCTGGAGGGTGGCCAGACGGCCCGCCAGGTTGGGCCGGTCCACGGTGATGCGGCGGTCAAACCGGCCGGGACGGAGAAGGGCCTTGTCCAGCACCTCCGGGCGGTTGGTGGCCCCCAGGACGATGACGCCCTTGGTGGGGTCGAAGCCGTCCAGTTCGGCCAGCAGCTGGTTCAGGGTCTGCTCCCGCTCGTCATTGCCGCCCATGCGGTTGTCACGGTTCTTGCCGATGGTGTCGATCTCGTCGATGAAGATGATGCAGGGAGCCATTTTGGCCGCCTCTTTGAACAGGTCACGGACACGGCTGGCGCCCACGCCCACATACATCTCCACAAAGTCCGAGCCGGAGATGGAGAAGAAGGGCACCTTGGCCTCGCCGGCCACCGCCTTGGCCAGCAGGGTCTTGCCGGTACCGGGGGAGCCCACCAGCAGCGCGCCCTTGGGCAGCTTTGCGCCGATGGCGGTGTACTTGCCGGGGTTATGAAGGAAGTCAATGATCTCCTCCAGGCTCTCCTTGGCCTCGTCCTGACCGGCCACATCCTTAAAGGTGACGCCGGTCTCCTTTTCCACATACATTTTTGCGTTGGAGCGGCCCACGTTGCCGATGCCACTGCCCATGCGGCTGCTCATCATATGGAACAGCAGCAGCATGGCCCCCACCATCAGGGCCACGGGGAGGATATAGTTGGCCAGGAAGTAGACTACGCTGTTGGTGGTCTGATAGGGCGTGCCAAAGACCACGCCATGTTCCTCCAGCAGGATGGTGAAGTCCGTATAGCTCACCGGCGCGGTATAGAGGACGGGCATGCTGATGCCGGACACGTCCACGGTGCCGTCCTCGGTGGCATAATAGCTCTCCAGCCAGGCCTGCTCACCCTCCTCGGTGAGGGTGATGGTGCACTTGCCGGACTCCATGGTGACGGACTCCACCTGGTCGGATTTCACCAGGGAGATCAGCTCGCTGAACTGAATCTCCACGCTGCCGGTGTCGGACATGGAGCCGGAGACGGCATAGATCGCCCCCAGCAGCACCAGCGCCCAGACAAGGATGGTGGCAATGCCGATGACGGTACGTCTTTGATTGTTTTTGTCGTTCTTATTGTTCTTATTGTTCTTCAAGGTGAGACCTCCTTCCGGGAAACTCGCATCATAAGGCTGCTGCGGCGGCGGGGAAACCGGGATAAAACCGCTGAAATTCTGCTTGTTTCTGAATATACCACAAAAATAAGAGAAATGCAAGGAATGGACCGTGAATAATCTGTAAAATTGCGGGCTGTTTTTCAGATTATGCTTTCTTCATGGGGCAAACTGTGCTATAATGGATTCCGTAGGGCCTGATGCGGGAGTCTGACCGGCGGGCCGCTTTTTGGAAAGGAAGAAACCGGATGAACGAGGAAAAGCGCCCGTCCGGGGCGCAGGAGAAGAAGGGCACGGACCGCCGCCCGCCCCGCAGGCAGCGGGAGGACCGGGGCGACCGGAAGCCGGAGCGGCGGGACAATCCCTCCCGCCGTCAGCCCTCCGAGGCGGAGGCCGACGGCGTCATCGAGGGGCGCAACGCCGTCATGGAGGCCCTCCGGGCCGGGGCGGCGCTGGATAAGGTTTATATCGCCAAAGGGGAGACGGACTCCACCCTGAGCTATATCTCCGCCAAGGCCAGGGAGAGCGGCGCGGTGGTGGTGGACGCCGACCGGCGGAAGCTGGACGCCATGTCCCGCACCCACTCCCATCAGGGTGTCATCGCCCTGACCGCCGTGCGGGAATACGCCGATGTGGACGATATTCTCCGGGCCGCGGAGGAGAAGGGGGAGCCGCCGCTGATCGTGGTGTGCGACGAGCTGTCCGACCCCCACAACCTGGGGGCGGTGATCCGGACGGCGGAGTGTGCCGGCGCCCACGGCGTCATCATCCCCAAACGCCGGAGCGCGGGGCTGACGGCGGTGGTGGCCAAGACCAGCGCAGGGGCGGTGAGCTATGTGCCGGTGGCAAGGGTGCCCAACCTGACGGCCACGCTGAACGACCTGAAGAAACGGGGCGTGTGGATTTTTGGCGCGGAGGCCGATGGGGAGACGCCCCTCTATCAGGCGGACTTCAAGGGGGCCGCTGCCATCGTCATCGGCAGCAAGGGCTTCGGGATGAACCGCCTTGTGCGGGAGTGCTGCGATTTTACGGTCAGTATTCCCATGAAGGGGCAGGTCAATTCTCTGAATGCGTCGGCGTCGGCGGCCATCCTGCTGTATGAGGCGGTGCGTCAGCGCCTGGGTTGACGGCGTGAAGCGGCCAGACAACTGCGTTCCTCCGGAACGAGATTGATATAAGGTGGGCTGATGGAATGAACGAACAGCGTGGAACCGAAACTCCCGAAGAGGAGCTGGAAACAACCAAATGGAACACCGTGGATGAACTGAACGATGTGGAAGAGATGATGCACACCGGCGCGGTGCCCAATGAGACGGCCTATGAGCTGGATGAGATCATCCGGGAGTATGCCGACACGGATGCCGTCACCCCGGAGGCCGCCGAAAGCCGGATGGAGCGGATTGAGCAGCGGCTCCAGGACGACGTCCCCCTGGAGCAGCCCATGTCAGCCGCCCCGGCGGAGCCGGTGGAACCGGTGGACCCGGACGAGACCCGGCGGTTCATTCAGCAGCAGGTCTCCCAGGCCATTGAGCCGGAGGAACAGCCGACCTTCTGGCAGCGGCTCTTCCACCGGAAAAAGCAGCCCGCGGAGCCGGAGGAGACGGAGGACGTGGACAACGTCCTCTCCATGCCCGCCGACCCGCTGCACTCCATCAAGCAGACGCTGAATGCGGTGCAGGACAGGGCCAACGACTTTGCGGACAACATGTTCCGCAGCGACAAGCAGGACGAGCAGGCCCGTCTGGAGGAGCGCTATACCCCCGGCACCGACCAGGAGACGCCTCCCCCCGCAAAGGCCAAAAAACCCCGGCGGGTGAAGCAGCGGGCGGCAGCCCCCGACCTGAGCGCGGAGGATCTGGCCCAGCGGTACCGCACCGGGCTGGATTCCCTGGGAAGGCGGGTGTGGATGGTGCTGATCATCGCCATCGCGCTGATCGGCCTGGCCCTGGCCCAGGAGTTGGGCTGGCCGCTGCCCGCGGTGCTGGCGGAGGAGCCCAAGGTGCTGGCTCTCTGCCTGACCTGGGGGCTGGCCATGGCCGCCGTACTGGGGCTGGATGTGATCTGGCTGGGGCTCAGCGCCCCGGTGCGGCGCTGCACCGGCCTCCACACCCTGACGGCGGCGGCGGTGATCGCCACACTGCTGGACGGCGTTTTCTACGCTGTAGTCGGGCGGGAAGGGCCCCTGCCCCTGGCCGGTTTGGCCGCCCTGAGCCTGTTTGGGGCCATGTGGGGCGCCTACGACCGGAAAAAGGCCCTTTACATCTCCTGCCGCACCGTCTCCGGCACGGCGGAGCCCTATCGGGTGACGCTGGACGAGGACAAGTGGGACGGTGCCCCCGCCTTCGACAAGGAGGCCGGTACCACACAGGGCTTCGGCAGCCAGATTCAGAGCATGGACGGCTCCACCAGAATCTGCCGCATTGTCGTTCCGTTCCTGCTGATCGGGGCGGTGGTGCTGGCCGTCGGCGCGACGGTGCACAGCGGGGAGCGGAGCATGCTGCTGTGGTGCCTGTCCACCGTGCTGGTGGCGGCGTCGCCGGTGTCCTCCCTGCTGATTTACGGCCAGCCCCTGCTGCGGGTGACCCGCCGCCTGGACCGCTTCGGCGCGGTGCTGGCAGGCTGGGACGGCGCGGCCAGTATGTCCGGCCAGGCCAACATCTTGATCAAGGACGAGGACCTGTTCCCGGCGGGCTGCGTCACCATCACCGATATACGGTACTATGGCAACGTGTCCGAGGAGCGGGTGGTGGCCTGCACCGCCTCCCTGCTCCGCAGCGCGGGCAGCGGCCTGACAGGGATTTTTGAGGACCAGCTGAAAATGCAGGGCGGCTTCTACCGCACGGTGAACGACCCGGAGTGCAGCGAGGCCGGCGGCCTCAGCGCCACCATCCGGGGGGACAGCGTGCTGGTGGGCACCGACGGCTTCCTGGCGGTGAACCGCATTCCCATGGAGGGGAACCGGGTGCGCTCCGCCGTGTACTGCGTCATCAACCGGCAAATTGTAGGAATGTTCAAGCTGGATTACAACCCCTCCCACTATGTAAAGCCCGCATTGCGGGAGCTGATTCGCTCCGGCGTGTCGCCGGTGCTGGCCACCCGGGACTTTAACATCACCCCCGGCACCCTCCAGCGGTATGACCTCCCCTCTGACCAGATGGAATATCCCCCCATCAAGCGGCGGCGGGAGCTGTCTCAGCCCGGCCAGACCCATAACGAGGTGCTGGGTGCGCTGCTGCTGCGGGAGGGTCTGGGCGCCTTCTCCGACGCCATCGTGGGCGGACGGCGGCTGTGCAGCCTGGTGCGGCTCAACACGGTGCTGGCCCTGCTGGCCTCGGTGGTGGGGATTCTGATGGCCACCTATCTGACCAGTCAGCTGGCCTTTGCCTCCCTGTCCGCAGTGAATCTGCTGACCTTCCTGGGGCTGTGGCTGGTGCCGGAGCTGCTGATCGCCGGATTTGCGGATAAGTTTTAGACGGAGGGGCCCGATGGAACAACAGTCACCAATGAATATCCTGGTCACCCTGGATGAAGCCTATCTGCCCAGACTGCGGGTGCTGCTGACCTCCCTGTACCTGACCGACCCGAACCAGCCCGTTGAGCTGTACCTGCTCCACCGGGCCATCCCGGAGGAGGCGCTGGAACGGCTGGCGGAGCAGCTTCGCCCGCTGCGCTATCGCCTGCACCCGGTGGTGGTGGATGAGGCGCTGTTTGCGGAGGCCCCGGTGTCCAAACGCTACCCGCAGGAGATGTATTACCGCCTGCTGGCGGGGCAGCTGCTGCCCCGGACGCTGAAGCGGGTGCTGTACCTGGACCCGGATCTGCTGGTCATCAACCCTGTCCGTCCCCTGTGGACGCTGGATTTGCAGGGCAGGATGTTTGCGGCGGCGGCCCACACCCACAAGACGGAGCTGAGCAACACGGTGAACAACCTCCGCCTGGGCACGGAGCATAAATACTATAACTCCGGCGTGCTGGTCATTGATTTGGACGAGTGCCGGAGGAAGGTTCAGCCGGAGGAGGTATTCCGGTACGCCCGGGAACACGCCGACGACCTGGTGCTGCCCGATCAGGACATTTTGAACTGCCTCTACGGGCGGGAGACGCTGGAGGTGGACGACTACCTCTGGAACTACGACGCCCGGAAGTTTCGGGATTATTACCTCCGCAGCGGCGGGGAGTCCACCGTGGAGTGGGTGATGCAATACACCGCCATCCTCCACTTCTGCGGCAAGGCCAAGCCGTGGAAACCCCGGTACCGGCATCGGTTCGGGGTGCTGTACCAGCACTATACGGTGCTGAGCCGGCGGCTGCTGGGGGAATGAAAGCTGTTTCAAAATTGCATCTTTTCCTCAGATAAAGCTTTTTGAAGGAAAAGGCTTTTCCCTCCGGGGGCCCCATTTCTCGCTCCGCCGAGAAATGGGGGAAAGAGGGCGGCTTAGGAGTGGCCGCTGTGCGTCCCCTCCTAAGGACCTCCCCTGTATCCCGCTGGGCTTCGCGCCGCCCGACCTGCAAGTGGTCTATCAGACAACAGACGATGTGACTTATTACGCATCAAAGCTGCCGCCGATGGCGGCTGGCGGGGATTGCCACCTATGTTCCCGCCGTCAAGCGGCATTTCCGCTGCGCTCCCTATGCCTTACGGCGGAACATGGCGGCAATTTTGTTGCCCTTTGGTCGCTGAAATCTGACTGTAAGGCTACGTTATTCTCCTCAACTCAAGGTGGATTGTATCTTAAAAATTTTACAAACCCTGTTTGCTTCGATGACGTTTTGTCATCGAAGCATTTTTTGCAAATATTTCCGGAAATGCCCCCGGAGAAACGGGGCATACTACTCCCGCTGACCAAACAGAAGGAGACGCCGCGGCTGCGGCGTCAGGGGGAGTGAAACCTGTGAGCGGAAAACGAAACCGGTGGAGCCGGCGGCTGTGCCTGGCCCTGTGTGCCTGCCTGACGGCGTGGACGCTGGCCGGGCAGGCCCTGGCCGACGGCGGGGAGGCGACGGAGGCCCCCGGCGTGGCGGTGCCTGTTTTAATGTATCACAGCATTTTGGGGTACTACCGGGACAACGACTATTGCCTGACCGCTGAGCAGTTTGAATGCGACCTGGCCTGGCTGAAGGAACACGGGTATAAAACGGTGTTCGTGTCCGACCTGGTGGCCTATGTCACCCGGGGCATCCCCCTGCCGGAGAAGCCGGTGGTGATGACGCTGGACGACGGGTTTCTGAACAGCCTGACCACGGTGCTGCCTCTGCTGGAGGACTATGACATGAAGGCGGTGGTCTCCGTAGTGGGCAGCTACACGGAGCGGGCCGTCGCGGAGGCCGACCCCAACCCCAACTACGCCTATCTGACCTGGGAGGACATCCGCACCCTGTCCGCCTCCGGCCGGGTGGAGATTGGCAGCCACACCTACAACCTGCACAATCTGGACGGCGGCCGGAAGGGGGCCGGGCGGGCCCCCGGCGAGACGGAGGCGGAGTATCAGGCCGCTCTGGGGGCGGACTTGGAGCGGCTGCAAACCCTTTTAACCGAGCGCAGCGGCGTCACCCCCACCACCTTCGCCTATCCCTACGGGGCAACCTGTCCGGAGGCCCTGCCGGTATTGCAGGCGCTGGGCTTCACCGCCGCCCTGACCTGTGAGGAACACGTCAACTACCTGACAAATGACCCCGCCCAACTCTTTTCCCTGGGGCGGTTCAACCGCCCAGCCAACCTGTCCACTGAGGACTATATGGCGAGAGCAGGGCTGGCATAGTCCGCACAAACGAAAAACCGGAACCGGCGGGGCGGCACAGCTGTGCCACCCCGTCTTTTGATGGAGGAAAACAGTGATTGAAAAACATCGCTGCCGGTGGTATGATGGAGCAACAGGCAACAAATGAGCCAAAGGAGGATTTCCCCCATGTCAGAACCGGCCGCCGTCACCATGCATATCATCGCCCACATTCACACCGACTTTGCCACCAAGTTCGGCATCCCCCGGCAGAGCGGACTGGTGCCCGCATTGCAGGGCCGCATCGTCTTTACCCCGGAGTGCCGGGCGCCGGAGGCCCTTCGGGGGCTGGAGGGGTTTTCCCACATCTGGCTGATCTGGCAGTTCTCCCAGGCGGTGCGGGAGGACTGGTCCCCCACGGTGCGGCCGCCCCGGCTGGGGGGCAACACCCGGATGGGCGTCTTCGCCACCCGCTCCCCCTTCCGGCCCAACGCCATCGGCCTGTCCTGCGTCCGGCTGGAGGGGGTGGAGCCGGACACCCCGGAGGGGCCGGTGCTCCACGTCTCCGGGGCGGACCTGATGGACGGCACCCCCATCTTTGACATCAAGCCCTACCTGCCCTATGCCGACTGTCAGCCCGACGCAACAGAGGGCTTCGCGGCCCGGTCCTGGGAACGGGAGCTGACGGTGGACTGTCCCCCGGCGCTGCTGGAACAGGTCCCCCCGGAGAAGCGGGAGGGGCTGCTGGGGGTGCTGGCCCAGGACCCCCGGCCCTCCTATCAGAAGGACGCCGCCCGGGTGTACGGCTTCACCTTCGCCGGGCTGGAGGTGCGCTTCACCGTGTCGGGCGGGGTTCTGACGGTGAAAGAGATTATCCCAGCAGACCGGCGGTGAATTCCACCGTGGCCAGACTCAGCAGGTGGCACAGGGCGGTCAGCGCCAGCGCCCCCGCCAGGCACAGGCCGCACCAGACCAGGTACCCCCTGACGGGGAAGCCGGCCTCCCTGCCCCTGTGGGTCAGGGCCAGATTCCGGGCGTTTCCCCAGCCGGGGATGGCGATAAACAGCAGCGCGGCGGTGGAGGCGGCCTGGGCCAGCCCAAAGAGCAGCAGCGCCGCCAGCACCCCCTCCGGCCCGGCGCAGCAGCCGCAGGCAGACACCACGAAGGAGAACAGGAACCCTCTGATCCCCACCAGCAGGGGCAGGGCGGGGAATCCCAGGGGGCACAGCCCCAGCAGTACAGCGGCGGCAGGCAGCCGGACGGCCCGCCACAGCAGGGTCCCCCAGCCGGAACCGCCCCGGGCCTGCAACACCCCGGTGTAGCCGGCGAGGTAGGTTTCCAGGGCGGCCTGCCCGTCCCCGTCCATGTGGTAGGCGGCGAAGCAGCCGGACAGTGCCCCCAGCAGGAAGGCGCACCCCAGCACCAGAATCGGCTCTGTCACCCCCTGCCGCGGCAGACGCCAGACCCGCAGCGCCCGCCTGCCCTGTTGTTTTCCAGCCACTGAGCCGCCCTCTTTCCCCGAACTGCGGGAATCCCCGCTGGGACATCCTATGCCTGCCCCGGCGCGGATATGCCCGCCGGGGCGGAGGGCAACCAAACAGACGAAAGCGGGAGAGAGATGGATAGCAGAGCGGTGTTAGACCTTGCCGGGCTGTCCGGCAAAATTTTGCTGCAAAGCGGCGCGGAGATTTACCGGGTGCAGGAGACCATGCTCCGCATCATGCGGGCCTGCGGCGTGGAGGACGGCAACGTCTACGTGGTGGCCAACGGCATCTTTGCCACCGTCCACGAGGGGCAGGAGGACGAGAGGAGCTTTGTCCGCCACGTCCCCCTGGGCAGCGTACATCTGGGCTATATTCACGAGGTAAACCGCATCTCCCGGGCCATCGAGGCCGGAACCATGACGCCGGAGGAGGCGCTGCGGCTGGTGGAGTCCCTGGACATTCCGCCGGAGCGGACGCTGCTCCAGGTGTTCGCCTGCGCCGTGGGCAGCGGGGCCTTCGCCTTCCTGTTCGGCGGGTCCTGGCAGGACGCCCTGGCCGCCGTCCCCATCGGCGTGGCGCTGCAATACTTCCTGCTGTTCGTGGGGTCTCACCTGCGGCGGGGGCTGTCCGGCATGGGCGGCGGGCTGCTGATTACGGTGTGCGCGGCGGGGCTGGCCTGGCTTGTGCCCACCCTGGGTCGGGATTACATCGTCATCGGCTGCCTGATGCCCCTGGTGCAGGGGGTATCCTTCACCAACGCCATACGGGAGTTCTTCAACGGGGACTATCTGGCCGGCGTCACCCATATGCTGGACGCCCTGATGGGCGGCGTATGCATCGCCTGCGGCGTGGCGGCAGGGCTGATGCTGGTGGACTGGGTCGGGGGGTGGCTCCTGTGATGACGCAGTTTCTGGTGGCCATGGTGGGGGTGTGGGCCTTTGCGGTGCTGTTCCGCGCCCCCCAGGCGGTTCTATGGGGCCTGCGCCCTCTGCGGCGGGGTGGCCTGGGTGGTGTACCTGATCGCCACCACGGAATACCAGGCAGGCCCGGCGGTGGCGTCCGTGGCGGCGGCCACGGTGCTGGCCATTGTGTCGGCGGTGCTCTCCATTCAGCTGAAGGCCCCCTCCACCATGTTCCTGCTGCCGGGGATTTTCCCGCTGGTGCCCGGTGCGGGGATCTACTACGCCGCCTACTACATGATTCAGGGGGATTTATTCCTGGCCGCCGCCAAGGGGGTGGAGACCCTCCTGGTGGCCGGGGGGATCGCCCTGGGGCTGATGATCGGCGCGGCCTTCTCCAACATCGCCAGACGGGTGATCGGCACCGTGGGCAGGATGCGGGGGTAGGGGGCGCTGTCTCCCTGTCAATCTCCCGAAGCTGCTGCCATTCCATCCGCCGGAGGGCGTAAAAAATCAACCGGGCTGTGCAAACTTCCATTGCACAGCCCGGTTTCCATGAAAAAAACTTATTTCAGCTCCACCACCGTCACGCCGGTCTCTCCCTCGCCGTAGCGGCCCAGGCGGTAGCGTTTCACATACTTGCAGGTTTTCAGGTACTGCTGGACGGCGGAGCGCAGCGCCCCGGTGCCCTTGCCGTGGATAATCGTCACCGTGGTCAGGTGGGCCATCACCGCATTGTCCAGGTACTGCTCCACCACGGCCAGGGCCTCGTCCGCCGTCATGCCCCGGATATCCAGCTCCTGACGGCTGGGGGCGGCGTGGACGGTGGCGTGAACCTGACCGGCGGGGCGCTTGGGCTTCCCCTGCTTCTGCTGTTCCACCACACGGACGTCCCCCTGTTTCGCGGTAATATTCAGGATGCCGGCCTGGAGCTGGAGGGTACCGTCCTTGTTTACGGCCAGCACCTCGGCCCTGGTGTGGGTCTTGACCAGCTCCACCGTGTCCCCCTGTACCGCCGGGCGGCTGGCGGGCAGCTCCGGCAGAGCCGCCCCCTGGCCCAGGGCGGACTCCGCCTCGTTCAGCTTCCGGCGGAGGGCGGCCCGTTCCTCGTTGTCGTTCTGCCAGTCCTGCTGGCCCTGACGCTGGCGCTTTTTCAGGTTGTCCAGCTCGTGAAACACCACGTTGGAGGTGGCTCTGGCGTCGGCCAGAATCTGCCGGGCCTCGGCGTTGGCCTTGTCCACCACCTTGGCCCGCTCCTCCTCGATTTTCTCCCGGTACCGGGCGGAGGCGGCGGCGTCCTCCTCCATCTGGCGGCGCAGCCGCTCGCTCTCCCGGCGCTCGGCCTCCATCTTCTGGCGCTGCCCCTCCAGTTGGGAGAGAATGTCCTCAAACTGGATGTTCTGGCTGTCCATCCGGGCCATGGCGTGGTCGATGACGTGCTCCGGCAGGCCCAGCCGCCGGGAGATGGCGAAGGCGTTGGACTTCCCCGGCAGGCCGATGAGCAGGCGGTAGGTGGGCTGGAGGGTCTCCACATCGAACTCACAGGAGGCGTTTTGCACACCGTCCGTTGTCATGGCGTACTGTTTCAGCTCCGCATAATGGGTGGTGGCGATGAGCTTCGCCCCCAGGGACCGGGATTCCTCGATGATGGCCACGGCCAGGGCCGCGCCCTCTACGGGGTCGGTGCCCGCCCCCAGCTCATCGTAGAGCAGCAGCGTCCGGTCGTCCGCCTCCTCCAGAATCTTCACCACGTTGGTGATGTGGGAGGAGAAGGTGGAGAGGGACTGCTCAATGGACTGCTCATCCCCGATGTCCGCCAGCACCTCCCGGAACACGGCAAAAGTGCTGCCGTCGGACACCGGCAGGTGGAGGCCGCACTGTGCCATCAGGGTCAGCAGCCCCGCCGTTTTCAGCGTCACCGTCTTGCCGCCGGTGTTGGGGCCGGTGATGACTAAGGCGTCAAAGTCGCTGCCCAGCCGCAGGTCGATGGGCACCGCCGTCTTGGGGTCCAGCAGGGGGTGCCGGGCCTTTTGAAAGGAGAAGCTGCCGTCCCCGCTGAGCTTCGGCTCCATGGCCCACATCCGGGTGCTGAGCTTGGCCCGGGCGAAGATCACATCCAAATCCACCAGAAGCTGATAATCCAACAGAATGTCCCCCTGGAAGGAGGCCGCCTCGGCGGAGAGGGCCGCCAGGATGCGGGCAATCTCCACCTCTTCCCTGGTCAGCAGCTCCCGCAGCTCGTTGTTGGCCTGGACCGCCGCCATGGGCTCGATGAAATAGGTGGAGCCGGTGGCGGATACGTCATGCACCAGTCCCGGCACGCTGCTCTTAAACTCCGCCTTCACCGGCACCACGAACCGGTCCTGCCGGATGGTGATGATGGGCTCCTGCAAATACTTCACCGCGCTGGAGGAGATGAGCCGCTGCAGCACCTCCCGGGCCTTGCCGGTGGTGAGACGGATGTGGCGGCGGATGTCCGCCAGTTCCGGGCTGGCGTTGTCGGCAATCTCCTCCTCGGAGAGGATGGCGCCGAAGATTTTGTCCTCCAGGTACCGGTTCACCCGGAGGGAGCGGAACAGGCCGTCCAGCACAGTGGGCTTCTCTCCCACGCCGTCATAGCCCGCCACGTCCCGGGCGGTGCGGAGCACCGCCGCAATGTCCAACAGCTCCCTGGGGTTCAGGCTGCCCCCCAGATCGGCCCGCTGCAGGGAGGCCGCCACCGGCTTCACGTTGGCCAGGGCCGGGGGGCCGTTTAAGTCCATCATGTCCCTGGCCGCTGTGGTCTCCGCCTGGAGGCGCAGCACCTCCGCCTCCTCCACGGAGGGGCGCAGGGCGCGGCACCGCTCCTTGCCGTCGGCGCTGACCGCCTGGTTCGCCAGCAGCTCCAGCACACGGGGCAGCTCCAGGGTGCGGATGGATTTTTCAAATAAGTCTGTCATACCTCTTTTTCCTCGTTTGCGCCCCGCAAGCGCACGATACCGTCTGTTTTATCTACGATATTGTTTCATTCTGCGGGGCGACCTGCCGATAAAATTCTAATGTACGAAAGCCGCGCTCCATCTGAGTCAGCAGGAAGGACTCGCAGGCCTGGTTCATACGGGTCTGTGCCTCCGGGCTGAGCCGATAGGAGAACAGCCTTTTCTTCTCACAGCCCGCCACATGGCGCATGGCGGCCAGGGACGCCCCGTCCAGTGCCGCGGACACGCCGTCCTCCGTGGGGAGGGGGCAGCGGGCGCAGTGGAGCAGGCCGGAGCGGAGCTGGAGGGCCGGTTCCTCCGGCTGCTCCCGTCCGCAGACGGCGCACCGCTCCAGCATGGGCCGGTAGCCGGACAGGCACATAGCCCGCAGCTCAAAGGTGGCCTTTACCAGGGGCAGAGGCCGGTCGGTGGTCTCCATGACGTAGAGGCTGTTCAGCAGGAGGGCCAGCATCTCCTCATTGGGGAGGCCCTCCTCCGTCAGAAGCTCGGTGAGCTCCGCAAAGTAGCTGCCCAGGGCCAGCCGCTCCAGGTCGCTCCGCACCCGGCGGAACTCCCGCTCCGTGGCGGCCTCGGACAGCGTCCAGCGGCCCCGATACTCGCTGAGGGTCATCTCCGACCAGACCAGCAGCTGGGCGGCGGCGGAAATGCCGCCGCCCTTCTTCCGGCTGCCCCTGGCGGAAACCGTCATTTGGCCGTTTTTATCGGTCAAAACGGTTAGTATCTTGTCCGACTCCTTGTATGCAACCTCTCTCAGGACGATTCCGTGTACCACCTGCCGCATACCCTTCCACCCTTTCCGTCTGCTTGGCATACAGATAGGCCTCCGGCAGGCCGGTGGCCAGGAACAGCTTCCAGCTCTGCTGCGTGTCCAGCATAGTCACCCCTCCCGCTGCCCTTAGGGTGTGCAAAAGGGGGACGGCCTATGGCTGGAAACTTTTGTGTCCGCCCTGTGATTCACTCGTCCCGGTAGCCGAAGTTCTGAACGGCCATCAGGTCGTCCCGCCAGTTCTCCTTCACCTTTACCCAGGTGGTCAGGAACACCTTCTCCCCCATAAACCGCTCCATATCCCTGCGGGCAGCGGTGGAGATGCGCTTGAGCATATCCCCGTGCTTGCCGATGATGATGCCCTTGTGGTTGGCCTTTTCGCAGTAGATGGTGGCCTCGCAGTCGATGATGCCGCTGTCCCGCTGGGAGAATTTCGTGATCTCCACCGCGGTGCCGTGGGGGATCTCCTGGTTCAGATTCATCAGCATTTTCTCCCGCAGGATTTCCGCCATGACCTGCTTTTCCGGCTGGTCGGTGGTCATGTCCTGGGGGAACAGCTCCGGCCCCTCCGGCAGGAACCGCTCCAGCACCTGGAGCAGCTCGTCCACCCCGTCCCGCTTCAGGGCGGAGAGGGGGACGATGTCCGCAAAGTCATGAAGGGCCTGATAGGCGGCCATGACCTCCAGCACCTTCTCCTTCTGCTCCAGCGTGTCCACCTTGTTGATGACCAGCACGGCGGGGACGCCGATGGCCTTGATGCGGCGGATCAGCTCCTTCTCCTGCTCCCCCGGGGCGGGCACCGGCTCCACCACCAGCACCGCCGCGTCCACATCGTTGATGGAGGCCCGGACGACCCCCTCCATATACTCGCCCAGGCGGTTCCGGGCCTTGTTTAAGCCCGGCGTGTCGGTAAAGACGAACTGTTTGTCCCCTCTGGTGACGATGCCGCAGATGCGGTTCCGGGTGGTCTGGGGCTTGTGGCTGACGATGGCGATCTTCTCCCCCACCAGGGCGTTCAGCAGGGTGGACTTGCCCACGTTGGGCCGGCCGACAATGGTGATAATACCTGACTTTTTAATTTCCATACCGTTATGATTCCCTGTTCTTTCCTTTGCTGCGCTTGGCCGCCCTGCGCTCCGCCTTCACCTCTTCCTCGGTGCGGATGCGCACGTTGGCGTCCAGCAGCTCCCGCAGCGCCTTGCGCTGCTTCATGTTGAATTGCTTTTTCGGCACCACGATGGGGTTGCCGGTGACGTCCAGGCAGAAGAAGTCGTTCTCCTCCCACCAGTTGGTGACGGTGTCCCACTCGAAGACCCCGTCCTCCCCGTCATAGGAGGCGTGGATGCCGTCCTCTGCGAAGTCGTAATACCAGTGGGTGCCCAGGCTCTTGCGCAGCTTGACGACGGCGTTCTTCATGGGATCGCTGTTGGCATAGAACAGCACAGTGCCGCTCATCACCACCAGCATGATGGCCACCAGGGGGTTGCCGTTCAAATCGTCTGACATTCCGCTGTCAAACCAGGACCAGATGTACCAGGCCGCCAGCCCCAGCAGCACCACGGACAGCAGATTTAACAGCAGCCGCCTGTGGGGATACTTGCTGTTCTCCCGCTCCACGGAGATCTGCGCCAGCTTCTGCACCACCGCCTCGTCAATGACGGTTTCCGAATGTATGGTCATTGCTCCACTCCTTTTTACAGCTGACAGTCGGTGACGTGCTCCAGCATCAGCAGCTCCACGGTGTTGCGCTCCTGCTCCGTCAGGTTGGCCGCCTTCACCACCACGTTGCTGTTCTTCACCTCAAGGACATAGTAGCCGTCCTCCAGCCACGCTTTGGCCACGGTGCCCCAGGTGATGCAGGGGGCGGAGAGGCTGGCGCCCACATGGATGCCGTCCTCGCCAAAGGTGTAGTCCCAAACCTGGCCTTCGGACTTTTGCAGACGCTTCCGGGCGCTGCGCTCACTGCTGTTCCAATAGGACTGGAACATCAGCAGGGCCGCGATCCAGAGGATCCACCCGGCCAGATCCTGGCCGTACATCAGGCAGCCGATGCCTGCCACCGCCGCGGCGATGATGCCGATCAGCAGGTTCCGCCGGGTGCTCTTCTTCGCCTGGCGCAGCTGCACCTTGAGGATGAAGTCCAGCAGCTCGCTGTCGATCACCGTCTTTGTGGAGACTGCCAGGGGAGCGTCTTCGTCCTCTTCCTCATATTCCTCGTCGTCCTCCGCGTCGTCGTCCTCGTCTTCCTCCTCGTCCTCCGGTTCCTCCTCGTCCCCGGTTTCCGTCAGGGCCTGGGTGGCCTCCTCCGGGGCGTCCTCCTCCGTCAGGGGTTCCGTTTCCTCCTCCAGAGCGGTCTCGTCCAGTTCGGTCTCGTTGTTCAGCTTGGTTTCCTTGTCCATGATTTCTGTCCTTTCGTATTGAGATTGCCCACGGCCTCCCGGTTTTATTCCCTGGGAATACCGATACCTGTCATGATTGCCTCTTCCCGCGCCCGCATCTGGCGCTTCATGGGGCCGTCCTCCCCGTCCATATGGTCGTAGCCCAGCAGGTGCAGCACGGAGTGGACGCTGAGATAGCCCAGCTCCCGCTGAACGCTGTGGCCGTATTCCTCCGCCTGGGCCGCCGCCCGCTCATAGGAGATCACCATGTCCCCCAGGGGCAGCAGCTCCGTCTCCGGGTCCAGCTCCGCGTCCTCCTCGGTGGGCGGGGTGCCGGGCGTGAAGTAGAACATGGGGAAGGACAGCACGTCGGTGGGCTCGTCCACCCCCCGCTGCTCCAGGTTGATCTGGTGGATACCCGCGTCGTCGGTGATGAGCACGTCCACCTCGCAGGGGACGCCCACACCCTCCGCCTCCAGCGCCGCCGTAATGCACCGCTTCAGCAATTCCTCATAGGGGAAGCCCTCCACATCGGAGGATAACAAAATGTCATGTTCCATGATTTTTCACCGTTCCTGATGTTTTTTTCGTTCCGTGGCGGCACGCTTTTCGTCCAGCTCGTAGGCTTTGATGATCCGCTGCACCAGGGCGTGGCGCACCACGTCCTCCCCGGTGAGGCGGCAGATGGCGATGTCCTCCACTCCCCGCAGCACCCGCATGGCCTCCTTCAGACCGGAGGCCGTCTCCTTGGGCAGGTCGATCTGGGTGATGTCGCCGGTGATGACGATTTTGGAGCCGAAGCCCAGCCGGGTCAGGAACATCTTCATCTGCTCCTTGGAGGTGTTCTGAGCCTCATCCAGGATGATGAAGCTGTCGTCCAGGGTCCGGCCCCGCATATAGGCCAGGGGGGCCACCTCGATGTTCCCCCGCTCCTGATACTTTTCAAAGGTCTCGCTGCCCAGCATTTCAAACAGGGCGTCGTCCAGGGGCCGGAGGTAGGGGTCCACCTTGCTCTGCAGATCGCCGGGGAGGAAGCCCAGCCGCTCCCCGGCCTCCACCGCCGGACGGGTCAGGATGATGCGGTTCACCTGCCTGCTCTTAAAGGCGGCCACCGCCGCCGCCACCGCCAGGTAGGTCTTGCCGGTGCCGGCGGGGCCCACCCCCAGGGTGATGGTGTGCTTCTGCACCGCCTTCACATAGGCGCTCTGCCCGGCGGTCTTGGCCTTGATGGGCTTGCCGGAGGCGGTGACACAGATCACATCCTTGGCCAGCTCGTTCACCTTGTCCTCCTGACCCGACCGGGCCAGGGAGATCACGTAGCGGATGGTCTGCTCGTTCAGCGGCTCCCCCCGCTGGAGCAGGTTCAAAAGGCCCTCCAGGGTCTTGACCGCCAGCAGCACCTGCTCCCCTTCGCCGCTGACCTTTAGTTCTTCCTCCCGGATGGTGATCTGGACGGAAAGCTCCCGCTCCACCAGCCGGATATTCTCGTCAAAGCTGCCAAACAAACCGGCGGCATATTCCATCCGCTCCAGGCTGACCCGCTGTTCTATCAAATGGGTTCACTCCGTTTCCTCCTGCGGCTCTGTCTCTTCCGCCACAGGCGCTTCCTTTGCAATGTCCTCCAGGCAGGACGCCTCCAGCGTCACCGTCAGGGCGCCCTCCTCCTCCGTCACCGTCCAGCTGCTGCGCAGCACCTGGCCCTCCCCCAGGATGGCCTCCAGGCGCTCCTCCAGCCGGGCCTTCAGATAGGTCTCGGCGGAGGCAGCAGAGACGGCAGTCTCCGCCTCACTGTAGGGCGTGATGGTCTCCGCCTCCCAGGTCAGGGGGAGGACGATGCCGCCGGGGAGGGTCAGGGACCACGCTTTTTTTATTTTATCACAGTTCCCCATAGAATTGCTACTGTTTTGACAAAATTTAATGACATTTTTCCCGAGGCGCAGGCTGTAACGGGTTTTGCTGCCCGAAGAGGCGTCAACGGTGGCCGCCTGGAGGGGGTGTTTGGGCCGTCAGGGTGCGCTCCGTCAGGGCCCAGACCTCCCCTCTGGCGTGGGTAATGCCGGTGAAGGTCTGCCCGTCGCTCCACTCCGCCGGCTCGTACACCGAGAGGTGGGAAACCAGCGTCTCCCCCGCCAGCACCGCGTCCCCCTCTTCCACCGACACGCTGCCGGAGAAGGCGTTCACGTCCACCACCACCCCGTCCCGGGCGGCCACCACGTCGGTGGGAGTGTCCTCATCCCGCACCTCCGGCGAGGCCACCGCCTCCCGCACCACCACCTCCGCATACACCCCGGAGATGTTGACGGCCAGGAAACTCAGCTCCGGCAGGGCCTCCAGCGCCCGGTTGGCCAGATTCCGCTGATCCACAGACGGCCTATAGGTGCCAAAATGAAAGCCCAGCTCCTCCAGTTCGGTCAAAATGACGGAATCGGGCAGGTTGACGTTTCCTGTCACTTTTACCACCAAAATGAAGCGGGACAGAAAGGCCGCCGTCAGTGCGCTGAGGGCCAGCCCCGCCAAAAGGGCGTACCTCCGGCGGAAGGAAAAGAGGAACACCGGCAGCCCGCCGCCCCCCACCCGCCGGGCGGTACACCCTGCCTTTTGGGCCAGACGTCTGGCCCGGCCCAGGTCCCACAGGGCCACCGTCACCCTGAGCACCGTGGGCGAGCGGACCTCCGCCTTCCAGAATCCCAACCCCTCCACGCTGCATACGTTCAGAAAACGCTCCGGAAACGGACCGGAAATCTCCAGCCGTGCGCTGCCCCGCAGGAAATTGACCCATTTTTGCATACTCCACCCACCGTCTTTTTTCGCAGTTTGATTATTCCAGTTGGATGCTTTTGATGGTTCCGGTGATAAACAGGGCGTCCGCGCTCATGGAGCGCAGCTCCAGCCCCTCCCCCTGCACCCGCACCAGGAGCTTCCCGCCGCTGACGCTGATCTCCCGACTGCCATAGGCGATGATGCCCCGATGGTTCTCCATCCTCAGCCGGCCGCTGCCGTACAGCTCCAGCACCGGCGTCCCCGGCGCCAGCTCCGGCGGCAGGGAAAGCGCGTCCGCAGTCTGCTCTAAAATTTTCCACCGCTCCCCGCGTGCCATCAGACCGCCCCCTTTCTGCCATCCTATGCGCCGTCGGCGGAAATGTTGTCACTCTCCGGCAAAAGCGGTTTATCGTGATACCTTTTTCCCCTCTTTGTGCAATTTGCCGGATTGTGGAACACAAGTTCTTGTGTTTTACATTTTTGTCACCCACAAGATATTGATTTTTTCTGGGAAATCTGCTATGATAGTCCTGTTCTTTCCAGGCGAGGTCCCTCCGGGGCGGCCTGGCGTCAAACTGTTTCTCGTGCGGGATGTATCCCCCGCAAAGACTGACCTTTTCGGGAAATCGCCTCTCCGCGGGCGTTCCCCTCACCACGGCAGCAGACCGGATACCACAAACAAATCAGAAAAAAGGAAAAGAAGGCGTTTTTTCATGCAAGTGATCAAGAGAGACGGCACCTTCGTGCCGTTTGACCGCACCAAAATCGCGCTGGCCATCCAGAATGCCAATATGGACGTGGCCCCCGCCTACCGCATCCCCAAGGAGATGGTGGATTATATCACCGACGCCGTCTGTGAGGAGTGCTTCCGGCGGGAGCGCATCCTGGTGGAGGACATTCAGGACATGGTGGAGGAGGAGCTGACCAAGAAGGCCAACTACCACCTGGCCAAGGCCTACATGATCTACCGTTACAAGCGTTCCCTGGCCCGGAAGCAGAACACCACCGACGACTCCATTCTGGAGCTGATCCACAACCAGAACAAGGAGATGGCGGAGGAAAACTCCAACAAGGACACCACCGTGGCCTCCACCCAGCGGGACTACATCGCCGGCATCGTCAGCCGCGACCTGACCCGCCGGGTCCTCCTGCCGGAGAAGATCGCCAAGGCCCATGACGAGGGCATCCTCCACTTCCACGACGCGGACTACTTCGTTCAGCCCATCTTCAACTGCTGCCTCATCAACATCGGCGATATGTTGGACAACGGCACCATGATGAACGGCAAGCTCATCGAGAGCCCCAAGAGCTTCCAGGTGGCCTGCACCGTCACCACCCAGATCATCGCCTGCGTGGCCTCCAACCAGTACGGCGGCCAGAGCGTGGACATCAGCCACCTGGGCAAGTACCTCCGCCGCAGCCGGGACAAGTTCCGCAAGAAGATTCTGGCCGCGGCCGGGGGCGAGATGGAGGAAGGGCTGCTGAACCGCCTGGTGGACGAGCGGCTGCGCACCGAGCTGTCCAACGGCGTCCAGACCATCCAGTACCAGATCAACACCCTGATGACCACCAACGGCCAGAGCCCCTTCGTCACCCTGTTCCTGTACCTGCGGGACGGCGACCCCTACATTGAGGAGAACGCCCTCATCATCGAGGAGATTCTCCGCCAGCGGCTGCTGGGCATCAAGAACGAGAGCGGCGTCTACGTCACCCCCGCCTTCCCCAAGCTGGTGTATGTGCTGGACGAAAATAACAATCTGAACGGCGGGAAGTATGACTACCTCACCGAGCTGGCCATCCGCTGCTCCGCCAAGCGGATGTATCCCGACTACATCTCCGCCAAGAAGATGCGGGAAAACTACGAGGGCAACGTGTTCTCCCCCATGGGCTGCCGCTCCTTCCTGGCGCCCTGGAAGAACGAGCAGGGCGAGTACCAGTTTGAGGGCCGGTTCAATCAGGGGGTCGTCTCCATCAACCTGCCCCAGATCGGCCTTGCCGTCCACGGCAATATGGACAAGTTCTGGCCGGAGTTCGACCGGCGGCTGGAGCTGTGCAAAGAGGCGCTGATGTGCCGCCACAACGCCCTGAAGGGGGTCACCTCCGACGCCAGCCCCATCCACTGGCAGTACGGCGCCATCGCCCGTCTGGAGAAGGGGGAAACCATTGACAAACTGCTCTATGGCGGCTACTCCTCCATCTCTCTGGGCTACATCGGCCTGTATGAGCTGACCTATCTCATGACCGGCCAGAGCCAGACCACCCCGGAGGGGCAGGAATTCGCCCTCCAGGTCATGCAGCACTTGAAGGACTCCGTCATGCGCTGGCGGGCGGAGACCAATATCGGCTTCGCCCTGTACGGCACCCCGGCGGAGAGCCTGTGCTATCGCTTCGCCCGCATCGACCAGGAGAAGTACGGTAATGTGCCCAACGTCACCGATAAGGGCTATTACACCAACTCCTACCATGTGGACGTCCGGGAGGAGATCGACGCCTTCAGCAAGTTCCGTCTGGAGGCCAAGTTCCAGGCCCTGTCCAGCGGCGGCTGCATCAGCTATGCCGAGATCCCCAACATGGCGGACAACCTGACCGCCCTGACCGACCTGGTGAAATTCATCTACGACAACATCCAGTACGCCGAGTTCAACACCAAGAGCGATTACTGCCAGTGCTGCGGCTACAGCGGTGAGATTCAGATCGTGGAGGACGACAATGGCGAGCTGGTCTGGGAGTGTCCCTGCTGCGGCAACCGGGACCACAACAAGATGAACGTGGTGCGCCGCACCTGCGGTTATCTGGGCGAAAACTTCTGGAACGTGGGCAAAACCAAGGAGATCAACAGCCGGGTGCTGCATCTGACCTGAGCCGCCGGTGGATGGGAGAGTTATTATGTATTACGCCGCCATCAAAAAGTGCAATATCTCCAACGGCCCGGGCTGCCGCACCGCCCTGTTCGTCTCCGGCTGCACCCGCCACTGTGAGGGCTGCTTCAACCAGGAGGCCTGGGACTTCCACTACGGCCAGCCCTTCACCCCCGCCGTGGAGGAGGAAATCATGGAGAGCCTCCGGCCCGACTACATCCGCGGCCTGAGCCTGCTGGGGGGCGAGCCCTTTGAGCCCGCCAACCAGCCGGCCCTGCTCCCCCTGCTGCGCCGGGTGCGCCGGGAGCTGCCGGAAAAGACCGTCTGGTGCTACACCGGCTACAACTTTGAGACGGACCTTCTCCCCGGCCATGTGGGGGACCCCGCCGTCACCCGGGAGCTGCTGAGCTGCCTGGACGTGCTGGTGGACGGGGACTTCCGGCTGGAGGAGAAGAACATCCGCCTCCGGTTCCGGGGCAGCGAGAATCAGCGGATCATTGACGTGCCGCAGAGTCTGGCGCAGGGGGGCGTCGTCCTGTGGGACGGGACGGAGACGCCCTGAGGGAATCGTGTTATTTGTTTCAGAACATTGCTTTCCTTAGGAAACGTTCGTTATAGAGGATTTGCCCGGCCTTCCCTGCCGGGAAGCGGGGCCTACTTTTCTTGCTCCGCCAAGAAAAGTAGCAAAAGAAGGCGGCTCAGGGGGGAGTTCGGGGCACCTCCGTTATCAAAAACTTTAAGGCACTACCTACTCTTATTAAGTGGCTTCGCCAGCAAGCTGGCTCAGGATTTTGCTAAAAATATGCCCCCGGCATATTTTTTACGCAAAATCCGCCTAAGAACCCCTCTCCTATAACCTCGGGCTTCGCGCTGTTCAATCTATAGGTAGTCTATCCCGTCAGAGACGATGTAACTTCTAACTGGTGAGACTGCCGCCGATGGCGGCTGGGTATGATTGCCGCCCACGTCCCTGCCTTCGGCGGGACGGGCGGCAATTTTATTATCCTTTGATTGTGGAACTCTGACTGTCCCATCACGCTTTCCCCCTGACCGAAAGAATGGATCGCATCCCACGCTCATTGCATGACAGTATCAGGCGTTCAGGGACAAGACAGGTATTTTCACCTCACGCAGAGCATAGCTTTGCGTGAGGTGATTGTTATGTCTGCACGCCGTCCGATGCTTCGCGCTTTGCCGGTGGTACTCTGTCTGTTCGGCTTCGCCCTGGCGCTGGTGCTGCGCCCGGCGGAGGCGGCGGCGGGGGCGAAAACCGGGCTGAATCTCTGCGCCCAGGTGGTGCTGCCCTCCCTGTTCCCCTTCTTCGTGCTGTCGGCGCTGGCGGCAGAGCTGGGGCTGGGCAGCGTCCTGGGGCGCTGCTGCGGTCCGGTGATAGGGCCCCTCTTTGGGGTCAGCGGCGCCGGGGCCACAGCGCTGCTGCTGGGGCTGATTGGAGGGTATCCCCTGGGGGCCAGGACAGTGGGGCAGCTCTATGAGCAGGGCCAGCTCTCCCGGCAGGACGGGGAGCGGCTGCTGCTCTTCTGCAACAACGGCGGCCCCGCCTTCATCCTCAGCGTGGCAGGGGCCGGCGTGCTGGGCAGCGTCCAGGCGGGGTGGCTGCTGCTGGGCGTCCACGTCGCCGGCGCCCTGTGCTGCGGCCTGCTGGGGCGCTGGCTTAGGCCGGGGACGGAGCCAGTCCCCCCGTCCCCCGGCAGCGCCCAAACGGTACGCAGCGTCCGCTTCTCCCAGGCGTTTACCAACGCCATGGGCAGCGCGGTGCAGTCCTCGCTGAACGTCTGCGCCTGCGTGGTGTTGTTCGCGGTGATTCTGCGGCTGGTACGGCTGTTCGGGCTGCTCCGGCCGGGTGTGAAGCTGCTGGAGGCGCTGGGCATGGACGCCGTCTGTGCCGAGGCCCTGCTCAGCGGCATGGTGGAGCTGACCAACGGGGTGGCCCTGCTGGAGGGGGCCTCGGTCTACAGCGCCGTACCGGTGGCCGCCTTTCTGCTGGGCTTCGGCGGGCTGTCCATTTTCTGCCAGACCGCCGCCATGCTGGCCGCCAGCGGGCTGTCGCCGGTGTGGTGCCTGAAGGGGCAGCTGCTTCACGGCTGCATCTCCTTCGTGTTGGCCGCGGCGGCGGTGCAGCGGTTCCCCCAGGCAGTCACCGCCATGGCGTCCGCCGTGGCGGCGGGGAGCGCTTCCGTCGCCGTCCTGCCGCCGCTGCTGGGGCTGGGGGCCTGGTGCGGTATTTTGGGGATTTTTGTGCTTTTTCGGAAAAGAGGTAGCTTTTTCCCGAAAAAAGCGGTATGATAAGGATAGTCAGTTTCAGAGAAAGAGAGGCCCTTTATCATGCTGTTTCGCAAAGATATTGAACCGCGCTGCCAATACTGCGCCAGGGGGGAGCTGCTGAAGGACGATCAGATCGCCTGCCCCAAAAAGGGGATCGTCTCCCCCGGCTATCACTGCTCCCGTTTTCAGTATGACCCCCTGAAGCGGGTGCCGCCCCAGTCGGCCGTTCCTGATTTTTCCAAATTTTCCGACGAAGATTTCACCCTTTGAGGTTTCCGGAGCATGTTTCCCGGAGAAGTGGGCAAAGTAACGGTGTACAAACCGTGCCACCGCGCGGAAACGAGGGAGGATTTGCCATGTTGGATAAAACCGCTTTGACCCTGGCCATTATCGGCGGGCTAAACTGGGGGCTCATCGGCCTGTTCCAGTTCGACCTGGTGGCCTGGCTGTTCGGCGGCTCCGGAACCGTGCTCAGCCGTCTGGTGTATGGGCTGGTGGGGCTGGCCGCGATCTGGTGCATCTCGCTGCTCTTCCGGGACAACGATACGGTCCGGCAGGAACACGCCACTTGATCGTCGCCGCCGGGCGTTCCCGGCAGCTGCTGCGCGTCCTGATGGGCGCGCAGTTTTTTTGCGCCGCCCCTTTGACAGGATACCCCCACAGGGTATATACTACTGTTGTCTAGAAAATACCCCCAAGGGGTATCCAACAGAAAGGAGTGGGTCGCATGGAGGAGCATTGCTGCTGTGAGCGCAAAAAGGAGCGCTCCCCGGAGGAGCATCGGGATCTCATCAACCGCCTGAGCCGCATCGAGGGCCAGGTGCGGGGGCTGAAACGGATGGTGGATGAGGACTGCTACTGCGTGGACATCCTGACCCAGGTCAGCGCCACCACCGCCGCCCTGAACAGCTTCACGAAAGAGCTGCTGTCCACCCACATCCGCACCTGCGTGGCGGAGGACGTCCGGGAGGGAAACGACGAAAAGGTGGAGGAACTGGTGAAAACCCTGCAAAAGCTGCTGAAATAGGGCACCGAGCGTTAGAAAGGAACCGTTATGAAGCAAAAGTTCAATGTATTCGGCATGAGCTGCGCCGCCTGCCAGGCCCATGTGGAGAAGGCGGCAGGCGGCCTGGCGGGCGTGGAGGACGCGGCCGTCAACCTGCTGGCCGGGACGATGGTGGTCACCTACGACCCGGACGCCCTGACCCCCCAGGACATCTGCGCCGCCGTGGAGAAGGCGGGCTATCGGGCCACGGTGGCCGGACAGGAACAGAAAGGCAGGGCCGTCTCCTCCGCCCAGGCGGAGGCTCAGGCCCGGAAGGAGGAGATGAACAAAGAGCTGCGGTGGATGAAGACCCGGCTGATCATCTCCGTCTGCTTCCTGATTCCGCTCGTTTACGTCTGCATGGGGCATATGTTCGGCGCCCCGCTGCCCTCCTTCCTCACTGGGGCGGAGAACAGCATGACCTACGCCCTGCTCCAGTTTGTGCTGGTACTGCCCATTTTGTACGTCAACGACAAGTATTTTAAGGTGGGTTTCCCCGCCCTGTTCCGCCGCGCCCCCAACATGGACTCGCTGGTGGCCCTGGGGGCCGCCGCCTCCCTGCTGTACTCCCTCTACGCCATGTTCGTCGTCGGCTGGGCATTGGGCCACGGCGATCTGGAGCTGGCGGAGGAGTACCATATGAACCACCTCTATCTGGAGAGCGTGGGCATGATTCTGACCCTGGTGACGGTGGGGAAGTTCCTGGAGACACGGAGCAAGGGCAAGACCAGTCAGGCCATGGAGCGGCTGATGGACCTGGCCCCCAAGACCGCCACCCGTCTGGAGGACGGCACAGAATCTGTCGTCCCGGTGGAGGAGGTGCAGCCCGGGGACACCCTGCTGGTGCGCCCCGGCGAGGCCATCCCGGTGGACGGGGTGGTGCTGACCGGCGCCTCCGCCGTGGATGAGAGCGCCCTCACCGGGGAATCCATCCCCGTGGAGAAGGGCGCTGGCGACAGCGTCTCCGCCGCCACCATTAACAAGAACGGCTCCTTCACCTTCCGGGCCACCCGGGTGGGGGAGGACACCACCCTGTCCCAGATCATTCATCTGGTGGAGGACGCCTCCGCCAGCAAGGCCCCCATCGCCAAGCTGGCAGACAAGGTGGCGGGGGTGTTCGTGCCGGTGGTGCTGTGCATTTCGCTGGTCACCTTCGTGGTGTGGATGCTGGTTTCCGGCAGCGTCTCCAGCGCGTTGACCTCCGCTGTGGCGGTGCTGGTGATCTCCTGCCCCTGCGCCCTGGGGCTGGCCACGCCGGTGGCCATCATGGTGGGCACCGGCAAGGGGGCGGAGCTGGGCGTCCTGTTCAAGTCCGCCGAAGCGCTGGAATCCCTCCACAACGTGAACACCGTGGTGGTGGACAAAACCGGCACCCTGACCGAGGGCAAGCCGGTGGTCACCGACCTGGTGCCGGCAGAGGGTATTTCCCAGGAGGAACTGCTCCGGCTGGCCGCCTCCCTGGAGGCCCCCTCAGAGCATCCTCTGGCGGAGGCCATCGTCCGGGCCGCCAGGGAGCGGGGCCTCGCCACCGCGCCGGTGGAGGACTTCTCCGCCCAGCCCGGCCGGGGCCTGCGGGCTTCGCTGGAGGGGAAAGCATTTCTCGCGGGCAATCAGGCGCTGATGGAGGCGGAGGGCGTCGCCGTCCCCGACGGGGCGGGGGACGCCCTGGCGGAGGCGGGAAAGACCCCGCTGTACTTCGCCGCCGACGGCAGGCTTCTGGGCATCATCGCCGTGGCGGATGTGCCCCGCAGCGACAGCAAGGCCGCCGTGGACGCCTTCCGGGACCTGGGGGTGGAGGTGGTCATGCTGACCGGCGACAACCAGCGCACCGCCGCCGCCGTGGCCAAGACCTTGGGCATCTCCTCCTATATCGCCGGGGTGCTGCCCACCGAGAAGGAGGCGAAAATCTCCGCCCTCCAGCAGGAGGGCCGCAAGGTGGCCATGGTGGGGGACGGCATCAACGACGCCCCCGCCCTGACCCGGGCGGATGTGGGCATTGCCATCGGCGCAGGCACCGATGTGGCCCTGGAATCCGCCGACGTGGTGCTGATGAAGAGCAGCCTCACCGATGCCGTCACCGCCATGGAGCTGAGCCGGGCCACCATCCGCAACATCAAGCAGGACCTGTTCTGGGCCTTCTGCTATAACTGCGTGGGCATCCCGTTGGCCGCCGGCGTGTTCTACCCCATTCTGGGCTGGCAGCTCAGCCCAATCTTCGGCGCGGCGGCCATGAGTTTGAGCTCCGTCTCCGTGGTGTCCAACGCCCTGCGGCTGCGGTTCTTCAAGCCGAAGCACAGCGCCCCCGCCGCTCCTTCTCCCTCCGCTCCGGCGGAACCGGCGGAGGCCCCGGCCTGTCCCATCCCCGCCCCACAGGAAACTCCGGCCTGCCCCCTGCCCGCATCGCAGAATGACGGAGAGACCCGCGTCCTCACCGTCAACGGCATGATGTGCCAGCACTGCACCCGCCGGGCGGAGGAGGCGCTGACGGCCATCCCGGAGGTGCGCTCCGCGAAAGCCGACCTGGAGGCCAAAACCGCCACCATCGTCCTGGACACGACCGTGGCGGACAGTGTGCTGGCCGCCGCCGTGGCAGAGGCGGGCTATGAGCCGGGTGAATGTACTGTCCCCACTCCCAGGAGTGAAGCAGATAACAATCAAAATGAGGTGAAAGAAATGACAAAGGTACTGACTGTAGAGGGCATGATGTGCGTCCACTGCAAGGCCCGGGTGGAAAAGGCCCTGTCCGCCGTGGCGGGGGTAACCTCCGCCGTGGCCGATCTGGAGGCCAAAACCGCCACCGTCACCCTGGACGCCCCTGTGGCGGACGAGGTGCTGACCGCCGCCGTCACCAACGCAGGCTACGAGGTCAAGGGCGTGCAGTAAGGCAGCCGCCGCAATCGCGCAAAAAAGCTCCCCCTGTGGGCGATAGGCCCGCAGGGGGAGCTTCTGTTTGCCTGTTACAGCGCCTGCTTCAGCGCCTGGGCGATCTGGTCGGGACAGGAAGTGGACTTATATCCACAGCGGATGCCCTCCATCCGGGAGATGGCGTCCTCCACCTTCATCCCCTTCACCAGGGCGGAAATGCCCTTCAGGTTGCCGTTGCAGCCGCCGATGACCTCCAGATTTTGGATGACGCCATCCTCCACCTCAATGTTCATCAGACGGGAGCAAACCCCCTTGGGCTGATAACTGATTTTCATGCTGTTTCACCTGCCCTTCCTGAGTGTCGGCCTGAGCGCTGAGGCACTGGGCGCAGACACCGTAATAAATCAGCTCGTGGTGATGTACCCGGTGGCCATAGCGTTGGGCCACCGCTTCCTCCGTTTCACTGACTGCGGAATCGTTTAAAAACAGATCGGACACCCTGCCGCACTGCTGACAGCAGAAGTGGGCGTGCTCCGACAGGTTCCCGTCATACCGCTCCACCGGGAAGGGCAGCCGCCGCACCCGCCCGTCCTCACACAGGAGGCTCAGGTTGCGGTAGACCGTGCCAAGGCCCAGGCGGGGGGACTGGGGTTTCAGCCGGTCATAAATCATCTCCGCCGTGGGATGCTCTGTTGTGGTAAGCAGGTATTCGTAAATCAGCTCACGCTGTCTGGAATAGCGCCTGGCGTTCATGGGTTCCCTTACACTCCTACTCATACTGTCTTGTCGTTTATGATAACACTTTTTTGGATAAATTGCAAGGGAACCTCTGAATAAATGAACAAGAGCGCATTGCGAGGAAATTTTCGTCTGCGACTCGCATGGCCTGCGGCCATTGCTCCCTGCATTCGCGCATAAGAGGAATTGGCCATTCGGCCTGCGCTTCAGAAAAAGGCGCAAAGGCGCAGGAATCCTGACGGATTTCAAGACTTTGCAACGCATTTCTGGCGGAAATTTACCGCAAGGCGCCGCAGTTTCATTTATTCAGAGGTTCCCAAGGAAAGCTTTGTCAGGTTTATTCGTCCGGCCGGGGCACAGACTAACACCGTCTGAAAAGGACGCAGTTTCATGTCAGGAGGAAAGAGTATGAGAGCAACCATGCTTGCGCTGGCCCTGATGCTGGCGCTGGTCCTCGCCGGCTGCGGCGGCAGCGCCAGCGACCGGAACAGCGCCGCCGGCGGCACATCCGCCGCGGTGACGGACAGCGGGGACGACACCGCCCAAAACGACACCCTGAACGGCAACGGCGCCGACAGCGCCGACGCCGCAGGCAGCGGACAGCGGAGCGGCACCGCAAACAGCGGGGAATATGCCGCAGGCGCCGACGGTCAGGTGAACGATTCCGCCCCGTCGGGTACAGACCGGACCGATGACAACGCCGAGGACGCCACCCGGAACGCCGGGGACGCCCTGGACAAAGCCGGGGACGCCGTGGGCGATGTGGCCCGCGGGGCCGGCGACATCGCAGAGGACGCCGGTGACGCCATCGGCAATGCGGCGCAGGACGCCGCCGACGCGGTGGAGCGCGCCGCCGGCAGCGGGACACGGGGCACCGTCAGCTCCAACACCCCCGCCAGAGGCTGACCCTCTGGGCCTCGTCCCCACGCTGACAAACAGGCTGCCTGCCGGGCTTCGGCGGGCAGCCTTTCTGCTGGGCCTTGTTATGAACGGTGGGGTCACACCAGCTTTTTCCGGGGCTTCAAGCCGAAGGACACCTCAATGGCGGTGTCCACCAGCTTCATCTGCTCCTCCCCCAGGCGGCCCATCCGCTCCCGCAGACGGCGCTTATCCAGGGTGCGCACCTGTTCCAGCAGGACAACGGAATCTCTGGTCAGGCCGCAGTCCTGGTCGATCAGCTCGATGTGGGTGGGCAGCTTCGCCTTGTTCATCTGGCTGGTGATGGCCGCCGCGATCACCGTGGGGCTGTGCCGGTTCCCCATGTCGTTCTGGATGATGAGCACCGGCCGCACGCCTCCCTGTTCGCTGCCCACAACGGGGCTGAGATCGGCATAAAAAATGTCTCCTCGTCTTACACTGCTGTCCAATTTCTTCACGCTCCGTGGTACAGGCGGGCGGCAGACCGCCCGCACGTTCATGTTCCCCCGTCACATGGGCACAGCGCTTTATGTAACAGGGATACTTACATTGTCCCACCGCCCGGCCGGAAATATACCGTCCAAGGCGGGGGAACCACCACATTCTATGCCGCAACTTTCGACAGAGAAACCGCCGCCGGACGCGCAGGCATCCGGCGGCGGGGCAGCGTGATTCAGCTTTGTTCACTCCATGTAAACTCTGGGGACGCGGGGGGCAATGTCGCACAGCATTTCATAGGAAATGGTGCCCACGGCGTCAGATTTTTCCGTCAGGGGCAGTTCCTCCCCGAAGACGGTGACTTCGTCCCCCACCTTTGTCTCCGGCAGGTCGGTGACGTCGATCATGCACATATCCATGCACACCCGTCCGATCTGCTTCACCCGCCGGCCGTGAAGGAGGAACTCCTGCCGGGAGGACAGCAGACGAAACAGCCCGTCCCCGTAGCCCACCGGCACCACCGCCACCAGACTGTCCCGCTCCAGGGTGTAGGTGCGGCCGTAGGAGATGCAGCTGCCCGCAGGCATGGCCTTCACCGAGGCGATGCGGCTTTTCAGCTCCATCACCGGGTGCACCGCCACCTTGCCGTCACAGGCGTGGTCGGGGGAGTAACCAAAGAGGAGGATGCCGGGGCGCACCATGTCGTAGTGTACCTCAGGATAGTTCAGGGTGGCGGCCCCGGCGCAGCAGGTGCGGATGGGGAAGGTGCGGCCCCGGTCGGCCAGCGCCTCCAACAAGGCGTTGTACCGATTGATCTGCATCCGGGAATACGCCGGGCAGGTGTCCGCGTCGGAGAAGTGCTGCATCAGCCCCACCGGCTCCAGACCGGGGAGGTTACAGATCTCCTCCACCTCCGCCGCAGCCCGGCCGACGGTGTCCTCCTGGCACAGGAGGCCCAGACGGCCCATGCCGGTGTCGCACTGGATGAAGCACCTGAGCCGCCCGCCGGCGGACAGGGCCGCGGCAGAGTGTTCCTTTGCCAGGGCCACGTCGTACACCGCCTGGGTCAGGTCGTACCGGAGCAGCTCCGATGTGTAGGCGGCGGGGGTGTAGCCCAGAATCAGGATAGGCCGGGTCAGCCCCGCCTCCCGCAGCTCTGCGGCCTCGTCCAGGCAGGCCACCAACAGGTAGTCCGCCCCCAACTCCTCCAGCTTCCGCCCTACGGCCACGGCTCCGTGGCCGTAGGCGTTGGCCTTCACCAGCCCGGCAAACCGGCTGTGGGGGGCCAGCGCCCGGAGGGCGTGATAGTTTTCCGTCAGGCGGTCCAGGTGAATCTCCGCCCAGGTGCGTTTTGTCTCATTTGTCATGGTGCATCCCTCTTTTCTTCGAATCGTTCGGCCGGGACCCGGGCGTTCACCCCACCTGGGACTCTCCCCGGCGCAGCTGCTCCTGATGATACTGTAAGGTGTAGAGCTGGTAGTACCGGCCATGGCGGGCCAGCAGCTCCTGATGGGTGCCCTGCTCCAGAATCTCGCCGTGGGACAGGACGATGATATTGTCCGCGTGCTGAATGGTGGACAGCCGGTGGGCCACGATGAGCATGGTGCCCACGCTGCGCATCTTCTCCAGAGAGTCCTGAATCAGCAGCTCGGTCTCCGTGTCGATGTTGGCGGTGGCCTCGTCCAGAATCATGATGTCCGGCCTGTGGATGATGGTGCGGGCGAAGCTCAAAAGCTGCCGCTGACCGGCGGAGAAGTTGTTGCCCCGCTCCCGCACAGGCTCGTCCAGGCCGCCCTCCAGCCGGTCAATGAAGTGGTCGGCGTTCACATAGCGGCAGACCTCCATGACCTCCTCATCGGAGATGCCCTCCTCCCGGAGGAGGATATTGCTGCGGATGGTGCCGGAGAACAGGAACACATCCTGGAGCATCTGCCCGAAGTGGCGGCGGAGGGAGGTAATTTTGATGGTGCGGATGTCCACCCCGTCCAGGAGGATCTGACCCTTCTGCACTTCGTAGTTCCGGCAGAGGAGGGACAGGATGGTGGTCTTGCCGGAGCCGGTGGAGCCCACAAAGGCCACCGTGTCCCTGGCGTTCACATGGAAGGAGACCCCTTTCAGCACCCACTCGCCGGGGACATAGGCGAACCACACGTCCCGGAACTCGATTTCTCCCCGCGCCTCCGTCAGCTCAACGGCGTCCGGCGCGTCCACAATGGCGGGCTGAATGTCCATGACGGAAAAGACCTTCTCCGCCGAGGCGAAGGCGGACTGAAGCCAGTTGAACTGCTCCGCCAGGTTCTGGATGGGGTTGTAGAACTTGGAGATGTACATATAGAAGGTGACGCAGGTGCTGCTGGTGATGGTCTGCCCCAGGAAGGAGGCCCCGTCCAGATACCCCTTGCCCCCCAGGTACAGCAGGCACAGGATGGAGCTGATGTAGAGCATATACACCAAAGGACGGAAAATGCCGAACACGAAGATCTCCTGCTGCTTCGCCTTGCCCAGCAGGTTGCTCTTCTCCCGGAACTCCGTCATCTTTTCCGCCTCCCGGTTGAAGGCCTGGGTGATTTTGATGCCGGACAGGTTCTCGGAGAGGTAGGTGTTAATGTCAGTGGTGCGGTCCTTCACCCTGCGGTAGGCCTGGCGGGAGAACTTCCGGAACACCACGGTGAACAGCAGGATGAAGGGCACAAAGCACAGCACCATCAGCGTCAGCTCATAGTTCACCCACAGCATGGCCGCCAGCACCCCCACGATGACGAACAGGTTCTTCACCAGGTTGGCCAGGAGGTTCGTGAACATCAGGGAGATGGCGTTGGTGTCGTTGGTGACCCTGGTCACCAGCTTACCCACGGGGATTTCGTTCAGCTGCTCGTGGGACAGGGACTCAATGTGGACAAAGAGGTCCTCCCGGACGTGGGAGATGATGCGCTGTCCGGTTTTTTGCAGCACGATGGCCTGGATATAGCTGCACACCATGGAAACCACCAGAATACCGGCATAGAGGGCCACGGCGGAAAACAGCTGTTTCAGGGCAAAGTCCCCCACAATCAGCTCCTCAATCCAGCCGATGATCAGGGGGGAGACGATGTCATAGGCGACGGAGAACAGCATCACAAAGCCCACCAGCAGGAACTGCTTCCAATAGGGCTTCGCATAGGCCAGCAGGCGGCGGAGGATTTCGCTGTCCTCCATATTGCGGTCAAAGCCCACGGCGGACTGCTTGTCCTTCATCAGGGCGTAGGCCACTGAGAGGACGATGGAAAACAGGCCCACAATGGCCCCCACCACCAGCAGGGGGTAGTATTCACGCATGGTTCGCCCCTCCTTCCTCCTCCAGCCGCTGCAAATCCACCATCTTCCGGTAGGCGGCGCACCCGGCGTACAGCTCCTCGTGGGCTCCCACCGCCAGCACCTCGCCGTCCTCCAGCAGGATGATTTTGTCCAGCTTCTCCACGGTGGAGATGCGGTGGGCAATCAGGATGGTGGTGCGTCCCGCCCGGCTGGTATGCAAATGCTCCAGAATCTCCTGCTCCGTCTGGGTGTCCACAGCGGAAACGGAGTCGTCCAGAATCAGGATGGGGGCCTCTTTTAGCAGCGCCCGTGCGATGGAGATGCGCTGCTTCTGTCCGCCGGACACGGTGACGCCCCGCTCCCCCAGCACGGTCTGATAGCCCTCCGGAAAGGCGGCGATGTCCTCATGGACCCCCGCCAGCCTGGCCGCCCGGGCCACCGGCTCCGGGTCCGTCTCATTCTGAGAGAAGGCGATGTTCCGGGCGATGGTGTCGGAGAACAGGAAGTTGTCCTGGGGCACATAGGCGCAGGCCCCCCGTACGTCCCGGATGGGGACAGTGTTCACGTCCTTCCCGTCGATAAACACAGTGCCGTCCGGCACGTTGTAGCTGCGGAGAATCAGGTCCACCAGAGTAGTCTTTCCCGCCCCGGTCTTGCCCACGATGCCCACGCTCTCCCCGGGCTGAATGGTGAAGGAGACATCGTGGAGGGCCGGATACTCCCCGCCGGGATAGGTAAAGGTCAGGTGTTGGAAGGTGATGCCGCCCCGCAGCTCACCGGCAGG
Organism: Clostridiales bacterium; assembly: GCA_021203325.1. GTDB lineage: Bacteria > Bacillota > Clostridia > Oscillospirales > Oscillospiraceae > Onthomonas. Next base: position 10,566 of record JAJQBL010000081.1, on the reverse strand, counting down.
GGTCACGTCCGGCCGGTCCACCACGTCCTGCCGGGTGTCCAGCAGCTGGGAGATGCGCTTCAGAGACGCCTGTCCCCGGGAGGACTTTTCAATCAGCATGGACACCGCCATGATGGGCCACACCACCGAGGTGAAGTAACCGATGAACTCCACCAGCTGCCCGGCGTCAAACTGGCCGCAGTAGGCCAGGTAGCCGCCGTAGCCCAGAATCACGCAGACCACGGACTCCGTCAGCAGCGTCACCAGGATTTGCAGCAGGGTGGACACTTTGGTATAGTCCACATTGGTGTCCTCGTTCTGCTGGTTCAGCTTCCGGAAGGCCAGCAGCTCCTTCAGCTCCTTCACGAAGGCCTTGACCACGGCGATGCCGGAAAAGGTCTCCTGAGAGAAGTCGGACAGGTCGGAGAACGCCTGCTGCCGCACCTCCCAGCGCCCTTCCATGGCCTTGCCTACAATGGTGCCGATGACCAGCAGCAGCCCCATGGGAATCATGGAGAGGCAGGTCAGCACCGCGTTCATCCGCCACATTTTATAAACGGCCAGAACGCCCAGCAGCAGGGCGTCGCAGAACATCAGGATGCCGTCGCCGAAGCACTCCTGAATGGTCTCCAGGTCGTTGGTGAACAGGCTCATCAGGTTGCCCACCTTGTTCACCTGATAGTACTCCTGAGACAAATCCTTACAGTGGTCAAACATCCGGTTGCGCAGATCGGTCTCCACCCGCACCGCCGAGCCAAAGAAGCAGATCCGCCACAGGAAGCGGCCCACCACCATGACCAGAATGATCAAAATCATGGGCAGGCAGATCTCGTCCAGCAAAAAGTCCAGGTCAAAGGCCACCTGTCCCCCGCCTGCGTCCGCATAGCCGGTGTTCATGCCATTAATTGTCATCCGGTACAGCTCCGGAATCTTGAGCTGGAAGTAGTCCACCATCACCAGCGCCAGCACACCCAGCAGCAAAAAGCCTGCGTTGCGGACATAGTAGCGGTTGACGTGCTTTCCAAATATCATCGCGGATACCTCCCTCTTTCCTGTCGGCGCGGCGGTCTCTCCCCCGGGTTCGCGCCATATACCCGCTTATTTTAGCACTTCTTTCGCCTGCAATCAACCGTCAAATGAAGTGGAGGGGTGAAAACCGGCGGCGGAGAACGTCTGTCCTGCTTTCCAATTTTATCCAAATCATGCTGTTTTTCTCAAAAATGATTGCACAAACGGCGGCAACGTGTTATACTGTGTTTTGATTCAGCCCTTTTACCCATCATCGCACATCAAGGAGGTTCCTATGGGTCTCAAAATTCCCAAGCAGTTGATTTCCCTCGCACTGGCCCTTGTCATGGTGATTTCCATGGTTGGCTCCGCGTTTGCGGCGGGGGGAACCGGTACAGGCGGCTCGGAGGCGGCATCCGAGGCCGCAGCAGAAGGTTCAGCGGACACCGATTCGGAATCCGCTCTGGTCTACGACCTGGACGGCCTGCTGGTCACCGCCAACGGGGAGGAGGATATGAACAGCTGGCGCTATCAGGACGGCCAGCCGGTGGAGCCCGAAGGCGGAGACGCGGAGGACGGCATTATGCTCATCTCCGACGACGACACTGACGCCGATGCTGACACTGACGCCAACGACGACACTGATTCCGACGCTGACGCCGACGTCGAATCCGCCGGGGTGGCCTTTGGCGTCGACGTGTCCAAATATCAGGGAGACATCGACTGGGACAGCGTCCGCGGCAGCGTTTCCTTCGTCATCATCCGCTGCGGCTACGGCAGCAACCTGACCGATCAGGACGACGCCTACTTTGAGACCAATGTGGAGGCCTGCGAGCGGCTGGGCATCCCCTACGGCGTCTACCTCTATTCCTACGCCACAACCACCACCGGGGCCGAGAGCGAGGCGCAGCACGTCCTCCGTCTGCTGGAGGGCCACACGCCCAGCCTGCCGGTCTATCTGGACCTGGAGGACTCCTCCATCTCCTCCGCCTGCAGCGAGGAGGAGATCCTGGCCAACGCAGAGGTGTTCTGCACCACCATCGAGGACGCAGGCTATGAGGCGGGCATTTACGCCAATCAGAACTGGTGGACCACCTACCTGACCAGCGACACCTATGACCAGTGGGACCGCTGGGTGGCCCAGTGGAGCACCTCCTGTACATACACCGGCAACTACTCCTATTGGCAGTACAGCAGTGCAGGCTCCATCAGTGGCATTTCCGGCAATGTGGACTGCGACTATGCCATGGGGCTGCCCTTCTCCGACTCCGCCACGGCGGAGATCGCCAACGCCTGCCTGCCCTCTGACGACAGCGTAGGCACCGACCCCATTTCCGGCATCATTTCCAGCAGTGAAGTCATCACCGAGGTCACCGCCAGCATCCTGGACGCGGACGGCGCCGTTATGCAGACCGCGTCGGCCGCCCCCAACGGCACCAGCTATGAGCTGGCATCCCTGGGCTTCATCCCAGACACCGACCTGCTGACGACTGGCGAAACCTACACCTGTCAGGTGGAGGCCACCACCGACAGCGGAACCGTCACCGTGGCGGAATCCAGCTTTACGGTTGCTTCCCTGGCCTCCTCATCCTCTACCCTGTCCGCCCCCGCCCTGTCCTGCGTGGAGGGAACCGACTGCGGGGTGAATCTGACCTGGGACGCGGTGGAAGGCGCGACCATTTACCGGGTGATGCGGAGGGCGTCCGGCGGCTCCTGGGAGACGCTGACTGACACCACCTCCACCAGCTACACCGACGCCACCGCCGAGACCGGCACCACCTATGTCTACTCCGTCTGCTGCGTGGACGAGGAAGGGAACCTGATCAGCAATTTTGACTCCACCGGCACCACTATCACCTATGTGAACGCCCCTGTCCTCTCCGGCGTGCAGGGCACCGCCTCCGGCGTCAAGGTGAGCTGGGCCGCTGTGGACGGGGCAGAGCGCTACTGGGTGTACCGAGAGACGGAGGGCAGCGCCTGGGAGGAACTGGGCAACACCGCCTCCACCAGCTTTACAGACACCACCGCCGAGGCCGGCGTCACCTATACCTACACCGTCCGGTGCGTCACCGCCGACGGGACCATGTTCACCAGCGGCTATGACACCGTCGGGCTGACCATCTCCTATGTGGCCACCCCCATCCTGTGCGACCTGCAGGGCTCCGCCTCCGGCGTCAGGGTGAGCTGGGAGGCCGTAGACGGGGCGGAGCGCTATTGGGTGTACCGGAAAGTGGAGGGCGGCTCCTGGAGCCGGGTAAAGACCACCGCCTCCACCTCCTGCACGGACACCACCGCCGAGGCCGGCGTCACCTATACCTACACCGTCCGGTGCGTCACCGCCGACGGGACCATGTTCGTCAGCGGCTATGACGCCGCCGGGCTGACCATGACTTATACGGACGCCCCCGCCCTGTCCTCTGTGCAGGGCACCGCCTCCGGCGTCAAGGTGAGCTGGGAGGCTGTGGACGGTGCGGCGCAGTACCGGGTGTTCCGGAAGGCAGACGGCAGCTCCTCCTGGAAAACCCTGGGGGATACCGCCTCCACCAGCTTCACGGACACCACCGCCAAGGCAGGCGTCACCTATACCTACACTGTCCGGTGCGTCACCGCCGACAGCGCAGCCTTCACCGGCGGCTATGACACCGTTGGGCTGACCATCTCCTATGTGGCTGTCCCCGTGCTGACCGGCGTGTCCAACACCGCCAGGGGCGTGACCGTGGAATGGAACGCCGTGGACGGGGCGGAGCGCTATTGGGTATACCGGAAGGTATCCGGCGGCTCCTGGAAACGGGTGGGCACCACCAGCGCCACCAGCTACACCGACACCACCGCCGAGGTCGGCGTCACCTACGCCTACACGGTGCGGTGCGTCAGCGCGGACGGAACCGTGTTCACCAGCGGCTATGACAACGAAGGGCTGAGCATTTGCGCCCAGTAACGGGGCGGCAAACGAAAGCCGACATATAAAAAACGAGGTCAGGGAAATGTCCCTGACCTCGTTTTTTCTGTGCAGTTTTTCCGGCGGCGGGCGCTGTCCGCCTCTCACAGTTCGGCGGAGGCCAGCATCCTGCGGAACATATCCGCCAGCCCCACGGTGGGCGTCCAGCCCAGGGCGTTCAACGCGTCGCTTTGCAGGTTGAGGAAATGATCTGCGGGATATTTCCGTCTGCTTTCCTCCGTGGCGGCGATTTTCACCCCGATCTCACCGTTTGCCAGCTCCCGGGCCACCATGTCCGCCATCTCCCGGATGGAGGAATAGGTGGCGGGGTTGGCCACGTTGTAGGTTCGGCCGGGCTCGCCCAGGAGCAGGGCGGTCAGGATGCCGCTGGCGGCGTCCATGGTGTAGACATAGCAATGCTTGCTCTTCCCCTCGGTCTGGAGGACGATGTCCTGCCGGTTGACCGCGCACCGGCCGAACTCCGCAAAGACCCGCCGGTCATTCGCCGCCACGCCGGGGCCAAAGGTCTGGGCCAGGCGGACGCTTTTGGCGTTCAGGCCGTACTCGCTGGCGTAGGCCGCGCACATGGCCTCGCACATCCGCTTGCTCTCCGGATAGCAGTTGCGGACCACCAGGGGGTTCAGGTAGCCCACATCCTCCTCGGACAGGGGCTGCTCCGTTCGGACCGTCCCGTAGGCCTCCATGCTGGACAGGTAGACGAAGCCCTTCGCCCCCTTGTCCCTCGCCATCGCCAGCAGGTTGCCGGTGCCGTTGACGGCGGTGGAGATGGTCTCCACCGGATGCTCCACAAAATAGGCGCTGGCGGTGGGGCTGGCCCCGTGGATGACATAGTCGATGGGAATGGTGAGGGCGGGCAGCTGCCCCACCGTGCCCTGCACAAACCGGAGGGCATCGCTGTCCCGGAGCTGGGCGGCGAACTGCTCCCGCGCCCGCTCCTCATCCCGCACCAGCAGCACCAGCGTCAGGTCAAGCCCATGCACCTGATTGGCGTACAGCAGGCCGCTGGCCAGCGTGGAGCCGATGAGCCCGGTGCCGCCGGTGAGATACACCGTCTTCCCCCGCAGCATCTCCCAGGGAATCTGCTCCTGGGCGGCAAAGCGCTCCAAATCTTCCCGAAATACCGGATTCTCCAGCCACATAGCTTTGTTGTTCCTCCCTGTTCCGTCTGTCGGTCGGGCATGGCGGCGTCAGGCGTTGTCCGCCTTCTGCGCCTTCTGCCTGCCCTGGCAGTAGTCCTGAATGGCGCTGTAAATGCGCTCACAGTTATTGTGGTCATCATAGGCGAAGAAGTCGTCCGCCCGGCGCACATACTCCTCCTCCATTTTGCAGCCCCGCTCCATAGCGTCGCAGAGGGCCTTTACGATCTCCTGATGGTTGGTGCAGATGGGGCCGAAGCCCATGGTGCTGTAAATCAGCCCGCCCTCGTCATAGTGGGGCGGCAGCTCCTTGGGGTGGTAGTAAATCAGCGGCTTGCGCATATAGGCAAAGTCAAACTGGACGCCGGAATAGTCGGTCACCATCAGGCTGGACTCGCACAGGATCTTCTCATAGCTGACGTCGCCGGTGGCGGGCACCAGCTCCACATAGTCGTTGCGGTCAAAGTCGTCAATCTGGGCGCTCATGGCCGGGTGCAGCAGGTAGATGATGCGGTAGCCGCAGGCTTTGGCGCGGGCAATCAGCGTCTCGTCGTTGATCAGGCTGTTGTAAATGCGGAAATAGGCGCTGCCCTTGAAGTTGTTGTTGTGGGTCTTGCGGATGTTGGCCACGCTGGAGTTGACCACGTTCCGCCGCCAGGAGGGGGTGATCAGGATGATCTTCTGGTCCCGGTTCTTCAGTCCGTCATAACGGGCGATGCCCACCAGCTTCAGCGTCTCCGGCTTGTAGCTGTAGAAGGGGTGGCTCAGGTTCTGGATCTCATAGGGCGAGGCGCAGCAGTACAGCTTCGTGTTGTCGAACACCCGGTTCTGGTACTGGGCAATCTTCTGGATGGTCAGGCCGTGCTGGATGCAGACCACGTCCCCCCGCTGCAGGTCCTTGGTGAACACGTTGTACGTCGGGGCGGGGTTGTACTGGGCGGCAATGTTGGCGTGGGTGGCCAGCAACACCTCTGCCATCAGGCTGATGAGCTGGCAGCGAATCGTCCCGTAGACCAGGATGTGCTTCTTGTCCTCCCGCACCATGCGCTGATAATCCGGGGCCTCTTTGCGCAGGGTGTAGTAGATCTCCACCTGGTCGCTGTGGTTTTTCCGGCAGTACTGGTACATATATTCGCCGTTGTCCCCGGCCTTATACTGCTTGTCGAAGGTCACCCAGATGTGCTTCTTCTCATAATAGGGCTTCGTGAGCCAGTAGAGCAGCCGCAGCCACAGCCCCCTCCGGGCCACCCCCTTGTCCTGGGCCCCGCGATACAGCGATGCGGCGTAGAGCAGCTCCCGCTTCAAATGGAAGAAACGGGTGACCTTCCGCAGCGTCAGGGTGTTGTGCTTGCTCCAGGTGGCCATCCAGTCCTTCCGGAACATCCAGTAGGAGTATTTGCTGGTGGGGGACATCCTGGAGTTGTAGATGTCGAACGTGATCCGGAACTGATAGATCCGGCCCCGGAACCGGTAGAAGAACTGAATCTTCTGCACCGGGTCATGGTTCACCGGAATGTGGAACTGGACGGTGTGCTTTCGCTGGAAGGTGACGCCAAAGCATTTCACCAGCGGGAACACCTGAACCTGCTCCGCCTGGAAGGTCTCCTGCCCGCCCTTGCGGGTGCAGACAGCATAGGCCTCGTACTCCTCCGGCAGCAGGAAATCCGCCATGCCCACGTTGGCGTCAATGTGCAGCGTCTCGCCCTCGTAGTTCATGACCCGAATCCGCAGCAGCTCCCGGTCGTTCCGGGAGAGCACCACCGCATGATTTTCATAATCCTCGTCCTGCTGGCCGTCCCTGGGCTCCATCAGCGCCACATAGGAGTAGTTGGTGTCGATCACCTTCAGCTCCTTGCCCAGGGCCTCCGCCTTGCCCCGAATCAGCAGCATCCGAATGGCCCGGTTGGCCTGGGTGAAGCTGGTGATGTTGCGCTCCATCAGAATCGTGTTGTCAATATAGGTCGCCAGGCGGAACGCTTCGTTCAGAAACTCCCAGGATTCCTGCTTTCCCTTCAGGATGCCCTTGGTGCGGTCGTTGTAATTGCAGTTAAATTTTGCATAAAGCAGATAGTAGCAGGCCACCTGGAGGAACCCCGGCACCCGTTCAAACCGCGCTTTGGCCTCCTGCAGCAGGGGAATCATAAAGTCGTTCACAGACTGATGATACCACCATTTATGGTACTGGAGGGGGTTCAGAGAGGTGTTGTCCTCCAGCGCCACCGTATAACGGTACTCCGCGCAACGCAGGTAGGTGTAAACCGGCTGCTCCAGCAGCGCCTCCAGCACAAACCGGTAAAGGGCGTCGTCGTGAAGCTCCACCCGGAATCCCTGTGCCGGAATCCGCTCCCGCCGGAAGAAGCAGGCCTGGAGCAGAATCTGAATCCGGCGGGGGTTCATCGTCAGGTCAATTTTTTCCATCTTGACGCGGGGCTTGCAGGAGCCGCCATAGGCCTTTTGCTCCCCCGTCTCACTGACGAAATAGGCCCGCAGCGCCACCACGTCCGTTTGATACTGGAGGAACGCCTTTTCGACATCCCCATAGGTGTGGCGGGCGTAGCCGGAGGAGGTCAGGGAAAAGTTCACATAGTCCCCTTCCGCCTGGCGCAGCCCTGCCTGATAGGCCTCCGCCACCTCCGCGTCCTCCACGGGAAGATACTGCACCCCGTCCTGGCCCGCGCAGGCCGCCCGGATCTCCTCCGAGGCATGGGGGTCCGCCACGATCAGCTGCACCGTGTCAGGTGTCAGCCCGTTTTCTTTCAGATTTGCCAGCGCGGTGTCAAACAGCACGTCATTGTCTACATATAGGATGGTGGAAAAGGTAAACCGTCCCATTGCTTTTCACTCCTTATTTCTAAGGAACCTCTGAATAAATGGACGAGAGCGGATTGCGAGGAAATTTGCGTCAGAAAAAGGCGCAAAAGCGCAGGAATCCTGACGGATTTCAAGATTTTGCAACGCATTTATGGCGCAAATTTACCGCAAGGCGCCGAAGTTCATTTGTTCAGAGGTTCCTTACATATCTCTCCGGCAGGGGACTGTTCAGCCCTTTGTGTCGGGCCCCGGTTCCTGGAGTTTGGGATAGATGACCGCCCGGATGGGCCTCTCCCAGAAGGGCAGGGCCAGAACGGCGGTCAGCAGCACCGCAAGGGGAAGGACAACCAGATCGTCGGCCCCCATGGCCGTCAGGGCAGTATGCAGCCCCAGCCCATCGAACAGGATATAAATCGCCGGGCGATTGAGCATATAAATCTGTAAAGTGCGCCTGCCCACGGCCGTCAGCGCCTTCCCGTGGCGGAGGTGATTCGGAATCACCGCCATCACCGCCATACAGAGGACGGCAACCACGGCATAATAGCCCAGCCGGAGCAGCCAGCCGTAGAACACCAGCTCCTCCCTGCCGTACCCCGTCTCAAGGGTTCGGTAGGGATTCTTGCCGGTCAGCAGCGCCCGGACAAAGTAGATGTCGTCGGTACAGCAGAAGCAGACCACCCCCAGCAGCACCAGCACCGCCAGGCCCAGCGCCCTGACCCACTTCCCGGAGAGCTTTTCCGCCACCTTTGCCGGGTCAAGGCAGTAGCCCGCAAAGAAGAAGGGGAAGAACACGATGGTTCTGGACAGCACCATCGTAGCGTCCACATCGCCGTCATAACCCGCGAAGCAGGCCAGCAGCACCGCCCCGATCAGCACCCATTTATGGGAAAACCGCTTCAGAAAAATGGTCATCAGGCTGCACCAGAACAGGGCCAGCCCGTACCAGGGGGCGCCATCCGCCCCCAGCAGGGAAAAGGAAAACTGATGCTTGATCAGCCCGTCCACCAGGCAAATCAGAATTTTCAGCGCCAGGTACAGCACCAGATAGGAAAAGATATGGTTGTACCGTTTTTCGTCCACGTTGTGCTTGCTGAACAGGCCGTCCACAAACAGGAAGCAGGGCATATGAAAGCTGTAAATGAACAGGAACAGCCCCCGCATCTGGGCGGAGCCCCCCCCCACATAGTAGTCCACCAGGTGCCCCAGCACCACCAGAAAAATCAGCAGCGCCCGCAGCAGGTCCCACTTCTCGATTCTCGTTTTTCCGGCAGAGAGCATCCGTTCCTTTTCTTCCTGCAAGGCGTCCCATCCCCTTGGTTCCATTTTCGGGCAATGCGCCCAGATGATCATGCGCCCAAATATTTAGTTTATCATAGCATGGACCGATAAAAAAGTCAATCGTGAGTGAATGTCCGGCCTCCTCAGTCCATCGTCTCCTGCTCCCGGCTCCGCTTCCGGCGGTAATGGTTCATCTTCGCCTGGATTCGGTTGGTCAGTCCGAAGCCGAATGCCTGCTCGTTCTCCTTATATTGCAGCAGCCCCCGGAAGATATACACGTCCTCCGGTGTGGTCACCTTAATATTCCCCCGGTTCCCATAGACCAGGTGAATGGGTTTGCCCAGGGTGGTCATGATGGTGCAGGAGTCCACCATATCCTGATACCGGCCCGGCGTGAGCCGGATCTGGTCATGGGCCTCCAGAATGTCCTTCAGATAGAAGGACTGGGGGGCCTGGGCCGTAAAGACCTCCTTGCGCAGGGGCACATCGTCCACCGTTGACCCGTTCCGGCTGATGACCACGGTCTCATAGCTGGGTGTGCCGGTGATGGCGCTGCCGTATTTTTTCACCGCTTCGATGTTGTCGGAAATCACATCGGTGTAGACGTAGGGGCGCACGCCGTCATGGAGCAGCACGATGGAGTCCGGCGGATTCTCCGACGATGCCTTTTTCAGCGCATTGTAGATGGAATCCTGGGCGGTTTCCCCGCCGGGAACGATAGCGGCCACCTTTGTAATGTGGTACTCCTCCACCAGCGCCTGCATATAGTCGATATATTCCTCCAGCACAGACACATAAATCTTGTCGATCAAGGCGTGGTACTGGAACAGCTCCAGGGTGTGGATCACCACAGGCTTCCCGTTGATCTCCAAAAACTGCTTGGGCACCCCTGCGCCCATACGCACACCGCTGCCTCCGGCAAAAATCATCGCAATATTCATACTCTGTCTCCTTATAACGAAACGGCCCCTCAGGCGGCCTGTCATCCTGACGCAATCCCTAATATTATAACACAGAGGCCGGAAAAGACAATATAGCACTCCTCGTTTTTTCCATTTTTCCGGTGAAACCAACCAGGCGACCCGGCGTTCTCCACCCCCTCGGCAGGGGATAGCGGCAGGGACGCAGCGTGTTTCGTCCGCTTTTCTCCGTTTGGTGATATTATATTGACAAACGGTGATTTTTGTGGTATAATACAGAAAACGGAACGCATGCTGCGGTCATAGTTGCCCGCGCCCTGCGGCCTGTGACGGCATCGCGGCCCGCTGCAGAACCGGTGCCGTCCCGCAGTACGCATTTTGTTTTAAATGAGAAAGAAGGGGGAACGAACCATACAAGCGATTGACACAACCACCCGCTCCGCCCTGGACGACTTCGGCCTGATCACCCTGCGGG
>JAJQBL010000047.1 GCA_021203325.1 Clostridiales bacterium | reverse complement strand
TAGGTGGTCTATCCCGTTAGAGACGAAGTAACTTCTAACTGGTGAGACTGCCGCCGATGGCGGCTGGCAGGGATTGCCGCCCACGTTCCTGCCTGCGGCGGAACGGGCGGCAATTTTATTGTCCTTTGGTCGTGGACATCTGAATGTTCGGATACGTTATTTTCCTCAACCGGGATGGATTGCATCATAAATTGATGACATTGCCCATGAGAAACACCGGTATAAAATGAAGCAACACCGTCTAAACTGGGAGAAATCCCAATTCAGGCGGTGTTTTTATGTCAAATCAACCTTCCGTCCGCTGTCTGCCGGGGAGGCGCTCCCGGCCTGCCCTTCTCTGGGGCGCGCTGCTGCTGTCCGGCCTGCTGCTGACGGCCAGCTGGGCGGGCTACCGCCAGACGGCGCTGGCAGCGGGGCTGGTGCGGTTTCATGTGGTGGCCGCCTCCGACAGCGAGGCGGACCAGCGGCAGAAGCTGCTGGTCCGGGACGCGGTGCTGGCCGCCGCCCGGCCTCTGCTGGCGGAGGCGGACTCCGCCGGGGACAGCCGGGCCATCCTCTCCGCCCACCTGGAGGAGCTGGCCCAGGCGGGGGGCGACGCCCTCCGGGCTGCCGGCGGCTCCGGCACCGTCACCGCGGCCCTGAACCGCCGGTACTACTCCACCCGCTACGGGGAGGGGGGTCTCCCTCCCCGCCGGGGAGTACGTCAGCCTGCAAATCATCATCGGCCAGGGGGAGGGGCACAACTGGTGGTGCGTCCTCTTCCCCGACCTCTCCGCCGGGGCGGACGCCGCCGCCGTCATGGCGGAGGAGGACGCGGGGCTGGTCACCCAGGCGGACGAGGGCTATGAGCTGCGCTTCCGCTGCCTGGAGCTGTGGGGGACGGTGAAGGGGTGGCTGTCCTCCCTGGGCGGCTGAAACGGGTTCACCCCCTGGGCCAGCAGGGCGGCCAGGTAGAGGGCGCAGCCCGCCAGCGCCGCCAGCGCCGACGCCCCCCACAGCCCCGTCCCGCCGTCCCGCAGGCCGCGGTAGAGCAGGCTCACCGCCGACCCCATCAGGAGGGCGGACAGGGCCGGGGCCGCCACCACCGGGAACCAGCGGATCTCCGCCCCGCCCTGCCGGACCACCACCCGAATCCGCAGCCAGAAGCCCAGGAGGGAGCTGACCGCCGTCCCCAGAGCGTAGGCGTAAAAGCCCAGCCTGCCGGTCAGCAGGAGGGTGCAGCCCAGCTGTATCCCGCCGCAGAACAGAGAGATGGCGGCCCCCTGTTTTTGCCGGCCGATTCCGTTGAGGACGGTGCCTAAAACGGCCTCATAGGCGGAGAGGGCCGCGCCGATGCTCAGGGGGAGCAGCAGCGCCCCCACCCGGCTGTCGTGGAAGGGCAGCGCCCCAATGTCTCCCCCCAGCGGCACCAGCAGGGCCATCAGCGGCAGCACCAGCAGGGAGACGGAGCCGAGGGCCGTTTCAATATATCGGTTCAGCTCCGCCCTCCGCCCCAGGGTGCAGCACTCCGTCAGCCGGGGCAGGATGGACAGGGACAGGGCGTTCACAAAGGCGAAGGGCAGGTTCAACAGGGGCAGCGTCATGCCGAACACCACCCCGAAGGCCTCCATGGCCCCGGAGGCGGTATATCTTGCCAGCACCAGCAGCTGTGGCACCAGAATGGCGTTCACTGACCCCATCAGGTTGCCCAGGAGGGCAGTGAACCCCACCGGCAGGGCGATTTGGAGCAGGGAACGGCGGGCGACCCCCGCCTCCGCCGCCTGCCCCGTCTGTCCGTCGGGGCGGCGCTGCCGGGCGATGCGGGCCAGCGTCAGCGTCAGGGAGGAGAACACCTCGCTGACCCCCATCCCCAGCACGATGACCGCCACCGTATGGGCCCCGTCCAAAGGCATCAGCAGCCATAACAGCCCCAGCACCGCCGCCGCCCGGATGACCTGCTCCGCCAGCTCCACCGCGGCGGGGATGCGGGTCTCTCCAAAGCCGTAGAAGTAGTTTTTCGTCAGGTTCTCCACGCCCGTGAGCAGGAGGCAAGGCAGCAGGCAGGGCAGGGCTAGGGCCGTCCGCCCGTCCCCCAGCACCTGCGTGGCCAGTGGCCGGGCCAGCAGCACCACCGCCGCCGACAGCACCGCCCACACGGCAAAGAGCAGCCACAGCGCCGTATCCAGCAGCCGGGCCGCCCCCGGCGGTTCTGCCGGGCGGCCTCCGCCGCCGTCCGGTTGCACACCGCCACCGACAGCCCGGAGACGGCCACCGATTGCAGCACGCCGTACACCGGCAGCACCAGCTGATACAGCCCCATGTACTCCGCCCCAATGGTGCGGGACAGCAGCATCCGGTAGAAGAAGCCCACCACCTGGGTAAACACCCCCACCACCGTCAGCAGGAAGGCGGACTGCACAAAGCTCTCCCGTTCTCTCATCCTCTCACCTCAGGGCAGTCTATGCGCGGACTGTTCCGGACAGAAGGACAGGTTGTTGTTTTTTTCCTTGCAGAGCGTATGCAAATATGATACAGTAAGGGAAAGCACACAGAAAAGAGGGGATTTTCCCATGCTGAAACTGGTTTCATGGAATGTGAACGGCCTGCGGGCCTGTCTGAAAAAGGGGTTTCAGGAGGCCTTCGACGGTCTGGACGCCGACATCTTCTGCCTCCAGGAGACGAAGCTGCAGACGGGGCAGGTGATGCTGGAGCTGCCGGGCTATGAGCAGTATTGGAACTCCGCAGAGAAGAAGGGCTACTCCGGCACGGCGGTGTTCACCCGGCTGCACCCCCTGTCCGTCCGCTACGGCATGGGCATCGACGCCCATGACCACGAGGGGCGGCTCATCACGCTGGAGTTTGAGGGGTTCTACTTCGTCTGCTGCTACACCCCCAACAGCCAGGACGGCCTGCGGCGCATCGACTACCGGATGGAGTGGGAGGACGATCTCCGGGCCTACCTGATGGGGCTGGACCGGGTGAAGCCGGTGGTGTACTGCGGCGACCTGAACGTGGCCCATGAGGAGGTCGACCTGAAAAACCCCAAAACCAACCGGGGCAACGCGGGCTTCTCCGACCAGGAGCGGGAGAAGATGACCCGGCTCCTCCACAGCGGATTTACCGACACCTTCCGCTACCTGTACCCGGAGCTGACGGGGGCCTATTCCTGGTGGAGCTACCGCTTCCACGCCAGGGAGAACAACGCAGGCTGGCGCATTGACTACTTCATCGTGTCCGACCGGCTGGCGCCGGAAATCGGGGACTCCAAAATCCATACTGAGCTGTTCGGCAGCGACCACTGCCCGGTGGAGCTGGAGCTGAATCTGTAAGGGAACGGCCCCGCAAAAAGGAACAGCGCCGGAGCCTGGCGGTTTGCCAGGCTCCGGCGCTGGTTTTGTCACTTGCTGTCGTCCAGCAGTTCCACCCGGACGACCCCGCTGAGGCCCGCCGGGTCCGTCTCCGAGACGTCGCCGGTGAAGGTGACGGAGACGGTCTGCCCTTCCCGCAGCTCGTCAAAGGTCAGCTCTGTTCCCCGCCACTCCAGCGCTGCGTCCTCCGCGGAGAAGGAGAAGCTGCCCCGGAAGTTGACGCTGTTGACCTCCAGGCCGGTAACGGTCAGGCTGCCATAATCCTGATTGACCCCGTCAATGGTGGCATAGAAGGTGGTGCCGGCGGCGGCGCTCTGTGCGGTGTTCCGCCCGATCATCAGCCCCACGGCCAGGCCCACCAGCAGCGCCATGGCTGCGGTGAAAATGGTGATGGACTTCTTCATATTCTGATTCCTCCGTTTCTTCCCCGGTGAGGAGTGTTCTTACTCTGAAAGACGCAAAACAGCGGCACCGGTTGCGGCGCCGCTGCATTTTTTCGTCCCGCAGAGGGAGGCGATGCGCTTTGTTGTGTTCTCACCCCAGCACCCGCCAGAGCAGCACCAGAATGACGCACCAGAGGACACAGGAAAGGGGCACCAGCGTCCGGAACGTCCCGTGCCGCGTCTTGTGGCGGAACACCTGCATCCCCAGCATTGCCCCCACGCAGCCCCCGATGAAGGCCGCCGTCAGCAGCACCCGTTCCGGAATACGCCATGCGCCCCGCCTGGCCCTGGACTTGTCCATGCCATAGAGGCAAAACGTCACCACGTTCACCGCCAACAGGTAGAAAATCAGCACCCCTTTTGACAGTCCATCCATCACGATTCCTCCCACTGTTTCCAGACCTCCGGGCAGTAGCCCACGGTGGCCTGTTTGCCGTTGCGGACGATGGGGGTGCGGAGCAGCCGGGGGTCCTCCAGCAGATGCTCCAGCTTCTGCTCATCATAGGCCAGGTAGGACAGCCCTTTGGCGTCCGGGTGCTTGGGGTCGATGACGGCGTCAAAGCCCACCGCCCGGATGACGCTGGTCAGCTCCCCCCGGCTCATGGGGTATTTTAAAATGTCCACGTTCTGAAAGCGGATGCGCCGCTCCTTAAAATAGCGCTGGGCCTTCTTGGTGTCAAAGCACTTGGATTTGCCGAAAATCTGTATGTTCATCCCGCCGCCGCCTTTCAGGGCTGGGTCATTGCCGCAGATTCCTTAATGGCGCGGTACTTCTCCTGCACCTCCTGCATTTTGCCGCAGGACATCTTCCCCTCGGTGCAGTGGCCGCAGGCCACGCAGCTTGGCCCGGCGGCGGCGAACAGGTTGGGGGCCACGGGGTAGACCAACCTGAACATCTCCTCCGCCAGGGCGCGGATCTCCCACTGGGCCCGGTTGCAGCAGCGCAGGGCGAAGAAGTTTTTCAGGCTCCGGGCGTTCATAGTCATGACCATCTTCGTCTCGCAGGCGTTGGGCAGCACGAAGCGGGCGTCCTCGTTGGCCATCTTCTCCGCCTTCCGCTCCGCCTCCTTTTGGGAGAGGCCCTGGGCCATCAGCTCGGCGGTGTGCTTCTCCTGCAAAGAGGCGCACAGGGAGAGATACTCCTCCCCCTGCTTCCGCATGGCCTCCAGGAACAGCTCCTTGGAGGCCGGGTCGGCCTCCACCTCCGGGGGAATCACGAACCGGAAGTCGTCCAGCCGCACATAGCGCTGGCTCTGGACGGAGTAGGAGGCGATGCGGTGGCGGGTGATCTGGGCCAGCAGGGAACGGCTGACCCCCTCGATGGCAAAGGTGAAGGAGGCGTGCTCAATGGGGCTTTCGTGGCCCATGGACGCCAGCATTTTGACGAATTTCGCCGTTTTCTCCGGCGTCAGGTTTTCCAGCAGCTCATCCACCCCCACGGGGCTGTAGCACAGTTTCGCGGCGGCGGCCACCACCCGCTCCGGCTCCGGTGTATGGGCAATCAATTTGACAGTCAACATAGTTTCTCTCCCTCTTGCTCCCGCAGTCTGACGGCAATGTCAGAGGCGCTGTAAAACACCCGCAAAACCGTCACCTTGCTGTGTTCTATCACGTAAAACGCCGAATATCTGTCCACCAACAGTTGGCGGATTCCCCGTTCCCGCTCGGGCTGAGAGTCCATCAGACGGCAGCGCTCCGGCAGCTGCTCCAGCGTTTCGATTGCTCCGGCAATGCGGTCATACTGTTTCATGGCGGTATCCGGCGCATGGAATACGGTGGCAATGTGATGGTAAATCGCCTCCATATCTCTTAGCGCCTGATTGGTAATCTCTACCTTGTATTGTTTCATGTGTGGGTTTCCCGGAATTGTGCAAAGGCGGCAGCGGCGTCCTGGGTATTGCCGCCTTCCATATCATCGATGCCGGCCTGCAATGCGCCGTGAAGCTCCTCCACAGACATCCGGTCAGCGTTGACCGAGGCAGGCGCTTTCGGCAGCGACACCGAAAAGGGGATGCCGCCGGTCAGCGACACCTGGCGGAGAAACATATCCACCGCAGTCGCCATGGGAATCCCCAGCTGCTTGAGGACTTCCTCCGCCTCCCGCTTCACCGTGGGATTCACACGAAGATTCAGGGTTGCTGTCTTTTCCATAGTATCAGCTCCTTTTCTGTCATTGTAACGCAATTTGCGTTGAGCGTCAAGCCTGGGTTTGCGCCAAATCAGGAATCTCATCCTTCTCATCCTGTTCCGGGACGCAGGACGGCGTCAGAGTCCAAACCCCCCGTTGACCCCCAGCACCTGCCCGGTGATGAAGGCGGCGTCGCCGCTGCACAGGAAGTAAATGGCGGCGGCTACCTCCTCCGCCGTGCCCAGCCGCCCCAGAGGGGTCTCCTCCGCCAGAGCCTGACGGCTTTCTCCATCGGCGAAGGCCATCATGTCGGTGTCGAT
This sequence comes from Clostridiales bacterium, assembly GCA_021203325.1. Lineage (GTDB taxonomy): Bacteria > Bacillota > Clostridia > Oscillospirales > Oscillospiraceae > Onthomonas. The sequence continues at coordinate 50,094 of JAJQBL010000047.1, read as the reverse complement.
GACGCCGGGGGCCACCACGTTGACGGTGATGCCGGAGGGCCCCACTTCCTTGGCCAGCGCCCTGGAGAAGCTCAGCACCGCCCCCTTGGCCGCGGAGTAGGCCACCTCACAGCTGCCTCCCACCTGCCCCCAGATGGAGGAAACGGTGACGATGCTGCCCCGGTGCTGCCGGAGCAGGTAGGGCAGGGCGGCCCGGCAGGCGTGGTAGACCCCGTTCACATCCACCGCCATCAGCCGCTCCCACTGTTCGCCGGTCACATCCTGGAGCACCATGCCGGGCAGGGCGATGCCTGCGTTGCAGACCAGGGCGTCCAGCGAGCCGAACCGCTCCGCCGCGGCGTCCGTCATGGCCTGCACCTGCCGCCAGTCGGCCACGTCGGCCTGCACCGGGAAGGCCCCCGGCCCCAGCGCCCGGCACAGGGCCTCCGCCTGCGCCCGGGAGCGGCAGTAGTTCACCGCCACGTTCCAGCCCTCTGCGGCAAAGCGCCGGGCGGCGGCCGCGCCGATGCCCCGGCTGGCCCCGGTGATCAAGACCGTTTTTGCCATGAGATGCCCTTCCTTCCGCTGCCACAGTCTGTTTTCCGTAGTTTATCACAAAATACCCCGGAGGGCAAGAGCCGCCGTCAGCTTTTCCGCATGGTTCACCTCCCGTAGATTCTCCGAAAAAAACAGCGTTTTTTAGGAAAAAATAGTGTTAAAATTGCTTTCAAAGAAACGCTTTAAAAATCACAAAACAATAGTTGCGTTTTACGGCAGGTTCGTGTATAATGACCAATAGGGTATAATACAACGGAGCCTGCGCTCCGAGTGAAAATCCACCATATTGATAAGGAGCGTAAACAACATGAGCTATTCTGCAAAACAAATCCGTAACATCTGCCTGCTGGGCCATTCCGGTTCCGGAAAGACCATGCTGGTGGAAAGTATGCTGAACGTCACCGGCGTCACCCAGCGGCTGGGCAAGACCCCGGACGGCACTACGGTTTCTGACTATGACCCGGAGGAAATCAAGCGTCAGATCTCCATCTCCGCTTCCATTATCCCCGTTGAATACAAGGATCATCTGTTCAACGTCATTGACTGCCCGGGTCACTTCGGCTTCTACGGCGAGGTCGCCGAGGCTTTGCAGGTGGCCGACCTGGCGGTGATCGTCCTGCCCGCCAAGGGCAGCGTCCCCGTGGGCGCGGAGCGTGCCTACCGCATGGTGCGGGAGCGGAATCTGCCCTGTATGTTCTACATTTCCAAGTGCGATGAGGAGAACGGCGACTACAATGCCGTGGTGGACGAACTGAAGGAGAAGTTCGGCAACCAGGTCACCCCCATCGTCTCCCCCATTCTGGACGCCAAAAAGAACGCCATCGGCGTGCTGGACGTGCTGGAGCGCTGCGCCTACGGCATCCATGACGACGGCAAGAGCCACCACATCGACATCCCTGAGGACAAGAAGAGCTTTGTCATCGAGTCCTACTCCACGCTGATGGAGTCCGTGGCCGAGTACTCCGAGGAGTTCATGGACAAGTTCTTCGCCGGGGAGGAGTTCACCACTGAGGAAGTGGCCGAGGGCCTGCTGGCCGGCATTAAGGAGGCCACCATCGTCCCCGTGTACTGCGGCAGCGCCTTCACCGGCATGGGCACCGAGGCCCTGATGCACGGCCTCATCACCATGGGCCCCTATCCCATGAACACCAACCCCATGACCGGCGTGAACGCCGACGGCGAGCCTGTTGAGGTGGCCGTCAGCGCCGATGGGGACACCGTGGTCTACGTCTTTAAGACCGTCTCCGACCAGTACGGCAAGTACTCCTATGTGAAGGTGCTGCAGGGCACCCTGACCCCGGATATGTCCCTCATCAACGGCCGCACCGGCGCCGCCGAGAAGATCGGCCGCCTCTACGCCATGTGCGGCAAGAAGGCCTCCGAGCTGAAGCAGCTGAACGCCGGCGACATCGGCGCCATCTCCAAGATGGACAAGGTCAAGACCGGCGACACCCTCTCCGTGGCCGGCTACAAGCTGGACCCCATCCCCTTCGCCGAGCCGGTGTACTCCAAGGCCATCTCCCCCAAAGTCAAGGGCCAGGACGACAAGGTCGGCGTGGGCCTGAACCGCCTGAACGAGGAGGACCCCTCCTTCTCCATCAACAACAACGCCGAGACCCATCAGCTGGTGGTCTCCGCCGCCGGCGACATCGCCATCGACGTCATCGTCTCCAAGCTCAAGAGCCGCTTCAATGTGGAAGTGGTGCTGGAGACCCCCCGGGTGCCCTATCGTGAGAAGATCCGCAAGGTGGTGTCCAAGCAGGGCAAGTTCAAGAAGCAGACCGGCGGCAGCGGCCAGTACGGCGACGTGTGGGTGCGCTTTGAGCCCACGGATGAATCCGAGGAAATGATCTTCGCCGAGGAAGTGTTCGGCGGCAGCGTGCCGAGAAACTACTTCCCTGCGGTGGAAAAGGGCCTCCGGGACGCCTGCCTCCACGGTGTGCTGGCCGGGTATCCGGTGGTGAACCTGAAGGCCGTGCTGTATGACGGCTCCTATCATCCGGTGGACTCCTCCGAAATCGCCTTCAAGACCGCCGCTCAGCTGGCCTATAAGGCCGCCCTGCCGGAGGCCTCCCCCGTGCTGCTGGAGCCGGTGGGCGATTTGAAGGTCACGGTGCCCGACAGCTACATGGGCGACATCATGGGCGACCTGAACAAGCGCCGGGGCCGCGTCATGGGCATGGAGCCTGCCAAGGGCGGCAACCAGATCATCTCCGCCGAGGTGCCCATGGCCGAGATGAGCGAGTACGCCATCGACCTGCGGGCCATGACCCAGTCCAGGGGCTCCTTCACCTTCCACTTCCTGCGCTATGAGCAGTGTCCCCCCGCCGCCCAGGAGAAGGCCATCGCCGAGGCCAAGGCCCTGAACGGCTGATTCCTCAACCAAACAGTATCACAGCGCCTCCGGAGCAGTCCGGAGGCGCTGCTTTTCTGTCCGCTGTCCTCTCGGCGGCGGGGCGGAAAATCTTCAGAAAAACTTCAGAAAGCCTTAAGATTCGGCGGTTGTTTTTCGTGGGGGTTCTGCTATAATGCAGATAGTTCGGAAACAGATTATCAAAGGAGCTATTTTTATGTCCATCATTGAAATGTATCTGTCCGATATGCTACATTACGCATGGATTGGGTTGCTGGTGTACACAGTCGCCAGGGTCATCTATATCCGCGTAAAGCACAGGCAGGTGAACTGGAAACGGGAACTGATGCTCTGTCTGTTTGTGTCCTACCTGGTGGGATTGGCCTCCCAAACAATTTTCCCCACTTGGCTTATCGCCAACTATGAGGGAGAACCTTATTTCTATTTTTACCTCCGAGGCGTTGGCGTCCATTTGATTCGTTCTTCGTCTGGAGGCATTCGGGTGGAGTGCTCTTTCAACGGATGCGGCCTGTTGGATAATGTCAACTTGATTCCCCTGAAAACCATTCTATCCCAGCTTTCCGGCCAAATTCCTGTCAACGGGGATGAGGTCGTAGAAACCTCCATTCTCAACCTCCTGGGCAATGTGCTGCTGTTCAGCCCCATCGGTTTTTTCCTCCCAATGCTCTGGGCGAAATACAAAAGTCCTAAGCAAGTGCTGTGGACGGGCCTGCGCATTACTCTGGCGGTGGAGATTTTGCAATACATCATCGGACGCAGCACCGATATAGACGATGTGATTCTCAATACCCTGGGTGTGATGTTGGGCTATCTGTTTTACTGGTTGCTTCGCCGCCTGTGGGCGGCACAGAGGGGGCGCTTTCCATGCACGAATCCCGGGGGATGACCCGGCAGGCCGTCCTTTGCCTGATGACCATGCTGCTGGCGGTTCTGATTTTTACCTTTGGCTTTTATCAGTACCATACCCAAAACAGCCAGGTACAGGCCGCCAAAGACCTGGCCCAGAGTGCCCTGAACAGCTTCACCGACTATCAGGACAACCGGGAGGAGGCCTCCTTCCGGCAGGGCACCGCCGCCTTCCACGAGTTTTACCGGGCCTCCCGGGAGCTGGAGGAAATGCCGACCCAGATGCGCCAGACCTGCGGCCGGGTCCATGCCTACCTGCTCTACCAGCCGGAGCGGGCCAGGGAGCATATGGAGCCGCTGGTGGCAGGTCTGTCGGCCCTGGCAAAGAATCCCGCCTCCATGGACGCCTATGCGGATTTGAACCTCTTTTTGCAGGAGGTACACGTCCCCGGCACGGAGGGGTAAAAAGGAAAGAGGCACACAACATGAAAGCATGGAAAAAATTCGTTGATTTTTTGGCTGTTGTCCTTATCCTTGCGGTGCTGTTTTCCGCCGTCCGGTGGTGGCTGTCCCCGAGGCAGGTGTATCAGAGGAACCGGGAGGAACTGAACGCCGCCGTCGCAACCATCCTGGAGGCGGAGAGTGCGGACGGCCTTGCCGACCACAGCATCGGCGGTGCCCGGCTGGTGGATTACCTGTCCACCCGCACAGACCCCATCATCGACTTCTCTACCCCGTCCCTGAGCACGCTGACCCCCTACGCCGGGCTATACTACTCCGTCAACGGCGTGCCGGTGGCGGATGAGTCCGGGGCCGACCTGGTGGAGACGGAGGACGGCTGGACCTGGACGGGAACGGGGGACAACCGGGGCAGAACCTGGCAAATCGAGGGAAACTGGTACGGCTACACCGCCTGGTACTGACGGCTCCCCATCCATCCAAAAAGCGCCTGCCGCAATGCGGCAGGCGCTTTTTCTGTGGGGTTTCACTTTCCCAGCTTGCGAATCAGCTTCTCCATGGTGGACTCGTGGGCCAGCACCATCAGATGATCCTCCGCCTGAATGACGGCCTGGGGGGAGGGCATGATGTTGTCGCCGGAGGTCTTGCTGAGGATGCCGATGACGTAGACGTCGTACTTGGCCCGGATGTTGGAGGTCAGGATGCTCTTCCCCACCCACTCCCGCAGGGGAGTGATCTCATAGACGGAGTAGCCGTCCCGCAGGTCGATATAGTCAAAGACGTGGTCGTTGTTGTACTTCACCGCCGCCCGCAGGGCCGCGTCCTTGTTGGGGTGGATGATCTCATCCGCGCCGTTGCGGAGCAGGAATTTGGCGTGGACCTCGTTGTTGGCCTGGCTGACCACATACTTCGCCCCCAAGTCCTTCAGCAGGCTGGTGATCTCCAGATTGCTCTGGAAGCTGCCGCCGATGCAGACGAAGCACAGGTCGAAGTTGGCCACGCCGATGCGCTGGAGGACGCTCTCCCGGGTGCAGTCGGCGATGAGGCTGCTGGTGGCCACGTCCAGCAGGTCCTCCAGGGCGGTCTCCTCCTTGTCCACGATCATGATCTCGTTCCGCAGCTCCGCCAGGTCCCGGCAAAGATAGTGGCCGAAATCGCCCAGCCCGATCATCAGAATGGATTTCATATGCTGTTCCCTCCTTGATTGTCCGGTTGCGGGCCGTCAGCCCACAACGATCTGTTCCTCCGGGTACCGCAGCTTACCTGCCCGCCGCCGCTCGGTGAAGGACATGGCGAAGCTCAGGCTCCCCACCCTGCCGCAGAACATCAGCAGGATGATGACCAGCCGGGACAGGGTGTTCAGCTCCCTGGTCACGCCGGTGGACATCCCCACCGTCCCGATGGCGGAGAACGCCTCAAACAGCACGTCGGCCAGGGGCAGGTTCTGCCCGATCAGCAGCACCAGAATGGCGAAGAGCGCCAGGGAGAAGTTGATAAACACCACCACGCTGGCCCGTTTGATGGCGTCCTTATCCAGCCGACGGCGGAACACGGTGCAGTCCTCATTGCTAAAGAGGTAGGAGCGGATATAGAGCAGAATCACCACCGTTGTGGTGGTCTTGATGCCGCCCGCCGTGGAGCCGGGGCTGCCGCCGATGAACATTAAAATCATGGTCAGCACCTTGCTGCCGCTGGTCAGGGCGGCGGTGTCCACCGTGTTGAATCCCGCCGTCCGAGGGGTCACGGCGCAGAACAGCGCCGCCCAAATCCGCTCCCCCCAGCTCATGTCGGCAAAGAGGTTGTTCCGCTCGGACAGGAGGAACAGCAGCGTCCCCCCCAGAATCAGCGCCGCCGTGGCGGTCAGCACCACCTTGGTCTGGAGGCGGTAGCGCCGCCAGTGCCAGCGGTGGGTCAGCAGGTCGTCCCACACCAGGAAGCCGATGCCCCCCACGATGATCAGCCCCATCAGCACCAGGTTCACAATGGGGTCGTCGGCGTAGTTGCAGAAGGAGGAGTACTCCCCCTGAAAGCCCATCAGGTCGAACCCGGCGTTGCAGAAGGCGGAGACGGCGTGAAAGACGCCATAGTAGCACCCCCGGGCAAGCCCCAGCTCCGGCACGAAGCGGATGGCCAACAGCACCGCCCCGGTGCCCTCAAAGAGCAGCGTCCCCCGGATGATGCGATGGACCAGGCGGATGCTGCCCCGAATCTGCTGGGTGCTCAGGCTGTCCCGAATCAGCTCCCGGCCCCCAAGGCCGATTTTCCTGCCCAGCAGCGACAGGGCGAAGGTGCCGATGGTGATGAAGCCCAGGCCGCCGATCTGAATCAGCGTCAGCAGCACCAGCTGCCCAAACAGCGTCCAGTGGGTCCAGGTGTCGTAGACCACCAGCCCGGTGACGCAGGTGGCGGAGGTGGCGGTGAACAGCGCCCCCCGAAAGCTGGTCTCCTCCCCGCTTCGGGTGGCCGCCGGCAGCATCAGCAGCAGCGTCCCCACCAGAATCAGCAGCACAAAGCCCAGCATGATCAGCTTCGTGCGGGAAAGCTGCACCTTCCAATGGTGTATCCGGCCCATGGAGCCGCCCCCTTTCCGGAAATCTTGCCTTTATCATAACACAGATTGGGGGAAAGCACCACAGATTTTTGAAAGGTTTGTTGACGGGAATCTGTGTCGGTTGCCAACAGCGCAGAAATCCGTTGCTTTTTCCGGCTGATACCTCTATAATATCCACAAACAGGCGAACTGGAGGGACAGATATGAAACAGAATGCCGTCTGCGACGTGACGGAGGCCCTGGTGAAGAGCTGGCTCCCGGCCCGGCCCGCTGAGGGCCACAAGGGCACCTTTGGCAAGGTGAATCTGCTGGCGGGCAGCGTGGGCTTCACCGGCGCGCCGGTGCTGGCCAGCCGGGCCGCGGTGCGGGGCGGCTGCGGGCTGGTCTTTCTGGGGGTGCCCGCCTTTGGGGACGACACCGCCTATCGTATTGTGGCGGGCGGCTGCGTGGAGGCCATGCCCTACCCCGTCCGCAGCGCAGCGGACTTCCTCTCGAAAACCACCCCTGATGCGGCGCTGGTGGGACCGGGGCTGGGCCAGTCCCCGGAGGCGGAGACGCTGGTGCCGGAGGTGCTGGCCCGGCTGCGCTGCCCGGCGGTGGTGGATGCGGATGGCATAACTATCCTGTCCCGGCATATATCTGTACTGAACCGGCGGGACGCGCCCACGGTGCTGACCCCCCACGATGGGGAGTTCCAACGGCTGACAGGCCGCCTCCCCGGCCCGGACCGGGCGGCGGAGGCCGCCGCCTTCGCCCAGGCCAACGGCTGCGTGCTGGTATTGAAGGGCCACCGCACCCTGACTGCCGCCCCGGACGGCACCCTGTACCGGAACACCACCGGCAACGACGGCATGGCCAAGGGGGGCAGCGGTGACGTGTTGGCCGGGCTTTTGACCTCCCTGCTGGCTCAGGGGATGGAGCCTGTCCGGGCCGCTGCCGCCGCCGTCTGGATTCACGGCCGGGCCGGAGATTTGGCGGCGGAGCGGTTCGGCCACCGGGGGATGACCCCCTCCGACCTCATCGGGGAGATTCCCACGGTCTGGCGTGAGCTGGAAAATCCCGTCTGATTTTAACCCAAAACAGAAGGAGGAACTTCATGCACCTTGCAAGAGGTGTACCAAAGAACCTGCTGGCCCTGACCCTGGCCTGCGCCCTGCTCACCGGCTGCGGCGGCGGGGGCGCTTCGGCCACCGATCAGGCGGACGCAGTCCGGGCCAGCTACAGCAGCCTGACCGCCTACACCGCCTCCGCCGCCATCACCGCCAACTGTAACGGCCGGGTTTACAGCTACGAGGCGGACTTCTCCGGCGACCTGACCAGCGGGGTGATGACCGTCACCGGGCCGGACAACATCGCCGGCTGCTCCGTCAGCTGGGACGAGAATGGCACCGTGCTGGACTGGGAGCAGGCAGCGCTGGACACCGGCGACCTGAACGGGGACGGCCTTTCCCCGCTGGACGCCATGCCCGCCCTCCTGACCTGCTGCACCACGGGGCTACTGCTGGAATGTTCCCTGGAGGCGGAGGGCGCGGAGCTGTACGCCGAGTTTGAGAACCCGGAGAACCCCGCCTGCACCGCCCTGTGCTGGTTTGACCTGACCACCCACGGTCTGCTCCGGGCGGAGCTGACCAGCGAAGGGCAGACCCTGGTCACCCTGGTCTTTGACCGCTTCCTGCTGGAAAGCGCCCCTGCGTCGGAATAAGGAACCTTCAACCGGCAGCCCGCCATGGGCTGCCGGTTTTTCGCTGCGGGGCCTCATCCAACAGGGTTGCAATTTTCCCGGCCAGCGCCTATAATGGTCGATGGAATCCATTTATGCCAGGAGGGCAACCCTTTTATGCACGAGAAACGAACGAAACGCCTGCTGGCCCTCCTGTTTTTCCTCTATCTGGCCGGGCTGCTGCGCATTACCGTGTTCCGCCCCGGCTTTTCCCTGGCCGGGCTGGGGCAAAACGGGGTCATCTCCCCCACCCCATTTTTGGAGTATTACAACTGGCTCCGGGCGGGGGTCTACGGCACCGCCTGCTACCTGTTCTTCGGCAACATCGGCGTCTTTCTCCCCTTTGGGGCCTACCTGTCCTGGCGGTGGCCGGGATTAAGGCTGTGGCAGGTCACCCTGGCCGGGTTCGGGCTGAGCTTCGCCATCGAAGCGGGACAATATCTCTTTGGCACAGGGGTTTCCGACCTGGCCGACCTGATTCTGAACACCCTGGGCGTCCTGCTGGGGGGCGGCGCTGCTGCGGTGGGGCAGGAGGCGCTGGCGGCAGCACGCTGCCCGCTGAGAAAATTTCATCTGTTTTTCGCAAATTTTAATATTTCTTAAAGGACAGGAAACGTCCGCATCTGCTATAATAGGGCCATGACAATAAAAGGAGGTATCCTCTATGGCCCTGTTTGATGTGACGTTTTCTGTTCTGTTTTTCGCGGTCTTTGCCATTGTCCTGGTGATAATCCTGATGAATGTGGTGGGCGGCGTAAAAGAGTGGCACCGGAACAACCGGTCCCCGGTGCTGGATGTGGAGGCCGCCGTGGTCTCCAAACGGCAGGACTTCTCCACCCACATCCACGACACCGGAGACGGCGCCATGCACCACACCACCCAGACCTGCTACTATGTCACCTTCCAGTTCCACTCCAACGACCGGCTGGAGCTGTCCGTCTCCGGGCAGCAGTACGGCCTCCTCTCCGAAGGGGATGTGGGGACGCTGACCTTTCAGGGCAGCCGCTTTCTGGGGTTCCGGCGGCATCCTGCCTGCTGACGGTTTGTCATTCGCTTTTATTAAAATTTAATATTGATTACTGGGCAAAAAATATTCCATGTGATATAATAAGGTTATGATAAAGAAAGTGAGGACTCTGCTATGAAAGCCCGCATTTTCCCACTGCTGCTCTGCCTGATGCTGCTCTGCGGCTGCGGGGCAGGCAGCCAGCCCTCCGCTCCCTATGAAACTACGGTAGATGGGCAGGCCGTCACCATTGACACAGAGGCCCAGACGGTCACCTGCGGCGCGGACGTGTACCTCTACGACTATGCCGTCCTCTCCGGCGGGTATACCCTGACCGTCACCTATCCCAACGGGGAGACCGCCACCGTGGAGTATGTCGGTATGGACCCGTCCGGCTCCGACACGCCGGAGGGTGACTATCTGGATGTTCTCAGCCTGTCCTGGGCCATTGAGGACGCCAATGACAACCCTGACGGCGAAGCCGCCAGCCATCGCGTGGCGGGTATCCTGGTCATGGGTCTGGGCGCTGTGTGCATCGCCTTCCCCAGATTCTTCTGGTACCTGGGCTGGGGCTGGCGGTACAAGGGTGCGGAGCCGTCGGAAGTTGCCCTCACCGCAGAGCGGGCAGGGGGCGTCGTGCTGGCCCTGGTGGGGCTGCTCCTGTGCCTGGCCGGATAACCTGAATGAAAAATGAAACATAACCGAAAACCGCCGCAGCAGAACAATCTGCTGCGGCGGTTTTCACGGTTCCCTCAATAGGAATCCGTATCTGTCGTCACCTGTACATGGTCGGTGCCGTGGGCCTCAAACTCCGTCATGTATTCGTCGATGCGGCGGTTCAGCTCATCCAGGTTATGCTCGTCAATGGGGGCGTCCTGCATATCCCGGCGGGCCAGTTCCTCCGCCAGAATGTCGAAGAACACGGCGTCCTCATAGTCCGCAATGGCCTTCGTGGATACCCCCGGCCACGAAGGCCTGAGAGGGCACCACCTCTCCGTTCCACCACTCCGCCAGGTCCTGCATCCCCAGCCCCGGCGCCTTGGAGAAGAGGAGGGACTCCACCTCGTCATAGTCGGAGAAGCGGTCCTCCCCACGGGCGGAGTTCAGCACCCAGTTGCCGATATAGGCCATGTCCAGCAGACGGCGATATTGTTTTTCTGTCAGTTCCAGTTTCATCATCAGGTACTCCATCCAAAAAACGCACACGGGAGGCGCCCCAGGGTTGGAAAACGCCCCCGCTCCCCCAGCGGGGAAACAGATCATACCATACAGTATAGTATATGCATTTTTCCGCTGTTGTCAAATGGAAATGTTCTGCTCCGCCTCTTTGGCAGGAAAATTTGAAATGGCCCTTGTTTTCCGGGGCAGTTTATTATATGATGAAGGCACAACGGGGGTGCCGGAAAATTCGCCCCCGGAAAGGACAACACGCGATGACAGTCAAAGATGTAACCATTACCATTCAGGGCAAGCCAACCTATGAGGGGCAGGAGGAGGACGCCGTTCAGCTCATCACCCGGGGCACCCTCGCCATCGGCGAGAAGGCCGGGCACTACGACCTCAGCTATGAGGAGACCGAGCTGACCGGCCTCCAGGGCACCACCACCACCTTTAAAATCACCCCCAAGCGTATCCTGCTGATGCGCTCCGGGCCGGTGAATAACCAGATGCTCTTTGAGGAGGGACGGCGGCACACCGCCCTGTACTCCACCCCCTACGGTCAGATGCAGGTGGGGGTCTGCGCCCGCCATGTGCTGAACCGCATGGGGGACTCCGGCGGGGATATGGAGATCGACTTCTCCATCGACATTGACCACGCCATGGCCGGGGAAAACTCTCTCTACGTCAATGTGCGGGAGGCCGCCCTCCCCCAGTAGCACACAGCTGATTCCGTCCACGAAAGGAGCGCATCGCCTATGGAAGGGCCGCTGACCCGGGCCCGGGCCGCCGCCGACCGGCTCACCGGCAGGCCGGGGGCAAGGCTTCGGGGGCAGAGGATCGCCAGCCCGGCGGCCTTCGCTCTGGCCAGGGACGCCGGACTGCCGGCGGAGGCCCTGGCCGCCGGGCTGGCCCGCAGCCTCCCCCTGGAGGGCAGCTGCTTCTCCGGCGTGGAGGCTCAGGGGGGGTATCTCAACTTCACCCTGTCCCCGGAGTGGTACCGCAGCGCGGAGGACGCGGCGCTTTTGTGGAAAACGCACCCACAGGGGGCGCGGCAGACCCAGCCGCCCGATTATCCGGCCGCCATCCACCCCCTGGACTGGCGGCTTCTGACGCTGCTGGGCAGGGGTAAAGCCCCGGACCCCGGCCTGGCCGCCCGGCAGGACAGGGAAAATCCGGGCTGGCTGCTGCGGTACACCGCCCGGCGGCTGGCCGCCTTTGGCGGCGACAGGCCGTCGGAGGGTTACACGGCCCGGGAGCAGGCGCTGCTCCTCTCCCTGGCGGAGTGCCTGGAGCAGGAGGCGGGCAGCCTGCCGCTGGCCGGAAGCCTGCTGGCGGCGGCAGAGGCTGTCTGGCGCGTCACCCCCCAGCGCCTGCCGCCCCGCACCGCCCGGGCCGCCTGCCGGGTGCTGGAGCAGGGGCTGCAAACGCTGTGATTTACAAAATATTCACGCAAATGCCGCGAAATACGGTATAATAAAGATAATACGCCGGTCTGCGTCTGCCCTCCGTCGGGCGGGAGGCACAGCCGGAGCACACCGCCTCTGGCAGGAAGGTAAGGAACTGATATGGCACTGAAAGTTTTAATTGTAGAGGACGAAGCCAACATTGCGGAGCTGCTTCAGCTCTATCTGGAGAAGGAAGGCTTTGAAACGTCCATCGCCCCGGACGGCGGCAAGGCCATTGAGCTGTTTCACAGCTTTGCGCCGGACCTGATTATGCTGGACATTATGCTGCCCGTCATGGACGGCTGGGCCGTCTGCCGGAAAATCCGCGAGACCTCCCAGGTCCCCATCATTATGCTGACCGCCAAGGGCGAGACCAGCGATAAGGTGAACGGCCTGGAGAACGGCGCGGACGACTACATCACCAAGCCCTTCGAGATGAAGGAGGTGCTGGCCCGCATCCATGCGGTGCTGCGGCGCTACGGCACCGTGGAGCAGAAGGAGAAGAAGCTGACCTTCGACAAGCTGGTCATCAACATGGACTCCTACGAGCTGTTGGTGGACGGCAAACGGGTGGACACGCCCCCCAAGGAGATGGAGCTGCTGTATCACCTGGCTTCCACCCCCAACCGGGTGTTTACCCGCAACCAGCTGCTGGACGAGGTCTGGGGCTTTGACTACTTCGGCGACAGCCGCACCGTGGACGTCCATGTGAAACGGCTGAGAGAGAAGCTGGAGGGCGTCAGCGACAAGTGGAGCCTGAAAACCGTCTGGGGCGTAGGCTATAAGTTCGAGCTGCTGGAAGGCTGAGCGCGATGAATACCAGTTTTCGACGGCTCTTTTCCGCCATGGTGGCCATCATCCTCCTGTCCTTCGCCATCCTGGGGTCGGTGTTCCTGATGCTGAGCTATCAGTGCATCGTCCAGGAGAAGAAGGACACCATGGCGGAGCATGCCAGCTTCGTCTCCACCCAGCTGGTCCGCATTATGGACGTCAATCTGAATCAGGATGACATTTTTGACGCCAGCGCCCTCTCCGTGGCCGCCGCCGGGGCGGAGGACGTGCTGTTCTGCAATCTGGACGGCGTGATTCGCTTCTCCTACACCAGCGAGGAAGAGGTCAACGTCCTCACCGGCACGGTTTCGGAGGAGGTCATCTCCGAAACCCTGACAGAGGGCGGCTACGACGGCATGAGCACCCTGGGCCTCTATGAGAAGAAGCATCTAGTGGTGGCCATCCCCATCTACCAGTCGGAGCAGAACGGCGCGGAGAACACCCTCCTGGGCGTCCTCCTGATCGCCGCGAATATGGACACCTTCTCCGAACTGTGGAACTCTATGGAGTTCGCCTTCCTGGCCACCGCCCTGGCGGTGCTGTGCTTCGCCTTCTTCTTTTCCTGGTTCACCTGCCGGCGCTCTTCAAAGCCCATAATGGAGATGACCAACCTGGTGAACCGGTTCGCCATGGGGGAGTATGAGCTGCGGGTAGACCCCGCCTACACCAGGCGCAAGGATGAGGTGGGGGCCCTGGCCACCGCCTTCAACGGCATGGCGGATTCCATCGCCGCCTCGGAGCAGCAGCGGCAGGAGTTCGTCTCCGACATCTCCCATGAGCTGAAAACCCCCATGACCACCATCCAGGGCTTTGCCGACGGCCTGCTGGACGGCACCATCCCGCCGGAGAAGGAGCGGGAATCCCTCCAGCTGATCTCCAATGAGACCCGGCGGCTCTCCCGTCTGGTGCGGCGGATGCTGGACGCCAGCCGTCTGGCCGCCCAGACCCAGTCCGGCCCGCCCCAATCCCAGACCCAGTTTGACCTGAACGAGACGGTGGCGAAGGTGATCATCAGTCTGGAGCGGAAGATCACCCAGCGGGGGCTGGATATGGACGTTCAGCTGCCGGAGGCGTCCACCATGGTCTGGGGGGATGAGGACTCCATCACCCAGGTCTGCTACAACCTGCTGGACAACGCCGCCAAGTTTGCCCACCGGGGCACCTCCATCGGCTTCTATGTGGTGCCCAAGGGGAAGAAGGTCTATGTCACCGTCCGCAACATCGGGGAGACCATCCCCGCCGAGGAACTGCCCTTCATCTTTGACCGGTTCCACAAGAGCGACCGCTCCCGCAGCCTGGACAAGGAGGGCGTCGGCCTGGGGCTGTACATCGTCAAGACGATTTTGAGCGGCATCCAGGAGAGCATCACCGTCACCAGTCAGGACGGCGTGACGGAGTTTGTCTTTACCCTGACCCGTTCTGAATAACGTTCTGTTGTTTTGAGCGTTCTTTATACAAAACGTATCGGCGCAGCTGCGCCGTATGGACCGGCAGGCACGAAAGGGAGAGAGCACAATGCGTTACACAGATGACTTTGAGGGGCGTTCCCGGCAGGAGACCAATGCGCCCTGGGAAATTTCTCCCCGGCAGGCCTGGCGGGAGCAGTTCTTCCACCGGGAGGTGGACCCCCTGGCTCAGGAGGAGCGGGACAGCGCCGCCCGGCGCAAAGCGGCGGCAAAGCGCAGGGCGGAGGACGAGGCAGACCGGGCCCGGCGGGATGAGGACCATGCAGAGGAGCAGGCTCAGCGGAAGGAGGCTCACGCCGCCTTCCAGGCCCAGCGGGAGGAGGCCCACAAAGCGGCCCAGGCCAAACGCAGGGAGGCCCACGCCGAGGCTCAGGCCCGGCGGAAGGAATCCCACGCCGAGGCTCAGGCCCAACACGAGGAGCTTCCCACGGCAGACCAGACCCCGCCCGGCCCGAACCCTGAGGCCGAACCGCCCCGGCCTCCGGCGGTTCCCATCCCGGAGGACGCGCTGTTCGACGAGGAGGACGACGACGAGGAGAAGCCCGCCAAAAAGAAGCACCACGTCCTGTTCTGGGTGCTGCTGGTGGCGCTGATCGTCGTGGGCACGGAAACCGTGGTCAAAGTGGTGCAAACCTTTTCCGGCATTTCCACCGGCGTCTATTATGACGACGGCGACAACGACTTCTTCTACTACTACAGCGAAGGAGATGAGGACAGTGAGGAGGAGGAACAGAGCTACGAGCTGCCCGCCTACACCGGGGACAGCTCTGACCTGTCCATTACCTTGGTGTCCAGTGAGGGGAAAACGGCCCTGACCTATCAGGAGCTGTACGCCCAGTGCCTCCCCTACATGGTCAGCATTACGGTCACGGCGGGTTCCACCGGCGGCACTGGCTCCGGCATCATCCTGACGGAGGACGGCTATATCCTCACCTGCAACCATGTGGTGGCGGACTCGGCCACCTGCACCGTGCTGACCTATGACGACGTGGCCTACGCCGCCACCCTGGTGGGCTCCGACGAGCAGACCGACCTGGCTGTGCTGAAAATCGAGGCCACCGGCCTGACCCCGGCGGAGTTCGGCGATTCGGACGAGTTACAGGTGGGGGACGAGGCCCTGGTCATCGGCGACCCCCTGGGCAGCAACTTCCGGGGCTCCCTGACCAACGGCATTATCTCCGGCGTCAACCGCAGCGTCACCAGCAACGGCCACGCCATGACCCTGATTCAGACCACCGCCGCCGTCAACAGTGGCAACTCCGGCGGCGCCCTGTTCAACATCTACGGCCAGGTGGTGGGGGTGGTGAACCTGAAAATGGTCACCTCCAGCTCCAGCAGCAGCTCCGCCACCGTGGAGGGCATGGGCATGGCGGTTCCCTCCGCCACAGTGGAGAACATCGTCAGCCAGCTGGCCAACGACGGCACGGTGCATCGCGCCGCCCTGGGGATCTCCTGCTCCAGCGTCAGCGAGGCCGTCTCCGCCATCACCGGGATTCCCGAGGGGCTGATGGTGCAGTATATCTACGACGCCTCCGACTGCGCCGCCCAGGGGATTCAGCTCTATGACCTGATCACCGCCGCCAACGGCACCCCCGTGTCCACGGTGCAGGAGTTCAAGGAAGTGATCGCCGACCTGGAGATCGGCGACACCGTCACCCTGACGGTCTACCGGGACCTGAACCTGTCGGCGGACGAGGACGAGGAGGACGAGGAGGACGAGGAGGACGGGACGGATTCCTCCGTCGCCGCCGAGTCGGAGGCGGAGGACGAGTACGAATACGACTACCAGTACTATGGCGAAATCACCGTCACCCTGATCGACTCGGTGCTGATGGAGTGAGGACGCCCCACGCATAAAAACGCCTGCTTTTGGATAAGCTGAACTTATCCGGAAGCAGGCGTTTTTCCATGCAGCACATTCCAATCCCAACGAATCAAGCAAAAGGAAGCAGAGCTATGAAATTGCAGGACATCATGACAAAAAACGTAGTCAGCATCACGCCGGAGGAGAGCGCCTCCCTGGCCGCCCGGCTGCTGACCCGGCACAACCTGGGGGCGCTGCCGGTGTGCTCCTACGACGGGCGGCTCCTGGGCATCGTCACCGACCGGGACATCGTCACCCGCTGCGTGGCCGCCGACCAGGACCCCCACCGGGTCCCCGTGCAGGACATTATGAGCCGTGAGCTGGAGACCATCGGCCCGGAGGCCGACCCCAAAGCCGCCGCCCGGCAGATGGCCGCCGCCCAGGTGCGGCGGCTGCCGGTGGTGCAGGACGGGAAGGTGGTGGGCATGGTCTCCCTGGGGGATTTGGCCACCAACCGCCGCTGCGACACGGAGGCCGCCGACGCCCTCACCGAAATCTCCGAAAACATCCGCCGGAAGCGGTAATTCCCGCAAAAAGGACGCCGTCCAACCCGCAGCGCGTTGGACAGCGTCCTTTTCCTTTCTCATATGGAGACAGCCTTTAAAATCACGCCGCTCATGGGGGGCAGCAGCATGCGCAGCGCCCCCTGCTGGGCCTGCACCACGGTTCCCCGCATGACGTCCACCGCGAAGGAGCTGCCCCAGGGAATGGTGACCTCCTCCACCGCGTTGCCTGCGTTCACCGCCGTGGCGTATACCTCCCGCCCCAGGGTGCGCAGGAAGCTCAGGCTGTGCCCCGTGCAGCTGCCCCAGGACAGCTCCCCCTGCCGCAGGGCGGTGGCGGTTTTCCGCAGGTTGCCCAGGGTTCGGTACCATTGCAGCAGGGCCTTGTCCTCCTTCCCCCAGGGGTAGGGGCCGCGGTTGAAGGGGTCCTCGAAGCCGGCCATGCCCGCCTCGTCCCCGTAATACACCGTGGGCGCGCCGGGGAAGGTGAACAGCACCATGGTTCCCAGCTTCAGCAGGGCGGTGCCCCGCTGGAGCTGCTCCTCGGTCATCACATAGCTTGCACGCCAGTCCTTGGCCTGCTGGCCCATGTCGCTGCCCACCCCCAAATAGGTCAGGATGCGCAGGGTGTCGTGGGTGCCCAGGGCGTTCATGGCGGAGTAGAAGGCGAAGGGCGGATAGTTCTCCCGCAGGGTCTCCATCTCGTCCCGGAACGCCGCCCCCGGGCCGCCCAGCAGAAAGTTGATCAGCGCCGTCCGGAAGGGGTAGTTCATCAGGCCGTCCAGGTGTTTCCCCAGCAGGTGGCGGCGGCGGACGCCGTAGGCCACCTTGGTGGTGCCGTCCTCCCAGACCTCGCCAATGACGGCGGCGTCCGGCTTCTCCGCACGGGCGGCGGCGTGGATGCCCTCCACGAAGTCGTCCGGCAGCTCGTCGGCCACATCCAGCCGCCAGCCGTCCGCCCCGGCCCGCAGCCAACGGCGGACGATGGAATCCTCCCCCGCGAAAATGAAGTTCCGGTAGCCCTGGCTGTTCTCGTTCACGGCGGGGAGGGTGCGGACGCCCCACCAGCTGTCATAGTCGTCGGGCCAGTGCTTCCAGTCGAACCAGTCGTAATAGGGGGAGTCCTGGGACTGGGCCGCCCCCGGCTCCGGATAGTAGCCGTCGCCGTTGAAGTAACGGGAGGTGTAGCCGGTGTGGTTGAACACCCCGTCCAGAATTACTCGTATCCCCCGCTTGTGGGCCGCCTGGCACAGGGCGGAAAACTCCTCATTGGTGCCCAGCATGGGGTCGATTTTGGTGTAATCCGCCGTGCCGTAGCGGTGATTCTCCGGCGCTTCGAAGATGGGGCAGAAATAAATCGTTTCCACCCCCAGGGAGGCGATATAGTCCAGCTTCGCCGCCACCCCCTGTAGGCTGCCGCCGAAGAAGTCCCGGTTCGTCACCACCGGCTCCCCGGCGGGGTGCCGGCCGTTGTCGTACTCCGGGGCATCGTCCCAGCTCTGGTGGACAGTGCGGCCCCCCACCATGCCGGTGGGGTCGGGGATCTCCGTCCGGTAGAACCGGTCGGGGAAAATCTGATAGCACATTCCCTGTCCAAACCAGTCGGGCACCGGTTCGCCGCCGTCATAGACGGTGAGCTGGTGGGTGTCCAGCTCCACAAATTTGCCGTTCAGCCCCTCCAGCCGGAACCGGTACCAGACCAGGCCCACATAATCCGTGGTGTCCAGGGTGCCGGTGAAGAGGTCATAGCCGCCCTCGGAGGCTGTCCAGGGCATGGGGACGGTGACCAGTCGGTTCCCCTGGAACTCAAACCATGCCAGCAGAGTCGCCCGGGAAAAACCCTCTGTCCGCAGCGGACGGAGGGTAAACTTCACCGTCGTACCGGAGGGCACAGCCCCATAGGGGGTCTTATACTTCCGGTCACGAGAGTTGTAGATGGGGGTGTCAGACACTGGAATCAATCCTTCGCTCAAGTTTTTCCAAGGTTTGAGTTGCGTTTGTTCACATCAGTCAGTTGATCAGCGCATTTTCCGCGTTGACCCGTTCCAGGGTGGCATCGTCGGAGAAGTAGTACTCCAGAATCGCCGCGGCGATCATGGCCGTATCGGCGCCCTGGCTGGGGGACTTCTCCACCACGGTGCAGATGGCGATCTCCGGGTCGTCATAGGGGGCAAAGGCCACGATGACGGCGTTGTACAGCCCCGTCGTGCCCAGCTGGGCGGTGCCGGTTTTCAGGCCCACGTCGATGCCCCAGGAGCGGAGGGTGTCAAAGTCCGTGATGTTGTCCGCGTCGATGACCTGGCCCATGCCCGTTTTGATGGCCTCGTAGGCGTCGCTGCTGATCTCCACCTCGTTCAGGACGGTGGGCTCCACACTGGTGACGATCTCACTGTTGTCATAGGTTTTCACACTTTTCAGGAAGTGGGCGGAGTACCGGGTGCCGCCATTGATGAAGGTGGCGATATAGTTGGCCAGCTGGAGAGGGGTGAACTGGTTGTCGCTCTGGCCGATGACGGCAGACATGACATTGCCCAGGGTCCAGGTGGCCCCCACGGACTCGGAATAGTCCGGCCCGGCGTTGATGCCGGTGCTCTCCGACAGCTCCACCCCGGTGGAGACCCCCAGGCCGAACTGCAGGGCGTAGTCCGTCAGGGTGTCGATGCCCACCAGGTCGGCCATGTTGTAGAAGAATACGTTGCAGGAATCCCGGATGGCGTCTGCCACGTTCTCCGTGCCGTGGCCGGCCCGGTACCAGCAGCGGTACACCCAGTCATAGTACTGGAAGGAGTAATTGCACTCAAAGGTGGTGGAGGTGGTGATGGCCCCGGAGCTGAGGCCCGCCACCGCCGAGCAGATTTTGTAGGTGGAGCCGGGGGCGTAGGTGCCCAGCAGCGCCCGGTTGTACAGGGGCAGCAGCTCGTCTGCCACCAGCTCCGAATAGTCCTGCGAGTAGGTGGCGGCGGAGTAGGTGGGCCAGGAGGCGCAGGCCAGAATCTCGCCGGTGTCGATGTCCACCACCACGGCGGCGCTGCCGCCGGCCCCGTCGTTGATGCCCGCAGTGTACTTCTCCAGGGCCTCCTCGGCGGCCTCCTGGAGCTTGATGTCAATGGTCAGGGTGACGTTGTTCCCCGCCTGAGGCTCCTCGGCGTACTCCTCGGAGATGATGTTGCCGTCGGCGTCCTTGGTCACCGTCTTTGTGCCGTCCGTCCCCCGGAGATACTCCTCAAAGGCGGACTCCACGCCGGAGAGGCCGATGATGGAGTCCATGCTGTACCCCTCCGCCAGATAGGTGGCCTTGTTCTCGGCCCAGCTCTCGGCGGAGATGGCCCCCACCTGGCCCAGCAGGACGCCGGCATAGTCGGTATTATAGGAGCGCTCGGTGGTGGCCACGATGTTGACCCCGTCCAGCCCCTCCTCCTTCACCACGCTGATGAAGGAAAAATCCACATCCTCCAGGAAGTAGTAGTCCGTCCAGACAATTTGATCCACCTCGGCGCGGAGCAGGGCGGAGTACAGCACCCCCAGAATCTCCAGCTTCCGCTCCGGGTCCAGACTGGCGTCAATGCTGAAGGTGTTGCACATCTGGCGAATCAGCGTGTTGGCGCTGGTGCCGGTGGTGCCCCAGCCCATTTCCTGGCAAAGGGTGTTCAGCCGGGTGGCGGTGTAGGTGCCGTTGGACACCACCAGATAGGGGGTGTCCGTGGTGAAGGCGAAGCTGCCGGTTTCCTCGTCATACTCCACCGGGAACTCGCTGTTGTTCCACTCCAGCCCCTGCTCCTCACACAGGGAGATGAGCTTCACCACGGTGGCGGCCTGGTTTGCCTCGGTGCCCATGCTGTCGATGTCCAGCTCCACATTGTAGACGGTGGTATTGCTCACCAGCACCCGGCCGTACCGGTCATAGACGCTCCCTCTGGCGGCCTCCACCGTCTCGGTGGTGGTGGTCAGGCTCAGGTCGGTGGAGGTGGAGTCTGTGATGGCGTTGATCACCTGGGCGTCGTACAGCAGGTAGAAGTAGTAGACGCACACCAGCGCCAGGGCCACGGCGATGGACAGGGTTCGGGTCATAAATTTTTTACCTTCCACAGGAATACCTCAAAATCAGAAAACGCGGCGGGACGGCTTCCGCCTTCTCGCAGGATACGGCGGTCAGTCCGCCTTCGGCTGGCTCCATCGGTGCACCCTCCCAAAGAGCAGATAGGCAGGCAGGGCGAACACCAGGGTGTACAGCCCCTCCGGCACTGCAATGGTCAGCAGGGTGTCCAGCTCGATGAGATAAAAGGTGTGCCGGAGCCAGACCAGAAACACCTCCAGCAGCACGATGCCCGCCACATCACTGACCAGGACACCCACGATGGTGCGCCCGATCTTGTCGGCAAAGGCCCCCGCCAGCACCCCCAGCAGGGTGCAGGCCAGAATCATCACGCCGCCGATGCGGTAATAGACCAGGGCGCAGAGAATCCCCGCCCCCAGCCCGAACAGGCTGCCGGAGAAGCTGCCCTCCAGGCAGGCCACCGTGATCACCGTCAGCGGGGCCAGCAGGGGAACGCCGCCGGAAATGGGGTACCGGTTGAACACGCAGCACTCCAGAAAAAACATCAGAAAAAACGCCAGGGCGTACAGCGTCCACTTCATCAGGCTGCCGCGACTGCGCAGCATAGCAGGGCCTCCTTTCAGCCGGCGGAAAATTCTTTTACGATAAAGACCTCGCTCAGCTCACTGAAGGTCACGGCGGGGGTGATGATGGCATAGTTCTCAATGCCGGCGGCGTCGGTGCGCACCTCGTCCACCGTACCGATCACCAACCCGGAGGGATAGATGCCCGTATCGCCGGAGGTCAGCACCTCGTCCCCGGCGATGAGCTGGGCCTCGGAGGAGAGGTAGGTCAGCATACACTTGCCCGCGCTCATGGTGGAGAGGTCGCTTTCCAGCATGGCGGCGTCGTTGGTGCGGTAAACCACCGCGCCCACGCTGATGTCCGGGTCAATGATGGTGATGACGGTGCACCAGTTGGTGCCAACCTCCGCCACCACCCCCACCAGGTTGCCCGTCTCGGTGATGACGCACTGATTGACCGCCACCCCGGCGGAGGAGCCCTTATCCAGGGTCAGGGTGGACTCCCAGCTGGTGCTGGAACGGCCGGTGACGTTGGCGTCCTCAAAGACCATGTCGCTGCGCTTCTCCGCCAGATTCAGCAGCTCCCGGAGCCGCTCATTTTCGTCCAGGGCGTCCTGAGCCTCCCGGTTCTCCTCCCGCATTTCGGCCACCTCCTGCTCCAGGTCGGCCACCTTCTGCTGCAGCTCCTCATAGCGGAAGGCGTAGTCATACACGCCCTCCACCCAGGAGAAGAAGCTGTTGGCTGCGTTGCGGAAGGGGGTGGCCACCACCCCCACCAGATTGGTCAGCGGCGCCGTGAAGTTGGGGACCACAGCGCTGCCCAGGGTCAGGCCGGCGGTGAGCAGCAGCGCCGCAATCACCACCCAGATGCCGTTTTTTCGAAAAAAATTCTTCAAGGTAAAACGTCCCTTCCTGCGAAACGCCGGGGCGTCCGCGTCAGACGATAACTGCGATTTCAGATGGACTGCACCCCAAAGCGGCCCAGCATACGGTTCAGGCAGCTGATGGGCAGCCCCACTACATTATAATAATCTCCCTCAATCTTGTCAATAAAGAGGGCGCCCCGGCCCTGGATGCCGTAGGCTCCGGCCTTGTCCATGGGTTCGCCGGTGGCGATGTAGGCCAGCATTTCCCGCTGGGTCAGGGTGCAGAAGGTGACCTTGGTGGTCTCGTGGCGCAGCTCTACCTCGTCGCCGCAGACCACGGCCACGCCGGTATGGACCAGATGCTTGCGGCCGGACAGGGCGTTCAGCATTTGCAGCGCCTCCGCCGCGTTCTTGGGCTTGCCCAGAATGTGGCCGTCCAGCACCACAACGGTGTCCGCGCCGATGACCACGGCGTCCTCGCCCTGATCCTTCGCCACCTCTCTGGCCTTGTGGAGGGCCAGACGCTCCACATACTCCTCCGGCGGGAGGGTGGGGTCCGCCTCCTCCTTCCCCTGGGCGGGGATGGTTTCAAAATCCCGGAAGCCCATCTGCTCCAGCAGGGCCTTCCTGCGGGGAGACTGGGATGCCAAAATCAGTTTCATGATACGCTTCCCTTCTTAACTGAACCTGAATCACTTATTTCCCGGTGGAGCCGAAGCCGCCGGCCCCCCGCTCCGTCTCGTCCAAATCCTCCACCAGCCGGATATTCGCCTGGGCCACGGGGAGGATGGCCATCTGGGCGATGCGGTCCCCCGGCCGGACGGTGTAGGGGGCGTCGCCGGAGTTGGCCAGGCAGACCATGATCTCCCCCCGGTAGTCGCTGTCGATGACCCCCACGCAGTTGGCGGGGGCGATGCCGTACTTCGTCCCCAGGCCGCTGCGGGCGAAGATCAGCGCCACATACCCCGCGTCCGGCAGGGCGATGGCGAAGCCGGTGTGGATGGTGGCCCGCTGTCCGGGGGCGATGGTCACGGCCTCCTCCATGCAGGCGTGAAGGTCCATGGCGGCGGCCCCGGCGCTGGCGTAGTAGGGCACGGGGATGTCCCGGCCGATTTTGTCCGAAAGTGCTTTGATTTTCAGTTCCATCACAGTGTATCCTCGCTTTGGCAGGCTTTTACTCCACCTCCCGGAAGTACAGCCCCCGGGTGTAGGCCTGCGGCATATCGTCGTTTCGGCCCAGATAGCGGGCCAGCATGCGGGCGCACTCCGCCCCCGTCTCCGTGGTGAACCGGAGCCGGGCCGCCCACAGCCCCACATGGGCATAGGTCTCCGGCTTATCCGCCAGGAACAGGGGGACGGCGTTTAAAATCTCGTTCCGGCAGCCGTAGGCCCGCACCACCGGGAAACGCATCCGCTTCCGGTCCACGAGGGAGGGGGCCTGCTTACAGCCCTCCGTGCATTTGCCGGTGCGGTTTTTCACAATACAGTTCTCCGTGATCATCAGCGGCAGGCGGCCGTAGACCAGCAGCTCCGTGTCCAGGCATTTGGCGAGATCCCGCACCCGCTCCCGCCGCTGCTCAAAGGACAGCACGGCGGAGGCAAAGCCCAGCCGTTTCAGCTCAGAAAGGGTCTCCGAATTGTACACGCCCAGGCCGAAGTCTCCCCGCACCACCGGGAACCCGGCCTCCCGCGCCAGCGCCATCCCGGCCAGGGTGGATACATAAGCCGTGTCCACCCCCCCCCAGCGCCGCAGGGTGGTCAGCCGGTTCAGGCAGCCCTCCCGCTCCCTGTCCCACAGGATGCGGGGCAGCGTCACCGCCGGGGTGATGCCCAGGGCCTGCATCCGGTCCACCTGGTCCTTTGCCCGGAGCATGGCCTCCAAATCCAGCGCCACCAGCGCGGGACGCAGGGCCAGCAGCTCCTCCGTCACCTGCTCCGCTCTGGCGCAGGACAGGGTGAAGCGGCACGGCTCCCTTCCGTTCTCTATTTTGGGGCAGGGGAGATAGGCCCCCTTCCGCCGCTCCGGCAGGGCCACCCGCTGCCGGGAAAGGGCGTCCAACGCCTCCCGCCGCAGGGCGTTCATCCGGGAGACGGGGAGGGACAGTCCCTCCCCCACCTCCGCCCGGGCAGTCTGGCAGAAATAGGGGGTGCCGCCGGTTTTGGCAAGCTGCCCCTCCAGCTGCTCCGCCGTGACGGGGCGATGGAGGGCGGCCTCCGGCGGCGGGGCGGTGACGGCGGCACAGTGGCCGTCCCTGTCCTCCACTGTGACGGCAACAGGGCTCCCCGCCTCCACTCTGGCGGACAGCCGCACCGGCACCAGCGGCACCTCCCGCTGATAGCCCTTCCGGGCCTCGGCAAAGAGCTGCTCCGGCAGCGGTTCCTTCTCATGGACGCCGAACATCTCCGGGCCGGTGCGGCCCTGATAGTATCCGTCTGTAAAGCCCTGACGGGAGAAGGCCAGCCGAAGCTGCTCCAGCTCCTCCCGGGTGGGGCTGCGTTTTTCCTTTAAGGCGGCGGCGTAGATGCGGGTGACGATGGCCACATACTCCGGCCGCTTCATCCGGCCCTCGATTTTGGCGCAGGCCACCCCCATGTCCTCCAGCTCCTGCAAATACCCCGCCAGGCTCATGTCCTTCAGGGACAGGGGATAGCCCTCCCCCCGGTTCCCCCAGCCGTAGGGCTGGCGGCAGGGCTGGGCGCACATCCCCCGGTTGCCGCTGCGCCCGCCGATGACGGAGGAGAGGAAGCACTGGCCGGAGTAGCACATACACAGCGCCCCGTGGACAAATACCTCAATCTCCACCGGGCTGTGGGCGCAGATGTGGGCGATGGCGTCCCGGGACAGCTCACGGCTCAGCACCACTCTTGTCATGCCCAGGTCGGCGGCGGCCTTCACCCCGTCCAGGGCGTGCACCGTCATCTGGGTGGAGGCGTGGAGGGGCAGGTCCGGGGCCACCCGCCCCACCACGGCGGCCACCCCCAAATCCTGCACCAGCACCGCGTCGATGCCCAACGCGCTGGCGTAGGCGGCCAGCCGGGCGGCCTCCGCCAGCTCACCGTCCCCCAGCAGGGTGTTCAGGGTCAGGTAGACCTTCACCCCCCGGAGGTGGCAGAAGTCCACCGCCTCCCTGAGGGCAGCGTCGTCAAAGTTGGCGGCCCCCCGGCGGGCGTTAAAGTTGCCGGAACCCAGGTAGACGGCGTCCGCCCCGCTGCGCACTGCGGCAACGAGCGCCTCCTGCCCGCCGGCAGGGGATAGCAGCTCCATCATAGGCGGGAAAGGCTCACTTCTTGCCCAGCTGGAGGCGAACGATCTCCCGCTTGGCCTCGCTGAGCTGGCTGTCCAGCTTGCCCTTCTCCTCCAGGGCCTCCTTCAGCTGGCGGCGCAGATCCTCGTTGGAGGCAACGGCATGGTAATAGTTATCCGCCACGTTCAGGGCGGTCATGACCGCCACATCCAGGGCGGAGGCCCGGGAATCCCCCTTCAGCTCCGTCATCTGGGCGTCCACATAGGCAGCCACCTTCTCCACATAGGCGGCGTTATCCGCGCTGGACAGGATATAGTTCCGGCCCGCGACGGTGACAGTGACTTTATTTTTCATACTGTTCCCTCCCGTATATTTTTCTCAGAAGCAAAGGCAGACAGTTATTAAATAGTATACCACATCTGGTTGAAAATGGGAACCGATTTTTTGCGTAAAATGCAGGATTTCTCTCATCGTTCCGCCCTGCGCAGCCCCTCCAGGCAGCTCCAGCCGCCCCGCAGGGGCTCCGGCAGGCAGAGGCCCCACAGGTCGTCCGCCCGGTTCTCCAGCCGGAACTGTTCCCCCGCGAGGCCGGTGAGGCGTTTCCCCTCCGCCGGGCGCACGATCAGGGGCGGGCCGTCCTGGCCCCGGAGCCGCCGCAGCAGGGGGCGGCCCCCCTCGTCCAGGGCCAGGGCCTGGACAAAGGCCGGCTCCGCCGGGCAGTCCTCCCGTGTGACGCCCAGCCAGCAGTAGAGCAGGATGCGCCGGAGCCGGGCGTAGGCGTAGCGCTTCGTTTTGGCCCGGCGGCAGAAATCCTCCGGAGAGACGGCCTCCCGGGCCGCCCGGTAGAGCCGATGCTCCAGCCCCTCCGACACGTCGGGCAGGCGGGCGAAGTCCTCCGGCGTGGCCCGGCGGAGGGCGGCCAGCACCGCCCGGTCGCACCGGTTCAGGTCGGCGGGGAGCCTGCCCTCCCCGGCACAGCGCAGCAGCAGTTCTCCCGCCGCCGCCGGCATCTTCTCCGCCGCCGCCCGGAACTGCCCCTGATACAGCAGCCCCCGCAGGGCGGAGGCGGACACCACCTCCCCCTCCAGCGCTCCGCTGTCATGGGCCGCCCCCTGCCGCCGGACGGGGAAGGGGCGGATGCCGGTGCCCCGGAGGGCCCGGAGATACTCCACCGCCAGCAGGTCGTTGGGCTGGCGGAGCACCTGGGCATCCTCCCCGATGAGCTTCGCCACCGCCCGCTCCCGGGCGGCGGCAAAGGAGCGGCCCCCGGCCAGCTCCTCCCGCAGCTGCCGGCGGTAGTCCTCCGTCTCCAGGGCGTCCGCCGCCCGCTGGAGCCGGGTGAGGTCGCCGCACTCGCTGCCGAAGGCCAGCACCGTGACCCCCACCCTCCGCAGCAGGGCCACCCCGCCCCGAGCGAACCGCTCGGCGGAGGCGCAGGCGAAGGTGACGGGCAGGAGCAGCACCAGGTTCGCCCCGCAGGTCATGGCCATCTCCGCCCGGTCCTGTTTGGACACCGCCGCCGGGCTCCCCCGCTGGGTGAAGCTGCCGCTCATGGCCACCGCAATGGCGCACCCCGGAAAGGCGTCCCTGACCTGCCGGAGCAGACAGGCGTGGCCCCGATGGAAGGGGTCAAACTCCGCCACAATGCCAACAATTTCCATATCCCCTCACCGCCGCAAAAAAGTTGCCCTTCTGTCCTGACTTTTTAGCAAAAATTGCTTGTCCCTTTTTTAGAAACGTTGTATAATAGTCTTGCGTATAACCTTGTATGAGTATAACACAAGCCCTATGCCCCATGCAAGCTGCAAAAGATGTAAAGGAGTCGATTCAAACATGAATATTCTGGTGATTAACGCTGGCAGCTCTTCCCTGAAATATCAGCTGCTGGACCCCGAAACCGGTGTGCTGAAGGCCAAGGGCCTGTGCGAGCGGATCGGCATTGACGGCAAATTTACTTACAAGCCCGCCGTGGAGGGCAAGTCCCCCCTGAACGCGGTGGATGTCCCCATGCCCACCCATTCCGAGGCCATCCAGGCTGTGCTGAACGCGTTGGTGGACCCTGAGAACGGCGTGCTCTCCTCCATGAGTGAGATTGACGCTGTGGGCCACCGGGTCGTCCACGGCGGCGAGTCCTTCGCCGCCTCCGCCCTGATCACGCCGGACATGATGAAGGCTGTGGAGGCCTGCAACCCCCTGGCCCCGCTGCACAACCCCGCCAACATCATCGGCATCAACGCCTGCACCGCCGTGCTGGGGGATGCCGTGCCCCAGGTGGCCGTGTTTGACACCGCCTTCCACCAGACCATGCCCGAAGTGGCCTATATGTACGCCATCCCCTATGAGTATTATGAGAACGACAAGCTGCGCCGCTACGGCTTCCACGGCACCAGCCACCGCTTCGTCTCCGCCCGGGCCGCCGCCATGCTGGGCAAACCCATTGAGGAGCTGAAGATCATCACCTGCCACCTGGGCAACGGCTCCTCCATCTGCGCCGTGAAGAACGGCAAGAGCGTGGACACCTCCATGGGCCTGACCCCCCTGGCCGGCCTGCCCATGGGCACCCGCTCCGGCGACATGGACGCCGGCGTCATGGAGTATATCATGAACAAGTACGACGTGGACATGAAGACCATGATGAACATCCTGAACAAGAAGTCCGGCGTGGCCGGCGTCTCCGGCGTCTCCTCTGACTTCCGGGACCTGGACGCCGCCGACGCCGCGGGCAACCACCGCGCCGCCCTGGCCAAGCAGATGTTCTGCTATGACGTGAAGAAGTACATCGGCTCCTATGCCGCCGCCATGGGCGGGGTGGACGCCATCGTCTTTACCGCCGGCGTGGGCGAGAACAGCCCCGCCCTCCGCACCGAGATGACCTCCGGCCTGGAGTTCATGGGCGTCACCCCCATCGACCAGGAGAAGAACCAGCTCCGGGGCGCCGAGGTGGACATCTCCGGCGCAGGCTCCCAGGTGCGGGTGCTGGTCATCCCCACCAATGAGGAGCTGATGATTGCCATGGACACTGCCGAGATCGTCAAGGCCCTGTAACAATCCGTCACAAATCAGGCACTGTAAGGGAGTGCGAGGGGCGTCAGCGCCCCCAAATCCCCGCTATCAGAACGCTGCTTACCCCGGCCCGAGGGCCGGGGGCAGAATACTGCCCAACGTGCCTGAGATTTCTCTGTTCGTGCGATGCTCCCCGTTCATCGCCGCCAACAGGTTCTCTGCCGGTTGGGTGACGAAAAACAGAGGAGAAACATACCATGAAACCCGAAAAAGAGAAAGCAACTATCACCCTGCTGGACGTGCGCATGGCTGTCAGCGTCCTGATCTGCTACACCGCAGCCATGCTGCTGGCCGACGTGGCAGGCATCAAGTTCACCTGGGGGAACTACTCCCTGGAGATCCTGCAAAAGATGACCTGCTGCATCTCCTGCTTCCTGTGCTGCCAGGACAACACCAAGGTCAGTCTGAGGGCAGGCATCAACCGTCTGATCATCACCGCCATCGGCGGCATCGTCGCCATCGTCATCATCGCCCTGGACTGCGTCATCGGCAACGACTGGGTGGAAATGCTGATGATCGTGGTCGGTGTGCTGCTGACCCTGTTCCTGTGCAAGCTGGCCGGGGTGCCCTACATCAACGCCCGCATCGGCTGCGTGACGCTGATTCTGGTTGCCTGCACCCTGAACTCCACCGCCCGCATCTGGTACGGGGTGTTCCGTCTGGTGTCCACCCTGTTCGCCGTGCTGGTGGTGCTGCTGGTTACCTGGGTCTTTGACAGGATTCAGGCTGGACGCGCCCCCGCTGAGGAACAGCAGGCGGCCCAGTAACGCAAACCTAAACGAAGGCCCTCCGGCGGGGGAGTTCCCCTGCCGGAGGGCTTTTTCTGCAAAGGAAAGGAGTACACCCATGAAAACCATTCTGCTGACCGGCTTCGCCCCCTTCGGGGCGGACACGTTCAACCCCTCCTGGGAGGCGCTGACCCTGCTCCCTGACCGGGCAGAGGGGGTGCGCCTGGTCAAACGGCGGCTGCCGGTGGCCTATGACCGGGTGGCCGGGCTGCTGGCCCAGGCGGTGGAGGAGGTGCGGCCGGACGGGGTGCTGTGCATCGGTCAGGCGGGCGGGCGCACCGGGCTGACCCCGGAGCTGGTGGCCATCAACTGGAAGGACGCCGCCCTTCCGGATAACGACGGCATCCAATACGGCGGCGTCCCCATCTGCCCGGAGGGTCCGGCGGCCTACTTCGCCACCGTGCCGGTGAAGGCGATAGCGGCGGCCATCGGTCGGGCTGGGATTCCCGCCAGCCTGTCCTACTCGGCGGGGGCCTATGTCTGCAACACCACCATGTACTGCCTGCTGCGGCTGCTGGAGGAGCGGTATCCCGGCGTGCAGGGCGGTTTCCTCCACGTACCCTACGCCTGTGAGCAGGTGCTGGACCGGCCCGGCGCCCCCTCCCTGCCGCTGCCCCTGATTGCGGAGGGGATTCAGGCGGCGGCTCTGGCCGTCGCGGAGGGGCTGGAACGGGCCGAACGCCGCCCATAACTGCGCAAAAAACTGCCGGTCGCCTGTGTGACCGGCAGTTTTTGGAATCTCTGTTGACCTGTGCAGGGGGCCTTACGCCTCGTCCTTTTCCGCATCGTAGGGCACCTTTTTGGGGGCCTGGGCCTGTCCCCCCGCCCCGGAGATCTGGTTGAACTTCACCCGCGCCTGGCGAATCTCCGTCAGGGCCTGGGTCAGGGCCTCCTCGCTGTGGCGCAGGCTCTCGTCACAGTAGGTGTTGGCGGCAGCCTTGGCCTCAGCGGTCTGCTTCTCCGTCTGGGCGGCGATCTCCTGGCCCCGATCCTGGGCCTGGCGCACCATCTCTCTGGTGCGCTTCTCGGTGTCCCGCAGCACCTCGTTCACCTTGGCGTTGATGCGCACCTGAATCTCGCTCTGATCCACCATACGGTCGGCCTCTTCCTGGGCCTGGCGCTTGGTGCGTTCGGCCTCCTCCTGGGCCTGACGCAGCACCTTCTCCGCCTCAGCCTGGGCCTGATTCAGGTACTCCGTCCGGGTGGCGACGATTTTTCGGGCCTGCTCCACCTCCACCGGGAATTTGTTGCGCACTTCGTCCAAAATGTCCAGCGCCTTATCCCGGTCAATTTTGCAGGAGCCGCCAAAGCTGCTCTTGGCGTCATCAATCATCTGATAAAGCTGGTTCAATGAATCTTTCACACTGTTTGCCATACAAATTCCCCCAATTTATCTTTTTTTCATGGAACAGGGCCGGTCAGCCCCGGGTCTCCCTCCGGTAAAATGTGGCCTTGATCTTGCCGTACTTATAGTCCCGGCTCCTGGTATAGGGCTCCGGCAGCTCCGGCAGCTGCTGTTCATACCTGCTTTCACAGATAATTATACCATTCTCGGCCAGAATGTCAATCGATGCGATCTTTTTCAGCGCGGCCTCCAGCAGGCCGGAATCATAGGGCGGGTCCAGGAAAATCAGGTGAAACTTCTCCCTGGCAGTGTTCAGGTAGGCGATGGCGTCCCCCATCTGCACGGTGGCGTTCTGCTCCAGCCCGGTGGTGCGGAGGTTTTCATGAATGAGCTTCACCGCATCCCGCCGCTGATCCACAAAGACACATTTGGCCGCCCCCCGGCTCAGGCACTCGATGCCCAGCTGTCCGGTGCCGCCGAACAGGTCCAGCACGTTCCGCCCCTCGATGTCAAACTGAATGGTGTTAAAGATGCCTTCCTTCACCCGGTCATAGGTGGGGCGGGTATCGCTCCCCGTCAGCTCCCCCAGCTTCCGGCCCCTGGCCGTACCGGTAATCACCCGCATGGGTCATTCCTCCTTTGTCGTCTCGCCGTCCGAAACGTCCTCCGCCGGGTGGAACCGCTGCCAGACCGTCAGGGCCGTCGGCTTCGGCACCACCTGGCACAGCTCCTCATAGCTGGCCGCCCGGATGGCCTTCATGGTTTTAAACTGTCTTAGCAGGGCCTTGCGCCGGGCCTCCCCCACGCCGGGGATGGTCTCCAGCGACGAGGCCACGGTGCTTTTCGCATGGCTCTCCCGGTGGTAGGTGATGGCAAAACGGTGGACCTCCTCCTGCACCCGGCCCACCAGGGCGAAGATGCTCTGGTTCTGCTGGATGCCGATCTCCCGGCCGTCCGGGGCCACCAGGGCACGGGTGCGGTGCCGGTCGTCCTTCACCATGCCGAACACGGGGACGGAGATATTCATCCGCTCCACCACCTGCACCGCCACATGGACCTGACCCAGGCCGCCGTCCATCAAAATCACATCGGGGAGGGGGGCAAACTTCTCGTCCCCGTCCAGATACCGCTGGAACCGGCGGGTCAGCACCTGGTCGAGAGAAGCGTAGTCGTCCGGCCCGTCCATATCCCGGAGGCGGAACCGGCGGTAGGCCGATTTCAGCGGCTTTCCGTCCTGGAACACCACCATGGAGGCCACGATGTCCGCGCTGCCGGTGTTGGAGATGTCGTAGGACTCAAAGCGGCGGGGGGTATCCTCCAGCCCCAGCATACTGCCAAACAGCTCCAGCAGTTTGTTCTGATGCTCCTCCTTGGTGGTGGCCCGTTCCACCTCGTCCCGGGCGTTTTTGCAGGCCATCTCCACCAGCCGCACCTTCTCCCCCCGCTTCGGGAGGAGCAGCTCCACCTTATGCCCGCCGTTTTCGGAGAACCACTGCTCCATGCTCTCCCGGGCTGTCGGCTCCAGGGGCAGGTAAATCGTTCTGGGCAGGTTGCCCCGCTCCCCATAGGTCTGGTTCAGCAGGGCGGAGAGGATCTCCCCGTCGTCCTCCTCCATGGGGGTGGCCAGCAACCGGGTCTCCCGTTCCGCCAGCTCCCCTTCCAGGAAGTGCAGCACCACGAAGCCGCACTTGGCGTCCCCCCGGTAGTATCCCACCACATCGGTGTCCGCATGAGCCCCGGCCACCACCTTTTGCTTTGTCCCCAAAAGCTGGATGGCCCGGAGCCTGTCCCGCAGCTCGGCGGCGTTTTCAAAGCGCAGCTCCTCGGCGGCCTTCTGCATTTCCGCCTCCAGCTCCTGCTCCACC
Source organism: Clostridiales bacterium (assembly GCA_021203325.1). Lineage (GTDB taxonomy): Bacteria > Bacillota > Clostridia > Oscillospirales > Oscillospiraceae > Onthomonas. Next base: position 17,542 of record JAJQBL010000047.1, on the reverse strand, counting down.
TGGCTGAACTTGCCCTCCAGCAGACGGATGGCCTGCTGGATGCGGAGCCGGTACTCCTCCTGATTCGGCTCCCCCCGGCACCAGCCGTCGCAGCTGCCGATATGGTGGTTCAGGCAGGGCCGCTCCTTGCCGATGTCCCTGGGGAACTGCTTCTTGCAGGTGGGCAGGCGGAGGGCGGCGGAGACGGTTTTGATGATCTCATAGCTGCTGCCCCGGCTGCCGTAGGGGCCGAAGTACTTCGCCCCGTCCTGGGCCACCCGCCCCGCCAGGGAGAAGCGGGGATAGGCGTCCTTCACCGACAGGCGGATATAGGGGTAGCCCTTATCGTCCTTCAGCAGGATGTTGTACCTGGGCTTGTGGCGCTTGATGAGGGAGTTTTCCAGCACCAGGGCCTCAAACTCGCTGTCGGCCAGGATATAATCAAAGTGGTCGATCTGGCTGACCATGGCCCGGGTCTTGCTGTTGTGGCTGGCCAGGTTGTTGAAATACTGGCTGACCCGGTTCTTTAAGGCCCGGGACTTGCCCACATAGATCACCTCGCCGGAGCGGTCCATCATAATATAGACCCCCGGCTGCAAGGGCAGCGAATGGGCCTTTTCCTTCAATTCATCCTTTGTCATCGCTCTGTCACCGGTAGAAAAAAAGCACCGCGGCGCGGTGCTTTTCCAGTTTGCGCATCGGAAGGCCAGACCAACTGCTCAGTCGTCAGCCCGATCCTCCAGAATTTCAACCAGGCCCTCGATTGCTTCCTTCTCATCCGGGCCGTGGGCGATCAGACGAATGGTGGCGCCGCACATGATGCCCATATACAGAACCCCCAGCAGGCTCTTGGCATTCACCCGGCGCTCATCCTGCTCCACCCAGATGGAGCTGACAAATTCGTTTGCCCGCTGAATAAAATAGGAAGCGGACTCTGTACAGAGGCCTTTTTCGTTCTTAACCGTAACTTCTTTCACCGTCATTGTGAATATCCTCCCCAAGGTCCCCTAAGTCACCGTACATTCCTTCCATCGCCGAAACAAAATCAGCGCATGGTAATGTAAGTATGGTTATCATAGCAAATCAGATTGCTCGCCGTCAATAGCAAAATTGCCAAACTTCCCACCCTGAAACCAATTAAACTCGCCCTTTTCACAACATTTCCGCCACCGGCAGGGCGAAAAAACGCGGCGGGAACGCCGTCCGCCCTCCCGCCGCGCCCGTGTGTCCCTTTTGCGCCGCCGGCACACCGGGCTCTCCGCCGGAGCGCCTACCCGTCCCGCTCCAAAAACATCGGTAAAAAGTGCTAAAATCAAGCAAGAAAATCATGGCATATCCGTCTCTCTTGTGCTAGAATATAAAATAGGTTTTAATTAGATTTTCCAATGTGCAAGGAAACCTGCCATACCAATCAGCCAGGCCGGACCCCATCCGGCCAGCAAGGAGGAATGTACCATGAGTCCAAAAGCAAGCGAACAGGTCAAGCGCTACCAGAACCCCAACGGCCCCACCATCGGCACCGTCTCCCGGGACGTCATCGAGCAGGATGGCCTCTATTTTAAGGACATCGACGGCTCCGGCCAGGTGACGGCGGTGAACGACTGGCGGCTGTCCCCGGCGGAGCGGGCCGCAGCCTATGTCAAGACCCTGACCGTGGACGAAAAGATCGCCCAGCTCTTCATCTCGGACTGGCGCATGGGGCCCAAGTATCCCTGCCCGGTGCCCGACCATCAGTTTATCACCGACGAATCCGGCATCCTGGACGACGCCGAGATGAACGGCAAGACCATCTTTGGTGAGCAGCATCTGCCCGGCACCACCACCCTGATCAAGGACTGGTTCTCCCGCCACCTGATTCTCCGGGCCAACGCCACGCCGGATGATATGGCGGACTGGCTGAACCAGCTCCACGCCGTGGCGGAGCAGTGCGACCACTTTGTCCCCGTCAGCGTGGCCTCCAACTCCCGGAACGAGAACGGCGAGGTGGTCTTTGGCATGAACGACGCCTCCGGCGTCTTTGCCACCTGGCCCGGCACCCTGGGCATCGCCGCCGCCGTCAAGGGCGACAGCCTGGACATCATCGACAAGTTTGCCGACTGCGTCCGCCGGGAGTGGAACGCCTGCGGCCTGAAAAAGGGCTATATGTACATGGCCGATGTGGTGTCCGACCCCCGCTGGCAGCGGACCTTCGGCACCTTTGGCGAGGACCCGGAGCTGATCACCGCCATCTTTGAGCGGCTGATCCCCGGCATCCAGGGCAGCGAGAACGGCGTCACCCCCGACGGCGTCTCCATGACGGTGAAGCACTTCCCCGGCGGCGGCGCCCGTGAAAACGGCTTCGACCCCCACTATGCCGCCGGCCAGTGGAACGTCTACGCCACGGAAGGCTCCCTCCAGAAGTACCACATCCCCACCTTCCAGCCCGCCGTGAAGTACCACGCCGCCTCCATTATGCCCTACTACTCCAAGCCCGCCGCCGCCAAGAGCGCCCCTCAGACCGACATGAACGGCGACAGCGTGGAGCTGAACCCCTACGGCTTCGCCTACAATAAGGTGTTCATTGACAAGATCCTCCGGGGACAGATGGGCTTTGACGGCTACATCAACTCCGACACCGGCATCGTCCACAATATGTGCTGGGGCGTGGAGGCCCTGGACAAGCCTGAGCGGGTGGGCTACGCCGTCACCCAGTCCGGTGTGGACGTTATCAGCGGCCTGTTCGACAACGAAGTGGGCCGGGAGGCCTATGACCGGGCCACTAACGGCTACTATGACACCCATCCCGTGCCGGAAGGCTTCCAAAAGGAAGATCTGGTGCTGACCGACGAGAGCCTGAACCGGGCCGTCTCCCGCACCCTCACCGAGCTGTTCCAGCAGGGCATGTTCGAGAACCCCTATGCCGACCCCGCCAACGCGGTGGAAGTGGTGGCCAACCAGGCCGACTGGGACGAGGCCGCCCTGACCCACCGGAAGAGCGTCGTCCTGCTGAAGAACCAGGACGTGCTGCCCCTGACGGCGGACAAGCTGGCAGGCAAAAAGGTCTATGTGGAGGCCTTCGCCAAGGGCGACGCCAGCGCCGCCACCGCCGCCCTGAAGGAGATGGTGGCTGGGGACTGCTCCCTCACCGACGACCCCGCCCAGGCGGACTACGCCATCCTGATGGTCAGCCCCTCCTCCGGCAACTATTTCAGCGCCACCCCCGGCTATCTGGAGATTGACATCTGCGAGGACAAGACGGTTCCCGACGTGGACGAAAAGGGCTGCCCCCTGGACACCACCCACCTGGAGACCACCCTCTCCGGCGCCAACCGCATCCCCGACATCGCCGCGGCGGTCCACGCAAACGGCGGCAAGGTCATCGCCAACGTCAACTTCCCCCTGGCCTGGATGGTGGGCAATGTGGAGCGGTATGCCGACGCGCTGACCGCCGGGTTTGACACCTATCCCTCCGCCACCCTGGACGTGATGTTCGGCCGCTTCACCCCCACCGGCAAGCTGCCCATCACCCTGCCCAAGAACGACGCGGTGCTGGCCGTTAATAAAAACGGCGTCTGCGTCAGCCCCAACGATGTGCCGGGCTATGACAAGGACCAGTATATGCCCGACGAGCTGAAGGACGAAAACAGCAAAGCCTACGCCTACCGGGACGCCGCAGGCAACTACTACGAGCTGAACTTCGGCCTGACCTATTAACACCCATACCGGGGGCCGCCTCCCTCTGCGGCCCCTCTGGCCGCCGCTCGTAAGGGCGGCGGCCTTTTCCCATCGCCGGGCGGCGCTGCGTCATCACTCCACCGCCGGGTCTATGCACAGACAGGAGAGGAATCTATGAAACAACAAGCATACAATCCCTATCTGCCCTCCTGGGAGTACGTCCCGGACGGCGAACCCCATGTGTTTGGGGACCGGGTCTATGTCTACGGCTCCCATGACCGATTCAACGCCCCCATCTTCTGCGTCAATGACTACGTCTGCTGGTCCGCCCCGGTGGACGACCTGTCCGACTGGCGGAACGAAGGGGTCATTTACCGGCGGAAGCAGGACCCGAAGAATATTCTGGGCATGCGGCTGCTCTTTGCGCCGGACGTCTGCCAGGGGCCGGACGGGCGGTATTACCTGTATTACGCCTACGACTTCATGGGCGTCATGGGGGTGGCCGTCTGCGACACCCCGGCAGGGCAATACGAGTTCCTGGGCCATGTGCACTATCCGGACGGCACCGTCTGGGGCCGGAGGAAGGGGGGACCACTTCCCCTTTGACCCCGGCGTTCTGGTGGACGACGACGGCAGCGTCTGGCTGTACTCCGGGCTGTATCTGACCACCTCAGCCATCCTCACCGGCGGCGTAAACTTGAAGAACGAGGGCGGCACCGTGATGGAGCTGGAGCAGGATATGCTGACCATCAAAACAGAACCCAAGCTGCTGTTCCCCAAGGAGGGGCCAGGCTCCTACCCCAACCACGAGTTCTTTGAGGCCAGCTCCATCCGGAAGGATGGGGACACCTACATCTTCGTCTACTCCTCCCGGCACAACCATGAGCTGTGCTACGCCACCAGTGACCGGCCGGACGGCGGCTTCGTCTACGGCGGCACCCTGGTCAGCATTGGCGACCTGTTCCTGGACGGCAACGAGGACGAGAAAAAGGGCACCAACTACCTGGGCAACACCCACGGCGGGCTGCTCCACCTGGGCGAGGACTGGTACATCTTCTACCACCGGCAGACCAACCGGCACTCTTACTCCCGCCAGGCCTGCGTGGAGAAGCTGGTGCGCAATCCTGACGGCTCCTTCCGGCAGGCGGAGGTCACCAGCTGCGGCCTGAACGGCGGCCCGCTGCGGGGCACCGGCCGGTACGAGGCCAGAATCGCCTGCAACCTGTGGAGCAGGGACGGGGTCGAACGGGTGGACGTCAGCGGCCTGAGACGGCGGATGAAAGGCCACCCCTACTTCACCCAGACCGGCGGGGACCGGGAGGGGGACGGCGACCAGTACATCGCCAATATGCAGGCCGACGCCGTGGCCGGGTTCAAATACTTCGACCTGCGGCACGTCACCGGCGTGGCCGTCCGGGTGAAAGGGGACGGCGGCACCATGCAGGTGTCCGACACCCCCACCTTCCGCACTGTCGCCGCCAGCATCCCTTTGAAGCCCACGCAGGACTACGCCGAGTATCATGGGCGGATGAACATAGAGGACGGCGTAAAGCCCCTGTACTTCCGGTATCGCGGCGCAGGCGCGATCGACTTTGCGGCCTTTGAGCTGACCTGAGACAGCGCGGCCCCATTCCAAACAGAACACGGGTGTTTCGCCGTTTTCCGGCGATACACCCGTGTTTTTTGAAGTTTTTCCGCTCTTCGTCAGTCTTTATCCCAAATCAAAGTGGCGAAGTAGTCCTCCGGGGTCTCTGCCCGGCGAATCATACGCACATTGCCGTCCTCCTGGAGCAGCAGCTCCGCCGAACGGAGGCGGCCGTTGTAGTTGTAGCCCATGGAGAAGCCGTGGGCCCCGGTGTCGTGAATCACCAGCAGGTCGCCGGTGTCGATCCGCGGCAGCATCCGGTCAATGGCGAACTTGTCGTTGTTCTCGCACAGGCTGCCCACCACGTCATACCTGTGGTCGCAGGGCCAGTCCTCCTTGCCCATGACGGTGATGTGGTGGTACGCGCCGTACATGGCGGGGCGCATCAGGTTGGCGGCGCAGGCGTCCACCCCGATGTACTCCTTATAGGTATGCTTGGCGTGGATGGCGCGGGTCACCAGACAGCCGTGGGAGGCCAGCATATAGCGGCCCATCTCGGTGAGGATGCGCACATCCCCCATCCCGGCGGGCACCAGGATGGCCTCATACTGCTGCCGCACCCCCTCGCCGATGGCGTAGATGTCGTTGGCGGGCTGCTCCGGGCGATAGTCCACCCCCACACCGCCGGACAGATTGATGAAGTCGATGTCGCAGCCGGTCTCCCGCTCCAGCTCCACCGCCAGCCGGAAGAGCTGACCGGCCAGGGCAGGGTAGTAGTCATTGGAGATGGTGTTGGAGGCCAGGAAGGCGTGGAGGCCGAAGTGCTTCGCCCCCATGGCCTTCAGCTTTTTGAAGCCGTCAAAGAGCTGGAGCCGGGTGAAGCCGTACTTGGCGTCGCCGGGGTTGTCCATGACCTGAAAGCCCTCCTTGCTCTCCCCCAGCTGAAACACGCCGCCGGGGTTGAAGCGGCAGGAGATGGTCTCCGGAATGTAGCCGATGGTCTTTTGCAGGAAGTCGATATGGGTGTAGTCGTCCAGGTTGATGACGGCACCCAGCTGGGCGGCCTTGACAAACTCCTCGGCGGGGGTCTCGTTGGAGGAGAACATGATCTCCTCCCCCCGGAAGCCGCAGCGCTCGCTCATCATCAGCTCGGTCAGGGAGGAGCAGTCCACACCGCAGCCCTCCTCCCGGAGGATGTCCAGAATCTGAGGGGTGGGGGTGGCCTTCACCGCGAAATGCTCCTTAAACCCCGGATTCCAGGAGAACGCCTCCCGGACGGCCCGGGCGGTGGCCCGGATGCCCGCCTCATCGTACAGGTGGAAGGGGGTGGGATATTGGGCGCAGATGGCCTCCAGCTGCTCTTTCTTGACAAAGGGAATCTTTTCCATAGTGGCACACACCTTATCTATCTCAAGTCGCCTTTTATTGTATCGGATTTGGCGGCGGTTGACAAGAGCAAAGTGAAGGTTTGTCGAAAAAAACTTGCATGCAATTTCAGGGCCGAACACTTGCATTTTTGACAGAGGCAGACAAAAGGGGCCGAGGATTCCCCCCCCCCGCACCTTTGTGGAAAACAGAAAAAAATCCGTTCCGCCGAAAAAACGGTTGAAAAAATACCGGGCCGGGCGTATAATGACCCATATAGCCAGCAGATGCTTGCAGGAAACAGGGCGGTACACAGTTGCCCCGCCGCCCACCGAAGGAGTAACACTCTCAGGGGTCTCAAGGGGGAGACCGGGACTGTAAGCGGATGGCACTCTGGAGAAGTCCGCGCAAGACGCGGAGGCCGAAGGTGCAATGCGGGGTGGAAGCCCTTGCAAATCTCTCAGGCAAAAGGACAGAGCAGGAGCGGCGGCATCCGGGAGGATGGGAGGGGGTTTCCCTCCGCGCCGGTTTCAGTTTGTCGCTTGAGGGCAGACCTTTGGGGGTCTGTCCTTTTTTATACTGTCCGCAACCCGGTGGGCAGAGGCGAGGACACAGCAACGGAAAGAGAGGATTCCCATGATTGAACTGATTACCAACATCAACAGCGCTGTGAACAACGTGGTCTGGGGCTGGCCGGCCCTGATCCTGTTGGCCGCGGTGGGCATACTGATGACCTGCCTGACCAAATTCTTCCAGATCACCCACATCGGCCACTGGATGAAGATGACCATCGGCGCCATCTTCAAGGATAAGGAAGTGGTGGGCCACACCAAGGACAAGTCCATCTCCCAGTTCCAGTCCCTTTGCACCGCCCTGGCCGCCACCGTGGGCACCGGCAACATCGTGGGCGTGGCGGGGGCCATCATCGTGGGCGGCCCCGGCGCCGTGTTCTGGATGTGGGTCATCGCCTTCTTCGGCATGATGACCAACTACTCCGAAAACGTGCTGGGCATCTACTTCCGCCGGAAGAATAAGGACGGCGAGTGGTCCGGCGGCGCCATGTACTACCTCCGGGACGGCCTGGGGGCCAAAAAGCACTGCAAGACCCTGGGCTCTGTGCTGGCGGTGCTGTTCTCCGTGTTCTGCTTCCTGGCCTCCTTCGGCATCGGCAACATGACCCAGGTGAACTCCATCTCCGGCAATATGCAGTCCGTCTTTGGCGTCCCCACCGCCGTCACCGGCGTGGTGGTGCTGCTGGTGGCGGGGCTGGTCATCGTGGGCGGCCTGAAGCGCATCGCCTCTGTGACGGAGAAAATCGTCCCCTTCATGGTGGTGCTGTACATCGTCGGCTCCATTGTCATCTTCTGCACCAACATCACCCAGGTGGGGACGGTGTTCACCGCCATCTTCAAGGGCGCCTTCGCCATGAAGGCCGTAGGCGGCGGCATCGTCGGCTCCGGCATCCGGCTGGCCATCGAGCAGGGCATGAAGCGGGGCGTGTTCTCCAACGAGGCGGGCCTCGGCTCCTCCGTCATGGTACACTCCAACTCCAACGTCCGGGAGCCTGTGCGCCAGGGCATGTGGGGCATCTTTGAGGTCTTTGCCGACACCATCGTGGTCTGCACCCTGACCGCCTTCTCCATCCTGTCCTCCGGCCTGGTGGATCTGGATACCGGCGTGGCCGTCACCGAGTACGCCGGGGTGGAGCTGACCAAGGCCAACATGGTGAGCACCGTCTTTTCCGTGCACTTCGGCCAGGTCGGCGCGGCCTTTGTGGCCATCGCCGTCATGCTCTTCGCCTTCTCCACCGTGCTGGGCTGGAGCCACTACGGCACCAAGGCCTGTGAGTTCCTGTTCGGCGAGAAGTACACCATCGTGTACCGGGTGATTTTCGTGATTGCCATCTTCGGCGGCGCTGTCATGGGCGACAACCTGGCCTGGGACATCGCGGACACCCTGAACGGCATGATGATGATCCCCAACCTGATCGGCGTGCTGGCCCTATCCCCCTTGGTGTACCGGCTGACAAAGAACTATGTGGACCGGAAGATCAAGGGCAAGGATGTGGAGCCCATGCTCTCCAACTGGGAGGAGATCCAGGAGGAGGCCGCCGAGGCGGTGAAGCAGGGCGCGGAATAAGCCCGCCCTTTCTCAAGTAATCGAATACAGATAACGCCGCCCCCTGTCTCGGACAGGGGGCGGCGCTTTTTTTGCCATGAGAGCAGGGACGCTATTTTTTCCGCCTGAAACCGAAGCTGGACAAAATCAGGCTCAGCAGGACGCACAGCAGGAGCCCGGCGGCCAGTCCGCTGCAAACCCCGCCAAAGTCGATCCACACGTCAATGACGCTGCTGCTGCGCCCGTCCACATAGATCTGAATCGTCTCGTCCAAATCGGCCACGCACAGGCCAATCAGCAGCGGCCAGCAGCAGTAGCGCACATAGTGGGGGGTGTAGACCCGGACGCACAGGGTCAGCAGGAAGCCCAGAAGGGCGAACTCCGCAAAGTGGGCCAGCTTCCGCACCACCCCTTCGGACAGGGCGGAAATGCCCAGCCTGCTCAGGACGCCGTTCAACAGGGCGGTAAACGCTGTGCTGCGGCTGGAGGACAGGTCGGCGGTCTCCAGACTGTTCCGGAAGATAAAGAGGACGGCCCACAGGGCAAAGAGGGTGAAGAGGACCCGGACGATTATGTGTATCACGCGAAAAACCTTTTGTTTCATTCTGCAACGCTCCTGGAAGGGGGACTGGGGCCATTATACCCCCTCCGGGCCGGAAAAAGCAAGTGCAACAGGGAAGCAAAGGGGAAACAAACCGTAAACGATTTGGCCTGCCTTTCCACGGCTGAGCAAACCGCTATGCCAGCGGCTCCGCCCAAAAGACATAGACACAGCTCTCCCCGTTCTCCCACTGAGCGGTGACGGTAACGTGCCAGCTCCCGCCGCCCTCCGGCAGGGTCAGCACGCCGTCTGTGACGGTGAGGGCGGTCTCCCCGCCGCTGTCCGCCGAAGTGCAGACGGCGGTGACGGAAGCGGGGGCCTCCCCGTCGAAGGTCAGCGTCACCGTCCCCAGGGCCGGGTCATAGGTCACGGTGGGCAGGCCCGACCCGTCCTCCGCGTCGCCGGAGCTCAGGCCGTCCGTGTCCTCCGCCGTTTCGTCGCTGGCGGCATCTATGCCGTCTTCCCCATCGGCTTCGGTGAGGGCGTCCTCCGCCGCGGTTTGCAGGGTTTCCCCCTCCACGGTTGTTTGACCGTCGGCGCCCTGGACGGACAGCAGGGGGAGGCCCTCCGATTCAACGGGCGTAACTTCCTCGGTGGCCTCCGCGTCCTCCTGGGTATCTTCCCCTTCGGCGGCCTCCGCGCTTTCCTGAACGTAGTCCCCCTCGGCGGCCTCCTGGGAGGCGCTGTCCTCCGCGGTGACGAACCCGGCGGTGTCGGCGCTGACGGCGCTGTCCACCCAGGCCCTGACCCAGAACAGCCCCACCGCCAGCACCGCCACGGCGGCCAGGGCCGTCCACCGTTTCCACTGGCCGGAGGCGTGGGGCACGGCCAGCGCCTTCACCTCCTCCGCCTCCCGCACCAGGTCGTCGTCCACCTGGCCGATGGCGTCCAACAGCTTTTCATGCTTCATACCGAAATGCCCTCCTCTTCCAGATACCGGCGCAGCCGCTTCCGGCTGCGGTACAACAGCGACTTCACCTTGCTCTCGCTGATGTTGTACCGCCGGGCGATCTCCTGAATGGAATCGGCGTACCAGTAGCGCCGCAGGAAGATCACCCTGGTGGTCTGGTCGGAGGCACGGAGGAAGGCGGAGATGGCCTCCGCCGTGGCGATGGCGTCCAGGTGGCTGTCCAGCCCAGGGCCGGCGCTGCAATCGTCCAGCTCCAGGTCGATAGCCTCCAGCCCGCCGCCCCGCTTGGCGGCGTGGCGGCGGCGGTAGCGGTCCAGGGACAGGTTCCGGGTGATGCGGCCCAGAAAGGCGGAGAGGATGTCCGGCTTTTCCGGGGGCATGGCGTTCCAGGCCCGCAGGTTGGGGCAGGAAGCCCAATCCACGGTGCTGCGGCCGCTCATCACGTTTTCAAAGAGCCGCGCCCGGTCCTCCGTGGGGAAGGTCAGACTGTAGGTGTCGATGAAGTAGACATTTTTGCTGGTGGTCAGGTCGTAGACAAAGCCATAGAAGGTCTCGTAGCCGAAGGTTTCATAGGAATAGGTGTAGCAGTCCCCGAACTGCTGGGAGGAGGGGTTCAGCTCGTTCCAAACCGCCTCATCCACCCCTCCTGCGTCGCTGAACATCAGGTGAATCTCAATGGCGTGGCTGATCTCATGGTGCAGAGCGGTGCGCAGGTCCTCCGGGACGCAGCAGTCCACCGCCAGGACGATGGAGCCGCCCTTGGTGGTTTGCAGGCCCCCGGCATAGTCCAGCACCCCGTCCCCAATGCCGATGATGGTGCCGGCCAGGTACAGCTCGATGCCCTCCAGCCACTGGTCCTCAAACTGCCGGAAGAAGTCCTCCGGATACTTGGCCAGCTCCTCCTCCAATATCTCCAGGGCATAGGCCACCGTGTCATGGTCGGACAGGTCGGTGATGGCATAGCTGCCCAGGAAGTTCCGGCACTCGTCAGAAATATAAATGGTCAGGCCATATTCCTCCTCCAGTTCGTCCGCCCTGGCCCGCAGGTCCGCCAGCTCCGCCGGGCAGTCCTCCGGCTGGAAATAGGCGGGGTCCCAGCGGTCCGTCACGTCGGCGATCATGGGGTCGGCGTAGACCGCCTCGGATACCTCCAGCCCCTCCAGTGTGCCGCCGTCGTCGGTATAGTCCCACCGGTAGAAGTACAGGTCCAGGGACTCCCCTTGAACCGGAATCAGCAGCGCGTTCTCCTCCGGCAGTACGATGGGGGTGCCGTACAGCCAGACATATTGTTCCTCCACGGTGAAGCTGGTGCTGCTGACCGGGTTGTGCTCCCGGTCGTACAGGCCCAGGCGCACCGTGGCCCCATCCTCGCCCTGCTCCGTCTCGTAGAACAGCAGCTGCCGGTTGGACAACACCTCCAGGGAGATGGACTCCTCCCGGCTCCAGGCGTAGGTGGCAGGCTCCTGACCGGAAAAGACGGTATAGGCGGTGTCATTCTCCTCCAGAGAGGCGGTGTTGGCAATCAGCACACCGTTGTCCGTGTACAGGGTGGCCGCCCCGTTCTCCCGGAGATACAGGAACTCCCCCGTGTCCAGGTTCACCACGGCGTCGTAATACTGCAAATCCCCGGCCATGCCGTAGAGGACGGCGTACCGGTCATCCTCCTCCCCGTAGAAAATCCCCTCCAGGTAGCTGGGGGAAAAGTGCCGCTCCAGGGGCACCGCCGCCCCCTCATCGCTGCCGTCCGTGGCGCGGCACATCAGGGTGCCGTCCTCCACGTAGTAGAGCCGGCTGCCGTCCCTGGTGACGGAGCCGAACAGCACACCGCTGCACGTCAATCCGGTCACCTGGTTCAGCCCGCCGTCATAGCACAGGGCGGTCAGGGTGCCGTCCGGGTTCTGCGTCCAGCTCCACAGCAGGCTACCGCTTTGCTCCACATAGGAGAAGCTGATCTGGCTGGACTCCGGCAGGCTCACGATCTCCTCCACCCGGCCGGTCTCCCAGTCGTAGACGGCCAGATACTCCCGGACGGTGGCAATATCCCAGGCGTCCCCCTCGAAGCCGGGGAGGTTGATCTGCCCGTCGGACAGGCTGTACAGGGCCACCAGTTTGCCGTCCGACAGGTCGTAGAGCTGGGACAGGGTGAAATACCCCTCCTCCGTCTCCGCATCCCCGGCCAGCCTGGCCCACAGCACCACGTCGCCGTCGGACCCCTCCGCCGCCTCACCGGGCAGGGTCAGGCCGCTGATGGAGAAGGCGTTCTCCTCCCCCGGCTCCTCCTCCGGTTCCACCTCCGGCGGGACGGCGGAGGACCCGGAGGACGCCGACGGGGACGCCGAGGCGGACACCGGGGCGGCGGGCAGTTCGCCGCCGGTGGCCACCCGTCCGCAGCCGGACAGCAGGAGCAGCGCGGCGCACAGCGCCCCCACCAGAAGGAATCTTCTGTATCGCTTCATCATGCTGCCCTCCGTTTCCCGTCTTCTCGTTCAAAACAAACGAGACTTATGCAAATCGTATTTTCATTATACCACAGTGTCCCTGCGAGTGCAACGATAAAAACCGACCCCGGACGGAAATTTTTTCCAGGGTCGGTTTATTTTTGTTATAAAAGGAATTACAGTGGAATATTGCCGTGGTGGGGCTTCTCCCGGCCGATGCCCATGGCGGTGTAGGCTTCCAGCGCCTTCTCCAGCATACGGCGGGTGTCCTGGGGCTGAATCACATCGTCGATATAGCCCAGCTTGGCCCCCACATAGGGGTTCAGGTGGATGCGGGTGTATTCGTCGGTCTTTTCCTTCAGCACCTCGGCCTTCCGGTCTCCGGCGGCCTTGATTTCCTTCTTGTTGATGATCTTGACCGCGCCTTCCGCGCCCATCACCGCGATTTCGGCGTAGGGCCAGGCCCACACGATGTCCGCCCCCAGGCCCTTGCTGCACATGGCGATGTAGGCGCCGCCGTAGGCCTTGCGGAGCACCAGGGTGATTTTGGGCACCTTCGCCTCGGAGTAGGCGTACAACATTTTGGCCCCGTGGCGGATGATGCCGTTATGCTCCTGGTCGCTGCCGGGGAAGAAGCCGGGCACATCCACCAGCGTCACCAGGGGGATGTTGAAGGCGTCGCAGGTGCGGATGAACCGGGCCGCCTTGCAGCTGGCGTTCACGTCCAGGCAGCCGCCGATGACGGCGGGCTGGTTGGCCACGAAGCCCACGCTCTGGCCGTTCACCCGGCCAAAGGCAGTGACGATGTTGGCGGCGAACTCCGGCTCGATCTCGTACAGGGATTCCGTGTCCGCCAGATAGTCCAGCACCCGCTTCACGTCGTAGATCTTGCGCTTGTTCTCCGGCACAACGCTCTCAATGCCCCGCTGCCAGCGGGCCTTGAACTTCTTGTTCAGGGGGGCCGTTTCATTGCTGTTCTGGGGGAGGTAGCTCAGCAGGTTGCGGATCTTGTCCAGGCACTCCTTGTCGTCCTTGGCCCGGACGTGGGCCACGCCGTTCTTCCGCATATGGACGTCCACGCCGCCCAGCTCCTGCATGGTGATGTCCTCACCGATGACCTCCTTCACCACGCCGGGGCCAGTGACGAACATCTCGCCGGTGCCCTCCACGAAGAAGATAAAGTCCTGCAGGGCGGGGGAATAGGACGCGCCGCCGGCGCAGGGGCCCATGATGGCGGTGATCTGGGGAATGTGGCCGGAGGACTGGACGTTGTTATAGAAAATGCTGCCGTACTGGGCCAGCGCCTCGATGCCCTCCTGAATCTTCGCGCCGCCGGAGTCCATCAGGCCGATAATGGGCACCCCGGCCTTCTGGGCCGCCTTCTGGGCTTCGATGATTTTCCGGGCGTTGGAGGCGGACAGGCTGCCCCCCTGAATGGTGAAGTCCTGGGCGTAGGCGTAGGCGTAGCGGCCGTTGATTTTGCCGTAGCCGGCGATGACGCCGTCCCGGGCCACCGGCTTTTCCAGCCCCTGGCCCCGGTTCTGGAAGGTATTCATCTCCAGGAAGGTGTCTTTATCAAAGAGGTAGGCCAGCCGCTCGTCGGCGGTCATCTTCCCCTTTGCGTGCTGGCGGTCAGCGTTCCCGCTGCCCACCAGCCGTTTGCGCTGTTCCTCTAATTCTTGCAGGCAATCCATACTCTATAGCTCCTTTAACGGCAGGGGCGGTCACTCTGCGCTGTCTGGTTTGCGCAGTCCGCAATTTCAGATGACTGTGACGGTTCTTGCCGTACCCGCATGGCGTGGGCGTTTTCGTTCCCCTGCTGCTGAATATCCGACAATGAAAACAGTTCACAAATTTTATTATAGCACGGAATTGGGAACCCGTAAAGAGATTTTATGCGCTTTCCGGCGGGATTGTGACAGATTTTTTTAACCGGTATCCCCCGCAGCAGTCCCTCAGCCGAACAGGTTGCTGAACAGGCTCTTGAAGAAGTTCACGATGGACTGAATCAGCGCGACAAACGCATTGGAGCTGCCGTTCGTGACCCCGCTGGCGTCCAGCTTCTCCAGCTCGGACTTGATGGAGTCGTACAGGGCGGAAGCCTGCTGTTTAATGGTGTCCAGGTCAAGGTCCGCGTTTTGCAGCTTGACGATCAGGTCAATGATCTTCTGCCGGAGCTCGTCGTCCAGGGTGACGCCCATGTTTTCACAGAGCTGGTCCAGGGTGTCGCCGATCTCGTCCTCGCTCAGATTTTCGGACAGGGCCTTTTCCTTCAGGACGGTGATGAGCTTGGTGGCGGTGTCGCTGTCGCCGATGGCCTCACCCACCTCGCCGGTGGTGACGATCTCCTCCGCGGCGGCGTCGGTGGCGTCCTCGTCCAGCTCCTCACCGGTCATGATGGAGTAGGCTTTGAAGGCGCTGGCCAGGGCGCAGGTGCCGCTGAGGGAGGTAGGGGCCGCCACATAGACCTCCACATCCGCCACCCCCGCGTCGGCCAGGGCGGTCTGATACATCTCCTCGGTGCAGTAGCTGATGTTATAGGTGGTGACGGTGATGCCGCTGCCCTCCTCTGCGGGCACCAGCAGGATGGAGGACAGGGCCTTCGTCCCCAGCAGGGAGGCGGAGAGGTAGGAACCGAACAGCTCCTCTTCCTCCTCGTGGGTGGTGTAGCTGACCTCGTACTCCGAGAGGTCGGAAACGCCCAGCAGCTTCAGCACGGTTTTCTCCTGGCTGTCGCTGAGGTCCTCCCCCAAAATCAGGTATCCGGACACGGTTTCCTCCGCGGTGTCGCCGGCGGCCAGGGCGGCGGTGGGCAGCGCGGTCAGGATGCTCAGGGCCAGCGCCCCGGCGATGAATTTGTTCCACTTCTTCATATGATACGAATCTCCCTTCTGGCAGGTGTTCTTTCAGGTGCAGTTTCAGTATAACACAGGTTTTGAAAAATGCAAGGGGGGCGGTGCGCAGCTCCGGCGGCATGGTCGCCTCATCATACAAATCGGCCAGGCTGCTGTCCGGGTAGCGGGCGCGGGCGTCCGGAATGGCCGGGCGGTCTGCCCGATTTCGGCCTTCCGGGCCCCGCAGGAAGCAAGGCAAAATCATAAACTGTAGTTGAGTGTCAGATATAATGATTCCGGCGCTCTTTTTTGTTATATTTTGTTGTATAAAGAGGTGATTACTGACGGTTGTTCCCCACTCCAGCAGCGGTCAGAGCGCAGACTGCCGGCAGGCGCGAGCGACAATTACGAAATGAGGTAATGAAAATGAATGTTTACGGTTATGTGCGTGTCAGCACAAAGGAACAGAACGAGGACCGGCAGATGATCGCCATGCGGGAACAGCAGGTGCCTGAGAAAAATATCCTGTTGGACAAGCAGAGCGGAAAGGACTTTGACCGCCCCATGTATCAGCGTCTGCTGAAAAAAATAAAGCCGGGGGACCTGCTCTACATCAAGAGCATCGACCGGCTGGGGCGCAACTATGAGGAGATTCAGGCGCAGTGGCGCGTCCTCACAAAGGAAAGAGGCATCGACATCTGCGTGATCGATATGCCGCTGCTGGACACCCGGCGGGGCAAAGACCTTGTGGGCACCTTTGTTTCGGACATTGTCCTGCAAGTGCTCTCCTTCGTGGCGGAAAACGAGCGGACAAACATCCGTCAGCGTCAGGCGGAGGGCATCGCCGCCGCGAAGGCCCGGGGCGTCTGGTGCGGCAGAATCCCCGCTCCGCTGCCCGACAACTTTGACTACTGGTACAGGCAGTGGAAGTCCGGCGAAAGCACCTGCGCCAACGTGGCAAGGAAGTGCGGCATGCCCGTGTCCTCGTTCCGGTACCGCGCCCAGCGGTACGAGGGCACGGGATGAGAAGGGGGGTCACGCGGCCTCAGCGGCAGAAAGAAACGCCGCACATTCGGCGGCGGTTTGGCCCGGATGCGCGGCGCGCTACCGCGTCTGCCGACAGGAAGGTTTACCTTCCCGCATCGCTGAATATTCATCAGGGCACACATTCTCATGACTCATTATAATACACAATGCCGCAAAACACAAGCACTTATTCGATGAAAACGCAGAAAAAATTGCATGGCCGATGGGGCGGAGACTGCCCGACAGGAAGGTAAACCTTCCTGCATCAGGATAACAGAAGCAGCGCAGCGGGAGTATACACCGCGCTGCGGGAAGAACCGGACGCACAGCTGTTCTGTGGGGGAAAACAGACGTGTATTGTCATGAAATATGATGAGAAAGGGCTGCGCTCCAGCGGAACATACGCCTCACAGCGGGCGCCTGCGGCTCCTGTGGGAGAGAAGAGTGAGGGTGATGCTGATTCAGGAATTGGTGTGTTCCCATTTGCGAAAAAGCGGAAGGTTTCAGGAGAGAAACGGGGCGCCCGCACGACAGCGGCCCTGTTTACAACAAAACGAAAATTTAAAAATCTAAGGAGGTATCTTTAAATGTTCGGAGGAAAGAAAAGCCGGATTCTTGCGTGGGTTTTGGCCTTCGCGATGCTGGTCAGTTTGACGATGCCCACCGCATTGGCGGCGGATGAGACTTATACTGATTGGAGCACTAGCACTTCATTGCCTACGAGCGGGACGTACAGGCTTACTTGTGACGTAACGCTGTCTTCGCAGTGCCAATTAACAGACGATTTAACAATAGATTTGAATGGGCACACAATAACATCGACCTTAAGTGCAGGTGCCTTTGTTGTGAATTCAGGGATGACTTTGACCATCAACGACACCGCAGGCGGAGGAACGATAACACAGACTAATACATCTGGTTATTCTTATGCTATAAGCGTTAAAGTTGGCGGTACCTTAATTGTAAATGGTGGAACCATAAGCCGTAGCTCTACCAGTACCTCAAGTAGTGCTGTAGGTTATACGATACTTA
>JAJQBL010000084.1 GCA_021203325.1 Clostridiales bacterium | reverse complement strand
GGGAGTTTTCTACACGCAGCCGGGTGGGTCAACGGGTGCTAGCGTTCATAGGCGTTCAAAAGCCCTCCGAACCAATGCCGCTGCACTGATTCGGAGGGCTCTGCTGCTCAATTCTTACTTTTTGTAAAGGGCCGCCAGTTTACGGAACACCGGCAGCGACCGGCGAATCTGCTCCGTCGGTACACAATAGGCAATGCGGACAAAGCCGGGGCAGCCGAAACCGCTGCCCGGAACCACCAGAAGGTCCAGGCTCTTGGCCTTCTCCGCAAAGGCCACATCATCCGGCTCCAGCGTCCTGGGGAAGGCGTAGAAGGTGCCGCCAGGGGTCACGCAGTCGATGCCCATCTCCCGGAAGCCGTCCAGCAACAGGCGGCGGTTCTCGGCGTAGACGGACAGGTCGGAGGTGTCCTCGCAGCAGCGGGCCGCCACCCGCTGGAGCAGGCTGGGGGCGCAGACATAGCCCAGCGCCCGGCCCGCACCGGCAACCGCGGCAAAGACCAGTTCGGCATCCGCACATTCGTCCGGCACCAGCACATAACCGATCCGCTCACCGGGGAGGGACAGGCTCTTGGAGTAGGAGTAGCACACCATGGTATCGTCATAATATTTCGTCAGGTAGGGGACAAACGCGCCGTCAAACACGATCTCCCGATAGGGCTCATCGGAAATCAGATAGATGGGATGGCCGTATGCTCGCTCCTTGTCCCGGAGCAGCTGGGCCAGGGCCTGAATCGTCTCCTCCGAATAGACCACGCCGCAGGGGTTGTTGGGCGAGTTGACGATGAGGCACTTGGTTTTGT
This sequence comes from Clostridiales bacterium, assembly GCA_021203325.1. Taxonomy (GTDB): domain Bacteria; phylum Bacillota; class Clostridia; order Oscillospirales; family Oscillospiraceae; genus Onthomonas. The sequence goes on along the minus strand of JAJQBL010000084.1, from coordinate 14,867 downwards.
CGCTGATGCGCTCCTCCAGTGCCGCAAAATCGATTTGGAACGCCTCCGTGTCTGCGGGCACCAGCACCATTTTTGCGCCGGTATGCTCAATGAACACCTGATATTCCGGGAAATAGGGCGCAATCACGATCACCTCGTCCCCGGGAAGGCAGAGGCCGTTCAGGGAGCAGGTCAGGGAGGCCGCAGCGCCGCAGGTCATGTACAGATTTTTCCCGGAGAAGCTGGTGCCCTGGCGGCGGTTGATGGAGGCTGCAATGGCGTCCCGCACATCCTGAGCGCCCGACGCGCTGGTGTAGCCGTGGAGCAGGACAGGGTCGCTGGTTTGCACCAAATCCACAATGGTCTCATTGACGCTGGCCGGCGCGGGAACGCTGGGATTGCCCAGGGAAAAGTCAAACACGTTTTCCCGCCCCACCACAGCGGCCCGCTGGTTGCCATATTCAAACAGCTCACGGATGACGGAGCGGGCAGTGCCCAGCCCTACCATTTTTTCATTTAACATAGGGATTGCCTCCTAAAGAAAACCCGCCGCCCACACCGGGGGCCGGTTTTATGATTCTGATGGCATTATAACACTTTGCCGGGCAGAAAAAAAGCGCCCTGTTCCATTTTTCCAAATTTTTCTCCATGCGGCAGAACAGGCAAAAGGGAACCCCCTTCCCTGTCGGCGTCTGCGCAAACTGTGCGTCAACTGCCTCAGGACGGAGGTTCCCCAGCGGTTCATTTTACCCGTTGCACCGGTTTTTGCGTGCGCCTGCTGCGCAGGCTGCGCCGCCGGAGCCATAGCTCCATGATATTGCTCAGGATCATGGTCAGCGCAACGCCGCACATAACATCCACTGCGGAATGTTGATCCAGCAGAACGGTGGACAGACAGATACTGACTCCCAACAGATTCAGGCCATACCGCACCGGGCGGCAGGGGCGCAGCCGCTCCGAACGCCCCGCCTCCACCATCACCGCCACCGTACTGGCCACATGAATGGACGGGCACACATTGGTGGGCGTATCCACCATCCGTATCAGCAGCACGATCTGATTGCAAAGACCGCCCCCGCTGATGGGCTGCCGCAGACAGATGCAGTTGGGAAAAACCAGGTAAAACAGCAGGCTTACCGTCATGCCGCCGAACAGCAGCCAGCAAAGCTCATAATACCGCTCCGGTTCCCGCTTCAAAAAATAGAGCAGCATCCCGGGAATCAGCAGGAACCAGCTGACATAGGGCACCACAAAGGCCGGACAGTAGGGCAGCACGTCATCCAGCCCGCAGTGAATGACGTAATACTCCGTCACCGTCCGGTGCTCCAGATAAAAAAACATGGGAAAATAGAACGCAGCATACGCCAGCGCGACAGAAATCGAATGGCAGGACAGCCAGGCAGCGATTTGTTTGATTTTCCCTCGAAAAGAGTCAGAAATTCTCATAAAATGACACCTTGATTGCAATTTAGTTTGGAATCCGTTTTAACGGGATAGAAAATATCTTAGCAGTAATCCCATTAAGATTCAAGGTGCAGGATTCTTAAGATTCTCTTAAGTTTTCAGCGCTCCCCCAGGAGCACACCATCAAATTTCCGCCCCGGTTTTCCCATCGGAACTTGATACTCGTCCCAATTCGATGTATAATGGTCTAATGAGAACAATCGTGAAGGGGAAATGACCAACATGGCAGCAATGACCGAACAGCAAAAAATAGAACTCTTTGAACGGACGCCGATCCCCAGAGCCGTCGTGAAAATGGCCGTCCCCACGGTCGCCAGTTCCCTTGTGATGGTGCTTTACAGTCTGGCCGACACTTACTTTGTGGGTATTCTGAATGACCCGGTGGCTACGGCGGCCGTCACCCTGGCTTCGCCGGTGCTGCTGGCCTTCAACGCACTGAATAACCTCTTCGGCGTCGGCAGCTCCAGCCTGATGAGCCGTTCCCTGGGGGTCAAGGACTACGACACCGTCCGCCGCACCTCCGCCCTGGGTTTTTACTGTGCGCTGTTTTGCAGCCTGCTGCTCTCTGTGGGCTGTACGGTGCTGAAAACCCCCGCTGCTGACCCTCCTGGGCGCTGACGCAGAAACCTGGTCTGCCACAGCCGACTATATGCTCTGGACCGTCACCTGCGGCGCGGCCCCCGCCATTCTCAATGTCGTTCTGGCGAACATGGTTCGCTCAGAGGGGGCGGCGATGAACGCCAGCATCGGCACCATGAGCGGCTGCCTGCTGAACATCGTCCTGGACCCCATCTTCATCCTCCCCTGGGGCCTCAATATGGGGGCGGCCGGGGCGGGCCTGGCCACCTTTTTGCCCAACTGCGTGGCCTGCCTGTACTTCTTCATCCTGCTGTTTGTCCGGCGGGGGAAAACCTTTGTCAGCATCTCCCCCAGGGATCTGCGGTGGGACAGCCGCATCTTCCTCCAAATTTGCAACGTGGGCATTCCGGCGGCCATCCAGAACCTGCTGAATGTCACAGGCATGACGGTGCTGAACAACTTTACCGCCGTTTTCGGTGCGGACGCCGTCTCTGCCATGGGCATCGCCCACAAAATCGCCATGGTGCCCATGTATGTGGCTATGGGCGTCTCCCAGGGCATCATGCCGCTGGTCAGCTACAATTATGCCAGCAAGGGCTATCGCCGTATGAAGCAGGTCGTCCTCTTCGCCGGGGGCATCTCGCTGGTGCTGATGGTGTTTGGCACAGCCGTCTGTCTCCTGGGTGGAAGTCCGCTGATTGGCCTGTTCATGGAGAACGAGTCCGTTGTGGCTTACGGCGCGGTCTTTCTCCGTGGTATGTCGCTGGCCATGCCCTTCCTGGGGCTGGACTTTTTGGCGGTGGGCGTGTTCCAGGCCTGCGGCATGGGACGCAACGCGCTGGTATTCGCCATCCTGCGGAAGGTGGTGCTGGAGATTCCCGCCCTCGTCATCCTGAACAGGCTGTGGCCGCTGTACGGCCTGGCCTACGCCCAGCTGGTTGCCGAGGTGGTGCTGGCCATCGCCGCCGTGGTGATTCTGGGGCGCATCTTCCATTCCCTGCAGGAACCGGCAGCAAACCAGTGAGGAACCGCACCATTCAGACGCGGTCCATCGTGCAGGAAATCCTGCGCCGCCTTCGGCCGCCGCGCCCGGACGGACGCAGCGGGATGCAGACGCTGTGACGCCGCCCACCATAAAACGTTCCGAAAGTGCGTCTATTCCGGTGAACAAGCGGATTTTTAGCACAAAAGTGGTGATTTTTTCGGTGTAAAGCCTATTTCCTTCCGGCCGCCGCCCTGTGCGCCGGATGTCACGCAAAACAATAGATTATTCCGTTAAAAGTGACAAAAAGCACACATATCTTCTCAATACTGGCATTTTTCTGGCCTCTGGAAATTTTTTAGAAAAAATTGCAAATTTCCTCCATTTTCTCCTTGACTTCTTTCAAAAAGCTGGTATACTTATTGCTATGGAAATATCTGCAAACTAACTGTTCACCGCATGGGAGCGTATTCATGGCTTTTGACTTTACCGGGCTTTCGGATGAAGCGCTTTGTGCGATGGCACAGGATGGAGATCACGCTGCGGAGGAGGCCCTGGTGCTTCGGTATCAGCGCATGGTCACCCGGCTTTCCCGCCCGCTGTTTTTGATGGGCGGGGACACGGAGGATTTGATTCAGGAAGGTATGCTGGGTCTCATCAACGCCGTGCGGGACTATGATGCCGCCCGGGGCGCGCCCTTCCAGAGCTTTGCAGAAATTTGCATCAGAAACTGCCTGTTCTCCGCTGTGCGCAGCGCGGCAGGCAAACAGCACACCCCACTCAACGATTCCGTTCCCATCGAAACCCCTCTTTTAGACACGCAGGTTCAGCTTTCCACGCTGCAGGTGGTTGACCCGGAAGATCAACTGATTTCCCGTGAGACGCTGGAAGAAAAGATAACCTCCCTCTACGGCAGGTTATCCGGTTTCGAAGCAAAGGTGCTTGACCTCTATCTCAGCGGCCTTTCCTATTCGGAAATCGCAGGTCAGGTTGGACGCTCTCAAAAATCTGTGGACAACGCCATTCAGCGTGTGCGCAGGAAGTGTTCCCTGACGAGTTCTCCCCAGGCGTTCTCAGCAAAAGCTGACCGCATAAATTCTGTCCATAAGGACGCAAAATGTCAGAAAAGAGAGGGTATCAGTATGTTCGAAGATAAGACCTTAGTCTGCAAGGAATGTGGCAACGAATTTGTGTTCACCGCCGGTGAGCAGGAGTTCTATGCGGAGCACGGCTTCCAGAACGAGCCTCAGCGCTGCAAGGCCTGCCGTGACGCCCGGAAGAATTCCTCCCGTGCGCCCCGCCAGTTCTTCACCGCTGTCTGCGCCAGGTGCGGCGGCGAGGCCCGTGTGCCGTTTGAGCCGAAGAGCGATCGTCCCGTTTATTGCAGCAACTGCTTCGCACAGATGCGCGAGGGCCGCTGATCCGGCGCTCTCATCCTGAGCAAAGAGAGGGCAGGAACCCCGAAACCGGGTTCCTGCCCTCTTTTTCTGTCTTTTGCGGCGATTCAGCTGTTCAGGTTCGTCTGACGGAACTGTTTCAGGTTGCCGGTTTTCCCGCTCCGGCGCTCCAGCTCCTCCGCAAGGCTGTCCAGGGAAATACCTTTACAGAGCATCATGGCCAGCAGATGGTAGAGCAGATCCGCCGCTTCGCAGGCGACCCCCGCTTCATCCCCGTTTTTGGCCGCGATCAGCAGCAGGCTGCACGCCTCGCCCACCTTTTTCAGAATCTTGTCCAGCCCTTCGTGGAAGAGATAGGCCGTGTAGGAGTCCCCTTCCGTCTGAGTGCTCCGCGCCTGAATCACCCGGAACAGCTCGTCCAGCGTCTTGCCTTCCGACGCGCAGCGGACGTTCAGCTGCTCCATCACGGCGCTCAGGGGAACATCCAGGGCGCAGAGCAGCACCGTCAGATGGTACAGCACATCGTTCAGCTCGCCCGCGGTGTCCGCTTCGTCATCGCCCTTCGCCGCGATGACCGCTTCAAAGGTCTCTTCTCCGCACTTTTTCAAAATTTTGTCCAAGCCCTGCCGGTAGAGGTAGCAGGTGTAGGACTTGGGGTCTCCCCCGTTCTTCCGCTCCAGCGTCACCTGATACTGGCTGTCCACAGCCTCCTGTACCCGCATCATTCCGTTTCCTCCCAAATGCCGTTGAAGAAGCAGCTTCTGGCCCCGGTGTGGCAGGTGGGGCCCACCGGGTCGCAGAGGTAGAGCAGGGTATCCGTGTCGCAGTCGGTGACCATCTTTTTCACATAGAGGTAGTGGCCGCTGCTCTCCCCCTTGTTCCAGAGGGTTTGGCGGCTGCGGCTCCAGAACCACGCGGTGTGGGTTTTCAGCGTCAGCTCATAGGCCTCAGCGTTGGTGAAGCCCAGCATCAGAATGTCTTTCGTGGCTCTGTCCTGGATGATCACCGGAATCAGCTCTGACTTCTGAAAGAGGTCTTTTGTCTCAATCATGCTCTTCCCTCCCCCGTTCGCACAGGAATCCCTTCCTGCCGCAGATAGGCCTTCACCTGAGGCACCGTCAGCTCGCCGTAGTGGAACAGGGACGCCGCCAGGGCCGCATCTGCGTCTGCCTCCCGGAACACCTCCGCAAAATGGGCCAGCGAGCCGCAGCCTCCGGAGGCGATGACGGGAATGCCCACCGCATCGGTGACGGCCTTCGTCATCTCCAAATCAAAGCCCTGCTTTGTCCCGTCCGCGTCCATGCTGGTCAGGAGGATTTCGCCTGCCCCCAGGGCTTCGCCCTGCTTCGCCCACGCTACGGCGTCCAGACCGGTGGGGGTGCGCCCTCCGGCCACCACCACCTCATAGCCGCCCTCCGGGCGGTGGCGGGCGTCGATGGCCAGCACCACGCACTGGCTGCCAAAGCGCTCCGCCGCCCTGGAAATCAGGGTGGGGTCCTTCACCGCTGCGGAATTGACGCTGATTTTGTCCGCCCCGGCCCGGAGCAGCTCCTGAAAGTCCTCCAGCGTGCGGATGCCGCCGCCCACCGTCACCGGCACAAAGACCTTCTGCACCGTCCGGCGCACCACGTCCGCCACGGTTTTCCTGGCCTCGTAGGTGGCGGTGATGTCCAGAAAGACGATTTCATCCGCGCCCTGGTCGGAGTAATAGGTGGCCAGCTCCACAGGGTCCCCGGCGTCCCGGATGTTGACGAAGTTGACGCCCTTCACTACCCGGCCGTCCCGGACGTCCAGACAGGGAATAATTCGTTTTGCTAACATAGCTTCCTCCCCTCAGGGCCGGGCCTGGCTGCCGCCGTCGGCGACAGCCTCCGCCAGGTCGATGGTGCCCGCATAGTAGGCCTTTCCGATGATGGCCCCATAAAGTCCCATGGCGGCCAGCGCCCGAATATCCTCATTGTTGTGGACGCCGCCGGAGGCCACAATCTGACAAGTAGTTGCACTTTGCAGCTCCTGCAACGACTGGAAGGAGGGTCCGGACAGCATCCCGTCGGTGTCAATATCTGTGAAAATCAGAGTTTTCACCCCAAGGGCCTCCATCTGCCGGGCAAAGGCCAGATAATGCAGGCCGCTGCCCACCTCCCAGCCGGCGGTTTTCACCTCGCCGTTTTGGGCGTCCACTCCCACCGCAATGCGGGGGCCGTAGACCTTCACCGCCTCCGCCACAAACTCCGGGTGGGACACCGCCGCCGAGCCGATGACGAAGCGCCACACGCCCAGCTCATCCAGCTCCCGCAGATCCGCCATACTGCGGATGCCGCCGCCCAGCTCTACCAGCAGGCCGGTCTCCTGAATGACCCGGCGGACGATTTCACTGTTGACCCGTCGGCCGCTGCGGGCTCCGTCCAGATCCACCATATGAATCACCCTGGCCCCTGCGGCGGCGTATTCCCGCGCCACCGCCACCGGGTCCTCCGCCACCTGATGGACGGTGGCAAAGTCCCCCTTGTGGAGGCGGACGACCTTCTGTTCCTTCAAATCAATGGCAGGTTCGATGATCATTTCGTCAGCCCTCCGAAGTTCTTCAGCATGGCGAGGCCGATGTCCCCGGACTTCTCCGGGTGGAACTGTGTGCCGAACACCAGGCCGTTCTGCACCGCCGCCGTCACCGTGGTACCATAGTCCGTTGTGGCAATGGCGGTTTTCGGGTTCGTCGCCTTCCCATAGAAGGAGTGGACGAAGTACACATAAATCTCCTCCGGCAGCCCGTCAAACAGCGGGGACGGATTGGGATAGCGGAGGCTGTTCCAGCCGATGTGGGGCAGCTTATATTCCGTCTCAATCCGCTCCACGGTGCCGGGCACCAGACCCAGCCCCTCACAGGGGCGCACCTCGGTTCCCCGCTGAAACAGCAGCTGCATCCCCAGACAGATGCCCAGCATGGGCTTTCGCCGGCTCTCCTGCCGGAGCACGTCCGTCAATACCCGCGCCCGCAGCTGCTCCGCCGCATCCGGGAACGCCCCGACGCCGGGGAGGATGACGCCGTCTGCCAGCTCCAGCTCCCGCCGGTCAGCCGTCACCTTTGTGGCAAAGCCCAGGTATTGCATGGCGTTGTTCACGCTCATCAAATTTCCAACGTTGTAGTCAACCACAGCAATATAGCCCATGGTCAGCCCCTCCTTTCAGCCGGTCACGCATCCTCAAAGCGGACATGGATGGCGTTGGCATGGGCGGTCAGATGCTCCGCCTGAGCGAACGTCTCCACCTCCCCGTGAATGGGCTCCAGCGTTTCTCTGGAGAACTCCAGCACGGACATGGTTTTCAGGAAGGAATCCACGCTGAGGGGGGAGAAGAACCGGGCAGTGCCGCTGGTGGGCAGCACATGGTCAGGCCCCGCCAGATAGTCCCCCAGAGGCTCCGGCGCCCAGCTGCCCAGGAACACCGCCCCCGCGTTTTTGATGAGGGGCAGCACCGACCTGGGGTTTTCCGTGCAGATTTCCAAATGCTCCGGCGCCTCCAGGTTGGCCAGCTCCGCCGCCCGCTCCATGGTATCGCAGACGATGGCCGCCCCGAAGTCCCGGAAGGACGCCTCCATGATGTCCCTTCGGCTGAGGGAGGCCATCTGACGGACGATCTCCCGGTCAACCGCCTCCGCCAGCTCCGTGCTGGTGGTGATGAGGATGGCGGAGGCCATGCGGTCATGCTCCGCCTGGCTCATCAGGTCCGCCGCCACAAATTTGGGGTTGGCCGTCTCATCCGCCAGCACCAGCACCTCGGAGGGGCCGGCCACCATGTCGATGTCCAGCGTGCCGTAGGCCAGACGCTTGGCCGCCGCCACATAGGCGTTCCCCGGGCCAACCAGCTTGTCTACCTTGGGAATAAAGCCCGCGCCGTAGGTCAGGGCGGCCACCGCCTGGGTGCCGCCCACGCCGATGACCCGGTCAACCCCCGCGATTTTGGCCGCCGCCAGGACGGCCTGATTCAGGTTGCTGGTGGGGGGCGTGACCATAATAATTTCCTCCACCCCGGCCACCTTGGCAGGCACCGCGTTCATCAGCACCGAGGAGGGATAGGCCGCCGTACCGCCGGGCACATAGATGCCCACCCGGGTCAGCCCCCGCACGATGCGGCCCACCCGGCCGCCGTCCGGGCTGACCCACTCCATGGTTTTGGCCAGCAGGTGTTCGTTATAGTCCCGAATGTTGGCAGCGGCGTGTTCCATGGCCTGAATCAGCGCCGGGTCGCAGCCGTCATAGGCCGCCTGCAGCTCCGCCTGAGAGAACTCCCTCGGTTCCGCCTTGTCAAATTGCAGAGAGTACCTGCGCACGGCGTCGTAGCCGCCTGTGCGCACATCCTCCATGACGGCGGCGGCGGTGCGGTTGATCTCCTCCCCCGCCTGGGCCGCACGGCGGCGCAGGCGCTCCAACAGCGCCAGCTCCGCCGCGCCGTCTGCTTTTACGATTGGCAGCATTTACTTCTCCTCCAATTCCGCTTCCAGTCTGGAGATGAAATCCAGAATCTCGTTCTTATACAGCTTCATGCTGGCCGTGTTGACGATCAGTCGGGCCGAAATCTGGGCCACGTCCTCAATGGGCACCAGACCGTTGGCCCTGAGGGTGGCCCCGGTCTCCACAATGTCCACAATGCCGTCCGCCAGACCCAGGATGGGGGCCAGCTCCACGCTGCCCTCGATTTTGATGACATCCACGTCCATCCCCTTCCCGGCGAAGAACGCCTTCGTCACGTTGGGGTACTTGGAGGCGATGCGGCGGTGCTTGTAGGTGCCGTAAAAGTCGGCGCCCTCCTTCACCGCCAGGGCGAACCGGCACTTGCCAAAGCCCAGGTCCAGCACCTCATAGAAGCTGCCGCCCTTTTCCAGAATGGTGTCCTTGCCGGTGATGCCCAGGTCGCAGGTGCCGTGCTGGACATAGGTGATGACGTCCGGCGCCTTGGACAGCACCGCGTCCAACGGGTAGTTGGGGATGGCGTGGATGAGCCGACGGCCCGGATGCTGAATGGGCGTACAGTCCAGCCCCGCCCGTTCAAACAGGGCCACGGACTGGTCCTGTAAGCGGCCCTTGGTCAGGGCGATGCGCAAACGATTGCCGCTCATACTTCCACCTCCCGCTGTCCGTTCTCGTCCAGGATGATCACCCGGCGGATGCCCTTTTCCCGGGCCAGGTTCATGGTGCCCTCCAGCCGACTGGAGGGGGACAGTTCACAGGAGCCCTCCGGCAGGGAGTCCACCAGCGCCAGGGCCTTCGCCAGCAGCGCCGGTTCGTAGTGAATCACGGTGTCCACGGCGGGGATCTCCACCCGCGGCAGACAGCTGGCCACCACGTCCACATTGACGGTAAAGCCGGTGGCCTGAGCCGGACGGCCAAAGGCCGCCACAAGGTTGTCGTACCGTCCGCCGGACAGCACCGCCTCCCCGGCCCCCTGGACATAGCCCCGGAAAATCACGCCGGTATAGAAGTTCAGCCGATGCACCATGCCCAGGTCGAAGCGGATATAGTCCCCATATCCGGCGGCCACCAGCATATTGTACAGCTCCCGCAGATAGTCCAGCGTGGCGCTGCCCTTCCCCAGAAGGGCCTCCGCTTCGTCCAGCACCTCCGGCCCGCCGAACAGGTAGGCCAGGCGGTGCATGGCCTTTGCCCCCGGCTGATGGCGGTAGTCCTTCAAAAAGTCATTCAGTGCGGCAAAGCTCTTGCCCTCGATGAGGGTGCGCACCTGCTCCAGTTCTTCCCCGTTCAGGTGCATCCCCTCGGCAAAGGCGCTGAAAATGCCGGCGTGGCCCAGCTCAATATGAAAGTTCTCCACGCCGCAGACCCGCAGGGAGTCCACTGCGGCGGCGATCACCTCCAGGTCGGCCTTCATCCCCGCCGCGCCGATCAACTCCACACCGCACTGGGACAGCTCCCCCCGCTCGTCCTTGTTCTCCGTGCTGGAGCGGTACACCGTCTCGTTGTAGTAAAACCGCCGGGGCAGAATGGTGTCCTTCAGCTTGGTGGCGGCCACCCGGGCGATGGGGGTGGTGCCCTCCGGCCGCAGCACCAGAATCTTGCCGCTGCGGTCAATGATTTTCAGCATGGATTCCTGGGGCAGGGCGCTGCCGCCCCGGCAAAACACATCGTAAAACTCCACCTCGGGGGTCATGATCTCACTGTAGCCCCGCCTGCGGTAGAGCTTGGTCAGGGCCGACTGCACCTGACGCAGCTCCCGGCACTCCCCCAGCATCCGGTCGCGGGTGCCCTCCGGGGTGTTTGGAATATAGTTCATGCGCTCATTCCTCTCCTGTCACTTTAGCACGCTAATACACTACCATGAAAGAGGGCGGCTGTCAACCGCTGAATTTCACAAATCCAACTTTTGTTTCCATCCGCTCCACCGGCAATGTGCGCTTCTTCCAGCCGCTCAGTCAAATTGCGTCTCCCAATGGGCGGCGTTTTGGGCCTCCCAGCAGAGCCGGAGCTGCTCCGGCGTGGTCTTGTAGAGGTTCAGCTTTGGCAGGGCGTCCAGAGGGAAATAACCGCTCTCCGTGGTCTCGGAGTTGGGTTGAAAGCTGCCTCCCAGCACGTTGCACAGCACGAAGTATTGCAGGCAATGAAAGAAGGAATGGGGGTTGTTGCGTCTCCGGTTGTCGTGGACGCACACCAGCCGCCACGGCTCCACTGTCAGCCCCGCCTCTTCCCTGGCCTCCTTGATGACGTTGGAGGAGACGCTCTGGTCAAAGTCGCACCAGCCGCCGGGCAGCGTCCACTGCCCGTCATAGTCCCGCACCAGCAGCACCTCTCCCCTGCCGTTAAAGATGACAGCGCGGGTGCTGGTTTTCGGCGTCTGGTAGCCGTCGTTTTCGGTGAACAGCGTCTGAATCTGCCCAAGGGGCAGCCCCGTCTCGCTGCTGACCAGCTCCGCCGCAATGTCCCGCACCCGCCGGAACCGCTCCAGGTCAAATCTGTCCCTGGAATAGAGCAGTCCGGCGGAGGCGATGGCCTGGAGTTCATGGGCCAGCTCCAGCAAAGTTTTCTCGTTCTCCATAGCTTCTCCTTAAAACAGGGTGATTTGGCTGGTGTCCGGCAGGCCGTCCAGCGCCCCCATATACTTGAGCTGCTCCAGATGGGAGGCGGACAGCTTGTTGCAGGTGGTCTCCACCTCCTCGATGGAGATAAAGGGCGCTCCATTCCGGGCGGCAATGGCTTCCACCGTGGCGTTGGCGGCGGCCTCCCCCAGCCCGGGGATGGAGCAGAAGGGGGGCATCAGGGCGTTCTGCTCCCAGTCCACCACATAGCGGGTGGCCTGGCATTTGGTCAGGTCCATTTTCAGGAACTTGAAGCCCCGGAGGTAGAATTCATAGCAGACCTCCAGCGTCACCAGCTCCTTTTCCTCCACGTCGGTGAGCTTTTCCTTCCCTTTCAGCTCGTTCATCTTTTCCAGCACCTTTTCCTGGCCCAGAAACATACAGGTGGCGTCCACCGCCTTGGCCCGGACGCTGAAATAGGCAGAATAGAAGGCCAGGGGCCGATGCACCTTGAACCAGGCGATGCGGAAGGCCATCATCACATAGGCCACCGCGTGGCCTTTCGGAAACAGATATTTGATTTTCCGGCAGGACTCGATATACCACTCCGGCACGCCGTGGTCACGCATTTCCTCCTCAATGCCATCCGGCCAGGACTTGCCCTTGTGAATGACGCCCTTCCGGACGGCCTCCATCATTTTGAAGGACCGCAGCGGGTCGATGCCCTTGGGAATCAGGTAGAGCATGATGTCGTCCCGGCAGCCGATGGCCTGGGTAACGGTGGCGGTGCCGCTGGTGATCAAATCCTTGGCGTTGCCCAGCCACACGTCGGTGCCGTGGGAGAAGCCGGAGAGCCGCAGCAGGGTGCTGAAATTCTTCGGCTGGGTATCGATCAGCATCTGCCGGGTGAATCCGGTGCCGAACTCCGGGATGGCACAGGCTCCGGTGGGGCCGAGGATGGGGTCGTCCTCATACCCCAGCACCCGGGAGGAGCAGAAGATGGACATGGTGTCCTGGTCATCCAGAGGGATTTTCGTGGGGTCAATGCCCGTCTCATCCTGGAGCATCCGAATCATGGTGGGGTCATCGTGGCCCAGCATATCCAGCTTGAGCAGGTTAGACTCCATGGAATGATATTCAAAGTGGGTGGTGATCATGTCCGAGTTGGGGTCGTCCGCCGGGTGCTGCACCGGGCAGAAGTCGTAAATCTCCTGGTCGCCGGGAATGACCACCATGCCGCCGGGGTGCTGCCCTGTGGTGCGCTTGATGTTCACGCAGCCGTTGGCCAGACGCTGCAGTTCGGCGTGGCTGGCGGTTTTCCCCCGCTGCTCCATATATTTCAGCACATAGCCGTAGGCGGTCTTTTCCGCCACGGTGCCCACAGTGCCCGCCTTGAACACGTGGTTCTTGCCGAACAGCTCATAGGTGTAGCGGTGGGCCTTGGCCTGGTACTCTCCGGAGAAGTTCAGGTCAATGTCCGGCACCTTGGTGCCGCCGTAGCCCAGGAAGGTCTCAAAGGGGATGTTGAAGCCGTCCTTGTCCAGTGGCGTCCCGCAGACGGGGCAGTTCCTGTCCGGCAGGTCCGCGCCGCAGCCGTAGACCTCCTCATCCACTGTAAAGTCAGAATACTTGCACTTCGGACAGCGGTAGTGGGGCTTCAGCGCGTTCACCTCGGTGATGCCGGAGAGGAAGGCCACAATGGAGGAGCCCACGCTGCCCCGTGAGCCCACCAGATAGCCGTGATCCAGCGAGTTTTTCACCAGCTTCTGGGCGGACATATAAATCACGTCATAGTTACGCTGAATGATGCCGGGCAGCTCCAGGTCGATACGATCCTGGACGATTTGGGGCAGGGTTTCCCCATACAGCTCGTGGGCCTTCGTATAGACCAGGTATTCCAGCTCCTTGTCGGAGTCCTTCAAAGACGGGGCGTAGAGGCCGTGGGGCAGCGGCGGGAAGGTGTCGCACATCCGCTGGATGCGGTCCGGGTCCTCGATGACCACCTTCCGGCAGTCCTCCCCCCCCAGGTAGGCAAATTCCTCCAGCATTTCGTCTGTGGTCTTGAAATAAATGGGCAGGTCCTTGTCCGCATCGCTGAAGCCGTTGGCGTTCAGCAGGATATGGCGGAAAATCTCGTCCTCCGGGTTCAGAAAGTGAACGTCGCCGGTGGCGCAGCAGGGCTTATTCAGCTCCTTCGCCAGCCGCAGAATGGTACGGTTAAAGTCCCGCAGCTCCTCGTCGTCCTTCGCTGTCCCCGCCGCAATCATGAAACGGTTGTTGCAGATGGGCTGAATCTCCAAAAAATCATACCAGGAGGCGATTCGTTTCAGCTCGCTCCAGTCCTTGTGGGCCACCACTGCCTGGAACAGCTCCCCCGCTTCGCAGGCGGAGCCGATGATCAGCCCTTCCCGGTTCTCCTCAATCAGGCTCTTGGGCATGATGGGGCGTTTATAGGCGTAATGCTCCAGATGGGACAGGGAGATCAGCTTGTACAGGTTCCGCAGACCGCTTTGGTTCTTTGCCAGCACGATGAGATGGCGGGGCTTCTGCTTGCGTTTGCCGGTCTTCCGCAGCTCCCGCATGGCGCCGTTGATCTGGTCAATGCGCTCCACCCCCTTGTCCTTCAGCATATCGTGGAAGGGGGGCAGCATATAGCCCACCATGCGGCCGTCGTCGCAGGCCCGGTGGTGGTGGAATTCCGGCAGATTCAGCGCCTTTGCCACCACGTCCAGCTTGAATTTGCTGAGCTGAGGCAGCAGATTCTGTGCCAAAACCAGGGTGTCAATGGAGGTGTTGTTCAGTTCCCGCCCCATGCGCTGGCAGGCCATATGGAGGAAACCCATGTCGAAGTCCGCATTGTGGGCGGCCATGGGCCGGTCCCCCACCCAGTTCAGAAAGGCGCTGACCGCCTCCTCCTGGCCCGGCGCGTCCCGCACCATATCGTCTGTGATGCTGGTCAGCTCCACCACCTCACGGGGGATGGGCCGCCCCGGGTTGACAAAGGTGTCATATTCCTCGATGATTTCACCGTTTTTGATTTTGACCGCGCCGATCTCCGTGATGGTGTCCCGCCGGGCGGAAAGGCCGGTGGTCTCCAGGTCGAAGCAGACGATCTCGTCCAGCAGGCTGGCGGTGCTGTCGCCGTGTACCACCACCCGGTCGTCCACGTCGTTCACATAATAGGCCTCCACGCCGTAAAGAATTTTTATTTTACCCCCTGCCGCGTTGTGGGCGTCCGGGAAAGCGTGGGCCACGCCGTGGTCGGTGATGGCGATGGCCTTATGCCCCCATTTGATGGCCTGTTTGATGACCGCTTTCACATCGGTCAGGCCGTCCATGGTGGAGAAGCGGGTATGTAAATGCAGCTCGCAGCGCTTTTCCGCCGCGGTGTCCTCCCGCGGCTCCGGGGGCTGGGCGGGGGCTATGGCGTAGGGGGCCAGCTCCA
>JAJQBL010000094.1 GCA_021203325.1 Clostridiales bacterium | reverse complement strand
GGAAGTGACGCTGTCCGGGATGGTCACAACCGTCATGCCCGTGCAGGAATAGAACGCACGGCTGCCGATGGAAGTGACACCGTCGCCAATCGTAACAGAGCTGATGGAGCTTCGATAGCTGTACCAGGGTGTTTTGGAACCGCTGCTCCAGTCCGTCATGGCCCCGGTGCCGGAGATGGTCAGCGCATAGTCGCTGTCCAGCGTCCAGGTCAGGTCGTCCCCGCAGGTGCCGCTGTCCAGAATGGTGGCGTCCTCGGATGCTTCGGATTCCTCCGAGGTCAGAGAAACTTCCTCCTCTGCCTCCGGCTCTGCCGCCCATGCGCTGACGGACAGCATGGACAGGCACATGGCCAGTGCCAACAGCAGGGCTGTCAGCCGTTTTCGGATGTGCTTCATACTTCTGATCCTCCTGTAAACAAAATTTTGCCGGGTATGCGCCCCGATGCGCAGCATTTTCTGACACATCGGTTTGCTACCTCATATTATAACAGTCTTGCAAAAAGCGGTCAAGGAAAACGGCCGCATGAAAGCAGGATGGGAACGCTCTCGTTCATTGATTCAAAGCTTCCCTTGACAAGTTCCGCACAGATCGCTATAATAAATAAAGACAAATCAGGGGAGCCTGTTCATCGGGCTGAGAGGAAGTTCGGCTTCGACCCTTATGACCTGACGTGGATCATGCCACCGTAGGAAGCATTCATTTCGCGCGGCTTTTGCTGTGCTGCACGATTGTTCCGGGGGCGTCTGTCAGGCGTCCCCTTTTTGTTGCTCCGGTCGGGCGCCGTCTGTGCCCGGCAGATATGGTGAAAAAGGTGGTGAAAGGCTGGTGCGCAGCGTTGCCCCGACGGTAACAGGGGCCCGGCGGAGGGGGAGCGCCCTGCGCCGCGGTAGGATAGCGATGGGAAGCCGTGTTCCGGCGTGAGAGGAGGCCAGTGAGCCTCGACCGAAGGCAGCGGGGCCAGATTGCCCTCTGCCCATCCCCTGTGGGTGGCTATTTGCCGAAAACTGCTGCGCCATCCACCCGTTTCATCCTATGGAAGGAGCAATTTACCATGAAACATCAATCGACCCGAAAGCTGACCGTAGCCGCCCTGCTGTGCGCCGTTGCCGTGGTGGGGAGTATGTTCTCCGTCCCCGTGTTCGGCAGCAAGTGCGCCCCGGTGCAGCACATGGTCAACATTGTCAACGCCGTCCTGCTGGGCCCCTGGTACGGCGTGGTGTCCGCCTTTGTGGCCAGCCTGCTGCGGAACCTGCTGGGCCTGGGCAGCCCCATGGCCTTCCCCGGCAGTATGTGCGACGCGCTGCTGTGCGGCCTGGTGTACGCAAAGACGAAGAAGCTGCTGCCCACCCTGATTGCTGAGGTATTCGGCACCGGCGTGCTGGGCGGTCTGGCGGCCTACCCCGTCTCCATCCTCATCATGGGGAACGCCGCGGCGGACATCGCCTTCTACGCCTACATCGTCCCCTTCCTGATCTCCACCGTGGCAGGCTCCATCCTGGCCGGTGTGCTGGTCTTTGCCCTGCAAAAGAACGGCGCCCTGCAGGGGATGAAAACCGCGCTGGAGCGCTGACCCATGGACGCCTCTCTGCCGGCGGCCCTGCGGGAGAAGAAGCCGCTGATCCACTGTATCTCCAACATCGTCACCGCCAATGACTGCGCCAACCTCCTGCTGACCGTGGGGGCCAGCCCCATCATGGCCCAGGCCCCGGAGGAGATGGAGGAAATTTCTTCCGTCGCCGATGCGGTGGTGCTGAACACCGGCACCCCCAGCGGGGAGAAGTTCGCCGCCTGCCTCCGGGCCGGCCGCACCGCCTGCCGGGCCGGAATCCCCGTGGTGCTGGACCCGGTGGGGGTGGGGGCCAGCCGGTGGCGGCTGGACCATGTGCAGGCGCTGCTCCGGGAGGTGCGCCCCTCCATCCTGCGGGTCAACTATGGCGAAGCCGCCGCCCTGCTCCGGGGCGGGCAGGCGGAGCAGGGGGTAGACAGCCTGACGCCCCCGGCCCGGGACGCCGCAGCTGCGGCGTCGGCGCTGGCCCGGGCGCTGTCCACCGTGGTACTGCTCAGCGGCACAGAGGACGTGGTGACAGACGGTGAAGCCGTGGTCACCGTGACCGGCGGCAGCCACCGGATGCGCAGCGTCACCGGGGCGGGCTGCATGCTGTCCGTCCTGTGCGGCGGCTTCAGCGCCGTGGCCGCCGCGCCCCTGGAGGGGGCCCTCTGCGCCGCCCGGTTCTGGAAGCAGGCGGCGGCGCTGGCAGAGGCGGACGCCGCCGGACGGGGCATGGGCAGCTTCCGGGTGGCGCTGTTCGACGCGGCCTCCCGGCTGTCCCAGGAGAATGGCGTTTGAGTGCCCGGGCCCGATGGGAGAAGCGTTTTGCACACATCCGAAAAAACAGGTTCCTGCCCCGGCGCCTGCCGGAGCAGGAACTTTTTGACGGTATCCCCTACCGCTCCGGCCCAAACTGTGGTAGAATGGAGCCATCAGCAAACGGAGCAAAAGGAGGAACCCAGCGATGGCGAAGAAAAAGGGGGAAAGCAGGCGGGGGATGCTTGGAACCGTCACCCACTATGACGAGCGCGGCAGGAAAACCGGCCGCAGCGAGCCAAACTTCACCGGCGGCTACACCCACTATGATAACAAGGGCCATAAGACCGGCCGCTCTGACCCGACGTTCACCGGCGGCTACAAGCACTACGACAACAAGGGCCATAAAACCGGCCGCAGCGACCCGGGCTTCTATGGAAACTATATCCATAAGGACAACAAGGGCAACCGCACCGGCTCCAGCGACCCAAGGTTTTGGGGCGGGTATACCCATAAGGACAGCCAGGGCAGTCAGGGCTGCTACATCGCCACCTGTGTGTACGGGTCTTACGACTGCCCGCAGGTGTGGACCCTCCGCCGCTTTCGTGACAATACCCTGACAAGGACAAAACCGGGCAGAGGCTTCATCCATGCCTATTATGCCATCAGCCCCAAACTCGTGGGCCGGTTCGGCAGTACACGCTGGTTTCAAAGTATGTGGCGGGGTGTGCTGAATCCCATAGTCGCAATATTGCAGCAAAGAGGGGTGGCTGATACCCCCTATCACGATCAGGACTGGGAATGACCCGCCCTGTTTCAATCCCAAACTGCCGGAATGCGAGGTCTGCGCGAATCGGCCTGCCCACATAAAAACAACCGCCCCAATGGGGCCGGTTGTTTTTACGTTTTTCAATTTTTACCGCGGCAGCGCGGAACGTTCCGGCCCGCCGTCTCTCACACGCCCGGTGCAGCCAGCTCCTTTTCCGAATCGGGCTGGCCGTCCGCTTCCGGAGCGGCCTCATCCTGTGCCGGGGAATCCTTCCCGGCCGAGTCCGCACCGCTGCGGCTCCCGCCGTCCGGCTTCTCCCCCACCGGATGGAATGTGGGGACAATTTTCTCCACCATCTCCACAATGTCCGGGCTGTTCTCGTAGCTGGCATTCGCCAGCTCCTCCAGCTGCTTCAGGAATTCTTCCACGTCAAACGGAATCGGCTTTCCGATATAGATCAGCTTATTGTCCGTCTTTTTGATGCCTTCCTCCGCCATCAGCTTTTCTTCATACAGCTTTTCGCCGGGGCGGAGGCCGGTATAGACGATTTTGATATCCTCATCCGGCTTGTACCCGGACAGTTGAATCATGTTTCTTGCCAGCGTGTCGATTTTGACCGGCTCCCCCATGTCGAGGACGAAGATTTCACCGCCCCACGCATAGGTGCCCGCCTGCAATACCAGGCTGACCGCCTCCGGAATGGTCATAAAATAGCGGATGATGTCGGGATGGGTCACCGTAACGGGGCCGCCCTCCTCAATCTGCTTCTTGAAGCGATGCAGCACGGAGCCGTTGCTGCCCAGCACGTTTCCAAAGCGAACGGCCACAAACTGCGTCCCAGTCCGCCCCGTATTGTCCACGCTCTCGACCTTCAGCTCCGTCTGCGACGGCTTCGTCCATCCCGCCGCGATATGGTCCTCCGGGTCCGGAACACGCTGCCCGTCGATCACCTTGTCCTCATGGGCATGGACAAAGGTCAGAAGATCCAGCCTTCCGCTCTTGCTGATGGCGTCCATGCTCTGAATCACCATCTCGCACAGGCGCTTGGAGGCCCCCATGATGTTGGTGGGGTTGACCGCCTTGTCCGTACTGATCAGCACGAAGCGCCGGGTCCCGTGGGTCAGGGCCGCATAGGCCGTCTTATAGGTGCCGATGACGTTGTTCTTGATCGCCTCGTTGGGGCTGTACTCCATCAGCGGCACATGCTTATGGGCGGCCGCATGGAATACGATGTCCGGGTGATACAAATCGAATACCTGATTGATTCTCCGGCTGTCCCGCACGGAGCCGATCAGCACGTTCAGATTCAGGTTCGGATACTTTTCCCGCAGCTCCAGCTCAACGGTATAGGTGGTATTTTCATAAATATCGAAGATAATCAGCCGCTCCGGCTCATGGGCCGCGATCTGCCTGCACAGCTCGCTGCCGATGGAGCCGCCGCCGCCTGTCACCAGAATCGTCTTTCCCTTAATGTACTGGAAGATTTCCTGCATATCCACCTTAATCGGCTCTCTGCCCAGCAAATCTTCCACGGCCACGGTTTTCAGCTTGCTGACCGACACTTCCTCATTGGCCAGCTGGTAGATGCCTGGCAGGCTCATCAGTTTGCAGCCTGTCTCCTTGCAGATATTCAGAACGTCTTTCTTTTCTTCCGCCGACGCCGTCGGAATGCAGTAATAGATCTCGCTGACCCCGAATTTCTCTACAAATCTCGGAATATCCTCCCTGCTTCCGACCACAGGAATCCCCTCAACAAAGCGGTTCCACTTGTTGGGGTTGTCGTCAATGAAGCAGCAGGGCACCATGTTTGTCTTGTCCGACTGCTGCAACTCACGAACCACCGTTCTGCCTGCGGCGCCGGCGCCGATGATCATGACCTTTCGCCCGGGCGTTTCCTCCGCCGTGTGATCTTTTCCCACAATCACCTGAATGTAAAACCGATAGCTGAACCGAATCCCCACAACGAGGATCAGCTGCATCACCGCCCCGACGATGTAATAAGAAAAAGGCATCCTCCCACACGCCAGCGTGATTGCAACCGTGTGCACAGCCGATGCGATGATAGAGGACAGCGCATAACGGAGCAGTTCATTGAATCCGGCGAACCTCCAGATGCCCCTGTACATCCGCATAAACCAAAAGAACAGGATGGACACAATGACATAGAACGGGATAAACGTCTTGTAGGCATCCAGAAATTCCGTTTGAATACTTGTGAAGTGAAAATCAAATCTCAGCCAAAGGCCAAAGAAATAGGAAAAGGCGATCGCTACAGCATCATAGGCCATAAGCCCGACGGCGATGATTTTCCAATGCTGTATTTTTAGTTTGTGAACGTTTTTTCTCTGTTCTTCTCTTTCTCATCCATTATGATACCCCCCCCCCGACTTTTTCGGGGAGGTTTCCTCCAACTCCAAAGAATAAATTTCAATTTATGGAATCACAGATCCACCGGCGGCGGACAGGGAACCTGCCCCATCCGGCAGGCGGTCTGCCCATCTTTTAGTGGAATCCGGTTATTTTTTATCTGTATCCATACGATAACAAACAAAATGTGATCGGACAGCTGACCCTATTATAACATAAAGAGAATGGATGTCAACGAATTTCGGCAATTTCGCCCTTCCGCGTCTTTCCATTTACCTGCAGAAACGGGGGTTCTTCCCTTCCTGCCGCCCCGGCAGCGGGAAGCCGTTGCTTTTTCACGCTCTCGCTTTTCCGCGGGCGGATGCTGTCCCGCATCGCTTCCCGGCTCTGGTTCCGGCACAATACGGCCTGCCGGGCCCTGGCTGAATCCGGGATTTTGTGCGAAAAAAGGGCGGAAAACACCCGTCAGTATTCTCCGCCCTTCGTCAGCGCTTTTCTATTTTGTACCAAAAATCCGGTCGCCGGCGTCGCCCAGGCCGGGGACGATGTAGCCATGCTCATTCAGGCAGTCATCCAGCGCCGCCACATAGGCCTCCACATCGGGATGCTCCCGGGCGATGCAGTCCAACCCCTCCGAGGCGGCGATAATGTTCATCATGGTGATCTTCTTGCAGCCGTACTCCTTCATGAACTGGATGGCCGCAGCGGCGCTGCCGCCGGTGGCCAGCATGGGGTCCACGATGATGACATCCCGCTCCGCAATGTCCGGGGGCATTTTGCAGTAATACTCCACCGGCGCCAGGGTCTCCGGGTCCCGGTACAGGCCGATATGGCCCACCTTGGCGGAGGGCAGCAGGTTCAGCACACCGTCCACCATGCCCAGCCCCGCCCGGAGGATGGGGACGATGGCCACCTTCTTGCCGCTGAGGGTCTGGCAATGGGCGATGCCTACCGGGGTCTGAACGTCCACCGGCTCGGTGGACATATTCCGGGTGGCCTCATAGGTGATGAGGGTGGCAATCTCCGCCACAATGGTGCGGAACTCATGGGTGCCGGTCTTTTCGTTCCGCAAAATCGCCAGCTTGTGGGAGATCAGCGGATGCTCCAAAACGTGCAGCTTCGGATTGTCTTTGTACAGCATAGAAACGTGCTCCTTCTCGTCTTAAAGTGGCGGCCTCTGACCGCATCAGGGCGTCTGACTTGCGTTCAGCCGTTCGCGGCGCTCCCGCTCCGCCTGGCTCAGCCGAAGGTACCGGGCCTCCAGCGCAGCGCCGGAGCAGGGCTGCCCCGCCTCCAGAAACCGGAGGGCTGCCCGGGCGACGCCCCAGGCCCTTTGATGCCGCAGATTTTCCGGGGCAAGCACCAGGTCAAAGCCCCTTTCCTTCCCATAATTATAGCACAGTTCCGCCCCATCGCCAACTACAAATTGAGAGATTTCCTTCCTTTTTTCCGAGGAAAACAGCTCCTCCAGGCTGATGGCCCTGTCCTCCGTCAGCCGGGTGAGCCTCCCTCTGCCGTCGCTTTCAAACAGGGCATTGTACACCTGGCTGCGCCGGGCGTCCATGGCGCAGCAGATCACGCCGGGCACCGCGCTGACGTTCCACGCCATGGCCTCCAGGGTGGACACCCCCACACAGGGCTTCTCCTCCGGCCAGGCCAGCCCCTTGGCCGTGGACAGGCCGATCCGCAGCCCGGTGAAGGAGCCCGGGCCGTTGGCACAGGCGATCAGGTCGATGTCATGCAGCGTCAGCCCCACCTGCTCCAGCAGGGTTTCGCACATGGGCAGCAGCGTTGTGCTGTGGGTCATGCCGTTGTTCTGACAGGATTCCGCCAGCAGGAAGGCGTCCCGGCACACCGCCACCGACGCCGCCCTGGCGGAGGACTCCAATGCTAAAATATTCAAAATCCTTCCACTCCCGTTATCGTGATTCTGCGGCTGCACTCGTCGCAGCCCCGGCGGATGTCCACCCGGATACAGTCCTCAAGGGCGTCGTCCACGTTTTCGCTCCACTCCACGGCGCAGACGCCGCCCCGGGCCAGGTAGTCCTCCCAGCCGATGTCGTACAGCTCCTCAGAGCTGCCCAGCCGGTACATATCAAAGTGGAACAGGGGCAGCCGTCCCCCCTCATACTCATTGACGATGGTGAAGGTGGGGGACGTGACCCGGCCCGGAACGCCAAGCCCCCGGGCCACGCCGCGGGTAAAGGCTGTTTTCCCCGCCCCCAGGTCGCCGGTATAGGCCAGCACGGCGCCCCGGTCCAGGGCGGGGGCCAAACGCTCCCCCAGCGCCTCCGTTTCGGCGGCGGAATGGGTTTTATATTCCATGGACGGTTCTCTCCTTTCCGTTGACAGGGCGTCTTGCAGCATTGCAGTCATTATAGCACACCCGCCCCGAAGATGCAAAAGCTGTTTACATCATTCCGCTTTCGTGTTATAATCAGTGCGTCATCGTGTTCCATTTACCCCAGAAAGAAGTGAAACCATGTCCGCGATACGCGATTTAATTGTTGACGCCCTGAAGGGGGCGGACCATATCCTGCTCTCCCTCTGTGTGCTGGCCAGCTCCTTCGGCCTGGTGCTGATTTACTCCGCCTCCCGGTACAGGGAAAGCTTCCACAGCCTGCCCATGAAGCAGGCCCTGTGCATCGGCATCGGCATTGTGCTGTACTTTGTCATGAGCCAGCTGAACATCCGGGTGCTGTTTGACCGGTGGTATATCGTGGTGCCGCTGTGCGTGGCCTTCCAGCTGCTGGTGCTGGTGTTCCCCGCCGCGGCCAACGCCACCAGCGGCAACCGGGCCTGGGTGGACATCCCCGGCATCCCCTTCACCATTCAGCCCGCCGAAATCAACAAGCTGTTTTTCACCATTCTGCTGGCCGGCTTCGTGGTCTACCTCCAGAAGCGGGGGAACCCCAGCAGCTTCTCCTCTGTAGTGCTGCTGGTGCTGGCCCTGGCCATTCCGGTGGGCTTCATGGTGGTGGTCACCGGCGATGTGGGCTCCTGCCTGATTTATGTTGTGATTTGGCTGGCCGTGCTGTGGTGCGCCGGCATCAAAAAGCGGTGGTTCGCCCTGGGCCTCGCCTGTGTGGGGGCGGCCGGCCTGGTGCTTTGGAACATCCTGCCCGACACCAACTATATGAAGCGCCGCATCCTGGTGGTGATGGACCACAGCTATGACCCTCAGGGGGTGGGCTTTCATCAGCGGCGCTCCCTGATCGCCATCCGCTCCGGCGGGCTCACCGGCCAGGGCTATTTGCAGGGCACCATCACCCAGTCCCCCAACTCCAACTCCCTGCCGGAGCGCACCACCGACTTTATCTTCTCCTCCTGCGCGGAGGAGTGGGGGCTGGTGGGCTGCACGGTGGTGCTGCTGGTGCTGGCGGCCATTGTGCTCCGGTGCCTGTATATCGCCCTGACCGCCAGCGACTCCTTCTATGCCCTGATTGCCGTGGGCTACAGCGCCATGCTGCTGGCCCAGATCATCATCAACGTGGGGGTCTGCCTCTATGTGGTGCCCACCATCGGCCTGACCCTGCCCTTCATGAGCTACGGCGGCTCCTCCATCATCACCAATTTCGTCGCCATGGGGATATTGTCGGGGATACAGTCCCGCTCGCTGCCCAACTGGCTGCGGGACCGCTCCGACATCAAATGGGGGACGAATGGGGAGCATCGCCAGATTATGGAGTAACCGTTCTCACAAGCTGCGGCGCCGGACGAACCGTCCGGCGCCTTTTTGCCTTCGTATTCCGTTTATGCCTCGTGACCCCGGGCGCGGATTACCTCCAGCACCGAGTTCACATAGGTCTCGCACTCCTCCTGGGTCTCCGCCTCCACCATGACGCGAATCAGCGGTTCCGTCCCGCTCTCCCGCACCAGGATGCGGCCGCTGTCTCCCAGCTGGTCAGCCACCTTTTGGACGGCCTCCTGCACCACAGGGTCGTTCTGGGCCTCCGGCTTGGAGCGCACCCGGATGTTTTTCAGCACCTGGGGATAAATGCGCACCGGCATCGCCAGCTCGGACAGGGGCATCTTCTTCGCCAGCAGCACCTGCATCATTTTCAGGCTGGTCAGGATACCGTCCCCGGTGGTGGCGTACTTGCTGAAAATGATGTGGCCCGACTGCTCGCCGCCCAGGCGGTTGCCGTGCTGGGTCATGTACTCATAGACGTACTTGTCCCCCACGTCGGTCTTGGCGTAGTCAATGCCCGCCGCGTCAAAGGCTTTGTACAGGCCGAAGTTGGACATCACCGTGGTCACCACCGTGTTGGTCAGCAGCTTGCCCCGCTCCTTCATATATTTGGCGTAGATATACAGAATCAGGTCGCCGTTGACCACGTTGCCCTTCTCGTCCACGCAGAGGCAGCGGTCCGCGTCCCCGTCATAGGCAAAGCCCACGTTCAGCTTGTGCTCCACCACGAAGGACTGGAGGGCCTCGATATGGGTGCTGCCCACGCCGTCATTGATGTTCAGGCCGTCCGGCTCGTCGGCCATGACGTAGGTTTTCGCCCCCAGGGCGTCAAAGACGCTGCGGGCGATGGTGGAGGCGCTGCCGTTGGCGCAGTCCAGCCCCACCCGCATCCCGCGGAAGGAGTAGATGGCCTGGGCGATCAGGTAGCCCATATAGCGGTTGCGGCCCGCCTCATATTCCACCACACGGCCCATCTCGGCCCGCTGGGCCAGGGGCAGGCTGTCCTCCGGCTCGTCCAGGTAGGCTTCGATTTGCCCGATGGTCTCCTCATCCATCTTCTCGCCCCGGTTGTTCAGCAGCTTGATGCCGTTGTCATAATAGGGGTTGTGGCTGGCGGAAATCATGATGCCGCAGTCGAACCCGTCGGTGTGGGCGATGTAGGAGACGCTGGGGGTGGTGGTCACCCGCAGCATATAGGCGTCCGCACCGGAGGCGTTCAGACCGGAGGCCAGCGCACTCTCCAGCATATCACAGGAGCGGCGGGTGTCCTTGCCGATGACCACCCGGCACCGCTCCCCCTCCCTGCGGTAGTGCGCCCCTAAATAGCGGCCAATCCGGTAGGCGTGCTCTGCCCGCAGGGATACGTTCGCCTCCCCGCGAAATCCGTCTGTGCCAAAATACTTTCCCATAGTGAAGAAGTCCTTCCTCTCTCTGCTTTATTTCTTTTTCTTTGGCTTGGGCTGTTCCCAGGCTTCAATATCATACTGGGCCATGAAGGCCTCGTATTCGTCCACCACCTCCTGGGTGGGGCCGATTCTGCGGATGTCGCCGTCGTGGAGCCAGATCACCTTTTCGCAGTTGGTGCGGATGGTCTCCGCATTGTGGGAAACGATGACCACCGTTCTGCTCTTCTCGCTGATCAGCTCGGCCATCTTCCGCCCGCTCTTCTTTTTAAAGTGGGCGTCGCCTACGCTCAGCACCTCATCCACCAGGATGATGTCCGTCTTGAGGATGGCCGTGATGGCGAAGCCCAGCTTGGACTGCATACCGCTGGAATAGGTGCGCACCGGCTGCTCAATAAACCGGCCCAGCTCGGAGAAGGCGATGATTTCATCGATCTGGTCATCGATCTCCGCCTTGGTGAAGCCCAGCAGCAGGCCGGAGAGGTAGATGTTCTCCCGGCCGGACAGCTGCGTCTGGAAGCCCACCCCCAGGGCCAGCAGGGAGACCGTGTTCCCGTGGAGGTCCACGCTGCCCTTGTCCGGCTCAAAGATGCCGGCCAGCACCCGCAGCAGGGTG
This sequence comes from Clostridiales bacterium, assembly GCA_021203325.1. GTDB lineage: Bacteria > Bacillota > Clostridia > Oscillospirales > Oscillospiraceae > Onthomonas. Next base: position 4,608 of record JAJQBL010000094.1, on the reverse strand, counting down.
GATTTTCCGCTGCCGTTCCGGCCAATCAGTCCGATGATCTCGCCCTTTCCCACCTCAAAGGAGACGCCGTGGAGGGCCTCGAAATGCTCCACACGGCCCTTCTGTTTAAAGGCGTCGTCCTTGAAGCCGGAGGCCTGCTTGATGTTGCGGCGCTTCACCGGGGCGATGGAGCGGTAGCTCAGGTAGACGTTTTTCGCCGTGATGGCAGGCCGCTGGAGGTTGTCCTGCTCCGCCGGGGCGTCCTGGGCCGGAAGTTCCGCCTGACGGAGCTGACTCGATTCAAAAAAACTCATACAATCACAACTTTACCACAGATTACGCCCATCATACCACGTTCTTTCGGGTTTGGCAAGTCTGTTCTGAGGTTCCTCCGGCGAAGGAACCCATAAAACGCCGAAACACCGGCCTTCGGTCTCCCGAAAGCCGGTGTTTGCAGCGGCGTCACCAGGTTTCAAAGTGGACGCAGTCCGCCTCATACGCCTTCTCCCTGGCCGGGCCGTCCTCCGCCGGGTCAGGATAGCCGAAGGCCAGAATGGAGTGGGGCACGATATGCTCCGGCAGGTTCAGCAGCGCCGCCTGCCCCCGCACCCGCTCCATCTGGGGATAGGCGCCCAGCCACACAGCGCCAATGTCCAGAGCGTGGGCGGCCAGAATCATATTCTGGGCGGCGATGGCGCCGTCAATGATCCAGTAGTCCGGGGCGGGCTGGAACGCCTTTTGCAGGTCCCCGCACACCAGAATCCCCAGGGCGGCCTTCCGCAGGGGGGCGGCGGGGCGGCCGTTGGCGTCCGCCATCCGGTTCAGCATCTCCCTGTCCCGCACCACAACAAAGGACCAGTCCCGCCGGTTGGCACAGCTGGGGCCGCTCATGCCGGCCTCCAGAATTTTCCGCACCTCGGCGTCGCCGATGGGCCGCTCCAGATAGCTGCGGACGCTGGTTCTGGTCATAATCGCCTCATATGCTTCCATAGTCGTTCCTCCAGTATCATTTGTTCGTGATACTATTATATAGGATTCAGCCGGAGTTGTAAAGTGCTTTTTCAAGGTACCTCACCGGTTCACTCCGCGGTGATCACCTTCACATCGCTGGCGGAAAACTCTGTCTCTCCGCAGACAATGTCCGTGATCTTCGCGATGTCGGCGGCCTCCAGTTCCCCGTTCCCCGTGCTGACCACCACGCTGACGGAGCTGTCCCCGATGAAGGCCACGCAGTCGGCATAGCCCTTGGCCGTGACCAGGCTTTCAATTTGGGACTCCGCCAGGGTGGCCGCCGCCATGGCCGTGATGGACTCCGCCGCCGCGCTGACCGCTGTACTGTCCGCCGCAGGGTCATCCACCGTCTCTTGGAGGATGCTCAGGGCGCTGTCCCTGGCCTCCTCCCGGTTCAGGCGGGCGGTGTCAAAGTAATCCGATATGTCCCCGTCGGTCTGGGCCGTATCCCCCTCCGTCAGGGCGTCCTCGGAAAATGCATCCTCCGCGCTCTCGCCGGAGGCCGTGTCTACGCTGTCCTCCAGCGTCAGCTCCTCCTGGGCGCTGACCAGCGCAGTCTCTCCCAGGGTCTTTTCCGCCGCCGCCTCCGAGGTGGAGCCTGACACGCTCTCCGCCTGGTCGTAGGACCAGTTCAGATAGACCGCCACGCAGACGAACAGCACGATGGCCGCCACAACGGCATTCCGTTTCCAGATTTTCAATGTTACGAACCTCCTGCTCTTGCACAGATTGAAATTTGCTCCGAGCTCAGCCCGGTCAGCGCCTTGATGGCGCTCAGCACCTGCAGCTTGACGGTGGCATCGTTCCCCCCGTCGCAGACCACCAGCACCCCCTGATAGGTGGGATAGATGGTCTGCACCGTGACGGTGGACTGCTGCGCGCTGCCGTCCTTGGTCAGCACCGTCTCCGTTTTGGTGGAGCTCTCCCCCACCGTCTCATCCGTGGCCAGCACCTGCCTGCTGCTGGCGGACAGGGTGACCAGCACCTCCACCTCCCCCACGTTCTCGATTTGCCCGATGACAGCCGCCAGCCGTTCCTCCAGAGCCGCGACGTCAAAGGTCTCCACAGCGGTTTCCGCTTCGTCCTCCTGCTCCGCATCCTGTTCCGTCTGGCCTGAGATGGGAATCACCAGCAGCAGCACCCCTGCCAGCAGCACGATTCCCACGTATTGAAACCGCTTCAGGAACTCCTTCCCCTTTTTCCAGTCAGGGGCCTGCATCCTGCCCCCACCTCCTCCGTCTCCGTAAAATAAATATCTTCCTCCGACAGGCCGAAGGCCGACTGAATCAGCGTCCGCAGCGCCTCCCGCTGGGCCTCCTGGGTGACGCCGCCCAGTTCCACCGCCACCGGCAGGGTCAGGCCGTCCCCGTTTTGGGCGCAGGTGACGGTGACGGTGCAGGTGATGCCCTGCGCCTCAGCCTCTGCCTGAATATATGCCGCCGCTTCCTCCGCTATGATGGTTTCCTCCAGGGAGGCTTCCACCTGATTCAGCCGCTCCGTCTCCGCCGCCGTCTCCCGCTGCCAGCTGTGCAGCTCCTCCAGCAGGGTTTCATAGCCGCCCCCCAGCAGGGGGCGCACCAGCACCAGGAACAGCAGCAGGCCGCAGCCCAGTCTGCTCACCCCCTTCACGCTGCCCTCCGGCATCATGGCCTCCAGGACCCCCACCAGAAGGGCCGCCGCCGTGATGCTCAGCAGCCAGCCTCCCAGGCCGCTCATGTAGGCAGCACCGCCGCCATGGCCGCAAAGACAGAGATCAGGGTCAGCAGGGCGCAGGCCCCCGTCATCCCCAGCACCAGCCCAAAGGCGGAGCCCAGCTCCTCGATCAGCCCGGACAGCCCCGCATTGGGGAACACTGCCGCCAGCACCGCCACCGTCCGGTACAGGAGGCACTGCATCCCCAGCCGGAGGAAGGGGGCCAGGCAGAAGCCCAGCACCGCCAGTACGCCGAAAATGCCCAACACGCTGCGGAGCATCCCCGCCCCGGCCAGCAGGGTGTCGGCGGCGTCGGAGAGGATGCCTCCCACCACCGGCACCAGGCCGCTGATGGCGGATTTCGTCAGCCTGGCCGTCATCGCATCGGTCCCCCCTGCCGCCAGACTGGCAAAGGAGAGAAAGGCTGTATACACCATCAGAACCCCTTTCAGCGCCGTAGTGACGCACCATTTCAACAGCCCGGCCACCGCCGACAGCCCCCGGTTGCCGGTGGCCCAGGCCCCGGCGGTCATGGCGATGTAGCCGTACACCAGCGGCAGGAACAGCCGGTCCACCAGGGTCAGCAGCACGCTGGAGCACAGCAGCGTGGCCGCCTGCCGCACCGCCGCGCCGGTGGCGTTCCCCGCCGCGGCGCAGGCCGTGGCCATCACGGGGGTCAGAATCTGGGTGAAGGCGTCCAGCGCCTGAATCGTCTCCCGGCCCAGGTCGATGAGGTTCCCCGCATCCGCCACCGCCAGCCCTGTCACCGTCAGGGTGGCGATAACCCGGACGCCGTCCTGCCATCCGCCCGGCACCCCTGCCCCCAGCCCCGCCAGCATCTCGGCCAGCAGCACGGTGAGCAGCAGCAGGATGCCGGAGCGGAGGGCCGCTTTCAGCAGCGTCTCCAGTTCCTCCGCCGCCCTGTCCAACAGGTCGCCCAAGCCCGTGGCCAGGTCAATGTCCCAGTCCAGTGCCTGTTCCACCACGTCCTCCCCCGCTTCGGCCACCGCGTCCGTCCCTGCGGCGTCCCACACCTCGTCCAGAATGTCCGTAGCCCCTGCGGCGGGGACGCAGGACAGCCACAGCAGCAGCGCCGCCGCCGCCAATGCGCTCCATCGCCTCATAGCAGCTCCGCCACCAGCGTCAGCACCGCATGGACCAGCGGCACCGCCAGACACAGCGCCAGCAGGGAACCGCAGAACTGCACCGTGGCGGCGATGGCGGTCTGCCCCGCGTCCCGGGCCACCGACGCCGTCAGCATGGTGACGATGGCCACCGCCACCGTTTTCATCAGGGGGCGCACCAGGTCGCTGTCCACCTCCGCATAGTCCACCAGCTCCCGAACGAGGGAAATCAGCCCGCTGAGCTGATCCAGCACCAGGCAGAGCACCACCCCGCAGGTGCCAAGCCCCAGCAGCAGGGCCAGCTCCCCTGTTGCCGGTACAGCAGCACGGCGCAGACGCTGCCCACCACCGCCACCGCCGCCACCCGCAGCATCACCTCCGTCACAGGTCAAACAGGGTCCGAATCAGCTCGAACAGGTCGCTGATCTCCTGCACCACCAGCATCAGCACCACCACCAGCCCCGCCAGGGTGACCATGGTGGCCTGCTCGTCCCGGCCGGAACGGGTCAGCACCTGATTCAGCACCGCCACCAGAATGCCGATGGCGGCAATCTTGAAGATGAGATCCACATCCATTTCCATACCATTTTATAAAAGCAGCACCAGCAGGAACACCGCCCCGCAGGAGCCCAGGGCAAGGGTCAGGCGGCTGGTTTGCTTTTCCTCCTCCTTTGCGCTCCGGAATAGTTCCTGCAGGGTCTGGGCGGCGGCGCGGAGCCCCTCCCGCTGCTCCCGGGCGTCATAGCGCCCTATAGCAATCATCAAAAAACGTGTCACACTTGACAGCGGGTGTATAACAGAG
>JAJQBL010000082.1:13027-15765 GCA_021203325.1 Clostridiales bacterium | reverse complement strand
GTGTAGGTCTCGGTGGCCCGCTCCAGAATGATCTCCAGGCTGGCCATACGGCTGACGCCGCGGAGCCGGTCGTTGATCTTCTCGTCAAAGTAAATGCCCAGCCGGTCGGCCAGGGCCTTCCATGCCTGATAGTGGTACTTGTCAGTGAAGCAGATGACGCCGTCCAGGTCGAAGATGACCGCTTTCTTGTCAAATTTCATCAGTTGTCGTTCCTTTGCACAGTAGTAGTAGTGTTTAAAGCCCCTCTCCAAGGGCTGTCCGCCGGGGACAGGGTGCCGCGTGTACGGCTCTCCATTCTATTATAGCAGATTGTTTTTGAAAATGGATTCACTGGCACAATATGCAGATATTTGGCACAAACTGTATTCAATTTCAGAAAGGAGAGAGCGCCTCCTCGGTGGGATGCGGCGAAAGAGGCGCTTATGCTGCGCGAAAACCCCTATGACAATCGGAGAATCGCCATAGGGGTTTCTGCGCTGGTGCCGGTGGTGGGACTCGAACCCACACGCCATCGCTGGCAACGGATTTTGAGTCCGCCTCGTCTACCAATTCCAACACACCGGCATTGCAAGAATGATTATAGCACGTTTCCTGTCAAATGGCAAGGGGAAAATCGCGGGGCGCGGAGGGGTTTCAAAACCCCCGCAAAAAATTCTGAAAAACAGTTGCAATTCCCGCTGAGGTGTGCTATTATAATTGATGCTTTGTAGAAAAGTAATGGTATCTTTTCATGAGAGAGGTGAACCAACATGAAAGCAGGGATTCATCCCAATTATCAGCAGACCACCATTCGCTGCGCTTGCGGCGCTGTCTATCCCACCGGCTCCACCAAGAAGGACATCCGCGTGGAAGTGTGCGCCAAGTGTCACCCCTTCTTCACCGGTAAGCAGAAGATGGTGGATACAGGTGGTCGTGTCAGCCGCTTCAATAAGAAGTTCGGTCTGGACAAGTGACTTGTATGTGAAAAACGCTGCACTGAGCGAAGGTGCGGCGTTTTTTCCATCTGTGTCTGTTTTTGTCGGAACGGTTCCGCTTTGGCGGAACGCGCCCGCAATTTATCATTTATCGTTTGGAGGGAACTGTCATGATTCAGAAAATCAACCCGAAATCCATCACCCGGAATCCCTTTGCCATGATCGGTGACGACTGGATGCTGATCACCGCCGGGAACCGGGAGAAGTGCAACACCATGACGGCCAGCTGGGGCGGCGTGGGTATCCTGTGGGGCAAGCCGGTGGCCACCTGCTATATCCGCCCCCAGCGGTACACCAAGGAGTTTGTGGACCGGGAGGACTACTTCACCCTGTCCGTCCTGCCGGAGGAGTACCGGAAGGCCCTGGCCTTCTGCGGCTCCAAATCCGGCCGGGACTACGACAAGTTCGCCCAGACCGGCCTGACCCCCGCCTATGCCGACTGCGGCGCCCCTTATATCGCCCAGGCCGAGCTGGTGCTGGTGTGCAAGAAGCTGTACGCCCAGGAGCTGGGGCCGGAGCATCTCACCGACCCCTCCATCGACGCCCAGCACTATCCCACCCACGACTGGCACACCATGTATATCGGTGAGATCGTGGAGGCCTATCAAAAGTAACCGCCGCCCCGCGGGGCAGCGGGGCAGAACGGAGATTTTTCACACAATATGACAGAGACGACTTTACAGGAAACGAACATCAACCGGGCGGTGCTGGTGGGCCTCTGTGCCCACAATCTCCGCCGGGAGGACAATTCCAGCGACACCACCATGGAGGAACTGCAGGCCCTTTTAGAGACGGCCGGGGGCGAGACCCTGGCCGTCGTCCTCCAGAACCGGGACACCCCGGACTCCCGCACCTTCATCGGGGAGGGCAAGGTGGCCGAGGTGAAGGAGCTGGCCCACAACCTGGGGGCCGACCTGGTGGTGTTTGACAACGAGCTGTCCCCCGCCCAGGTGCGGGTGCTGACGGAGGAGCTGGAGCTCCACGTCATGGACCGGGCGGCGCTGATTCTGGACATCTTCGCCCAGCGGGCCCGGACCAGCGAGGGTCGCCTCCAGGTGGAGCTGGCCCAGTACAAGTATATGCTGCCCCGGCTCACCGGTATGTGGACCCACCTGGTGCGGCAGAACGCCGCCGGGGGCAAGTCCCCCATCGGCACCCGGGGCCCCGGCGAGACCCAGCTGGAGACGGACCGCCGCCACATCCGCCGGAAGATTCAGAAGCTGGAGGAAAATCTGGCGGAGGTGCGCCGGGTACGGGCCGTCCAGCGGGACCGGCGGGAGAAGAACGAGGTGCCGGTGGTGGCCATCATCGGCTACACCAACGCGGGCAAGTCCACCCTCCTGAACCGGCTCACCGGCAGCGACATCCCCGCCAATGACCGGTTGTTCGACACCCTGGACACCACCACCAGGATGCTGGAGCTGTCGGACACCTGCACGGTGCTGATCTCCGACACGGTGGGCTTCATCCGCAAGCTGCCCACCCATCTGGTGGAGGCGTTTAAGGCCACGCTGGAGGAGCTGCAATATGCGGACCTGCTGCTCCACGTTATCGACGTCAGCAACCCGGAGTGGCCCGCCCAGGCGGAGGTGGTGGACAAGCTGGTGCGGGAGCTGGGGGCACAGGAGACCCCCTGCGTCCGGGTTCTGAACAAGTGCGACCGGTTTGTGGACAGCCACGGCGCGCCGGAGCTGCTCCCCCACGGGGAGGGCATCGTCCGGGTGTCCGCCAAAACCGGTGAGGGCATGGACGACCTGCTGGCGC
>JAJQBL010000082.1:11378-12927 GCA_021203325.1 Clostridiales bacterium | reverse complement strand
GGCATCGTCCGGGTGTCCGCCAAAACCGGTGAGGGCATGGACGACCTGCTGGCGCGGGAGCTGGGGGCACAGGAGACCCCCTGCGTCCGGGTTCTGAACAAGTGCGACCGGTTTGTGGACAGCCACGGCGCGCCGGAGCTGCTCCCCCACGGGGAGGGCATCGTCCGGGTGTCCGCCAAAACCGGTGAGGGCATGGACGACCTGCTGGCGCTGCTGCGCAGTCTGCTGGACACCGGCACCCGGCAGGTGACGCTGTCCGTTCCCTATGACCAGGGGGGCGTCCTGGACCTGCTCTACCGGGAGGCGAAGGTGGAAAGCGTGGAGTACGCCGATACCATCCGCGTCTCCGCCGTCTGTACCCCCAAGGTGTTGGGCCGGGTGCGGCGGTACTGCGACCCGCCGCTGCCGGAGGCGAAGGAGCCGTGGGAGGGGTAAGCTCCATCCTGCGACGGGCTGTAACGCTCCGGGCAAAAGACGGACGCTCTCCCGATAAGACGCTATCACTGTTTACAAGGTCATAATCATTAAAAGCACTTCGGCTGCGTCAAGATACGCAGCCGAAGTGCTTTTTCATCAGCGTTTCCGCTGCAGCTGAGTCAGCAGGCGCTGCATACTGGCTGCGTCCTGCCGCTGCACCGCCTCCGCGCTCAGCGTTTGCAGAAGATGCACCTCCGCCCGCAGCTGCATCTTTTCCTTGGCAAGCCGCGCGTCCTTCGTCCCGGTGACGGTGATCACCTGCATGGGCAGACGGTTCGCCTGGGCAACCTCCAGCGCGCTGCGCACCATGGCACGGTTCTTCTTCGGCACGGAATAGAACACGCTGTGGCCCAGCCCAGCCCGCTGCATCAGGGCCTCGTGGGCCTCCTGCCCGGCGCCCCGGCGGCAGCCTGCCCGCTCCAGCAGCCGGGGGAACACCTTGCCCGTGGTAAATTCATCCTGATAGCACAGGAGCAGGTTGGCGTCCCGGAGGCCGGACAGCACAATGGGGGCGTCCAATTCACTGACCTGCAAACAGAGCACGACCTTCTGGCCTCCCTCTTTCAGGGGGGCAAGGCTTTTCCGATTCAGCCGGGCGCCGCTCACGAAGCATACCATATCATACACGCCCAGCGCCAGCCGGCGGGCGGCAAAATGCTCCCTGTCGTCCGGCCCGCGCCATCCGACCAGGCGGCACAGTAGCAGGAACAGCCCATACAACAGCAGCATTACGGCCAGAATCACCGCGAAAGCCAACAGCAGCCGCCAGCCAAACGCAAACCCGGAGAACAGGAAGGCAAACACGCCTGCCACAACGCTGATTACCAGAAAAATCAGAAACAACATAACATTCCACCTCGCTGCCTTCTATTTTACAGGGTTCGGCTTCTTTTTGCAATCAGGATTTCAAAAAAATGTAGCTCACCAATTTGCGCAGAAGGGCGGCCCCTGCGGATGCAGGGGCCCCCCCGCCGGGTTCACTTTAAAATAAGATAAAAAAAAACGCAACACCGCCCCCACCGAAAGTTACAAGGCCGCCAAGCCAGCCGGCACAAACACGGGGGCGGGGGGG
>JAJQBL010000082.1:0-11368 GCA_021203325.1 Clostridiales bacterium | reverse complement strand
TTTTTATTGTTTGTTTTATTTTTTTACACCAAATAATAAAAAAACCCCCCCTACCCCCCCCCCCCCCCCCCCGCCGGGGGGGGCGCGCCCCCCCCCCCCCCCCCGGCGGGATACAGTTAAAATTCAGCTAAAACTCAGCGCAGCACGGCCCCCAGCTCCTGTTCCAGGGCGGCCAGGACGGCCTGCACATCCTCGTCGGCTTCGGCGTCGGTGAGGGTACGGTCATTGTGGCGCAGCTTCAGGGCGAAGGCCACGCTCTTCTTGTCGGCGGGGATGGGCTTGCCGGTGTAGACGTCGAACAGCTCCACCTCGGCCACCAGACCCTTGCCGCTCCTGCGGATGCAGGCTTCCAGGTCAGCCACCGGGGTATCCAGGTCGCAGACCACCGCGATGTCCCGCTCCACGGCGGGGAACTTGGGCAGGGGCTGGTAGACGATGGCGTGGGGCTGGGCGTCCAGAATGGCCTGGAAGCTGATCTGGGCGGCGTACAGCGGCACGTCCACGTCGTAATTGGCAGCGGTCAGGGGGTGAATCTGCCCCAGAATACCGATCACCTTGCCGTTCAGCAGGATGTTGGCGCAGCGGCCGGGGTGCCAGGTGGGGTTCTCCCGTTCCGCCTGATAAGTCACGCCCTGGATGCGGAAGGCGTCGAACAGGGCCTCCACGTCCCCTTTCAGGGTGAAGAAGCTCTGCTTCCCGCCGTAGCCGCCCAGGGAGACGATTTGCCGCTCGTCCGCCATGGCGGTGCCCTCCTGGGGCAGATAGATCCGGGCCAGCTCGTAGAGCCTGGCGACGGGGTTGCGGTACTGGTAGTTTCTGGCCAGCGTCTCCAGCAGGGAGGGCAGGGCGGTGGTGCGCATGATGGAGGTGTCCTCCCCCAGGGGGTTCAGGATGCGGATGCTGCTCCGCTCCGGCGCGTCCTCCGGCAGACGAATCTTGTTATAATAGTTGGGGCTGATGAAGGAGTAGGTCATGATCTCGTCATAGCCCTGGCCCCGGCAGACGCTGCCCACCAGATGCTCCCCCTGCTGCTTCACGGTCAGGCCGCCCCGGGTGGTATCCCCCCGCATCAGGGTGGTGGGCAGGTTGTTGTAACCGGTGAACCGGGCCACCTCCTCCGCAATGTCGGAGTAGTGGGACACGTCGCTCCGCCAGGAGGGCACCACCAGCATATCGTCCTCCGTCAGCCGGAAGCCCAGGTGCAGCAGGATGGCGGCCATCTCCTCTTTGGAGAAGGCGGTGCCCAGCAGGCCGTTGACCTTGTCCGGCTCCAGCTTCACCAGGGTGGGGACATAGTCCTGGGCCACCGCGTTGATGACGCCGTCCACCACCTCGCCGCAGCCCAGCAGCTCCACCAGCTCGCAGGCCCGCTGGACGGCAGGGAGGGTGTTCATGGGGTCCAGCCCCTTCTCGTACCGGGCGGAGGCCTCGGTGCGCATTCCCAGGGCCATGGCGGTCTTGCGGACGGAGACGCCGTTGAAGTTGGCGGACTCGAAGAACACCTCGGTGGTGCCGTCGGTGATTTCGGAGTTCTCGCCGCCCATGACGCCGGCCACACAGATGGGCTTCACCTCGTCGGCGATGACCAGCATGGACTCCTTCAGCTTGTGGGGCTTGCCGTCCAGGGTGGTCATGTTCTCACCGGGGTAGGCCCGGCGGACGTTGATGTGATGGCCCTCCACACAGGAGAAGTCAAAGGAGTGCATGGGCTGGCCGTACTCCAGCATGACATAGTTGGTGATGTCCACGATGTTGTTGATGGGGCGGACGCCGGAGGCACGGAGCCGTTCCCGCATCCACTTGGGGGAGGGACCGATTTTTACGTTCTTCACCAGACGGCCGCAGTACCGGGGGCAGAGGTCGCCGTCCAGAATGTCCACATCGGCATAGTCCAGAATGGAGGCCCCGCAGCCCTTCACCTCCGGCTCGTGGAGCTTCAGCTCCTTACCGAAGGTAACGGCGGTCTCCCGGGCCAGGCCGATGACCCCCAGGCAGTCCGGGCGGTTGGGGGTGATCTCAAACTCCACCACATGGTCGTCCAGGCCCAGCACGGTGGGGATGTCGTCGCCGGGCTTGCAGTCCTCGTCCAGAATGAAGATGCCGTCCTCAATGCAGTTGGGGAACTCCTTCTGCTGGGCGTGGAGGCCCGCCAGGGTCAGCACCTCGCCGGAGGCGGTGTTGACACAGATCATGTCGCCTGCATGGATGTTGGCGCAGCGGGTGGAGACTTCCTTCTCCCCCTTGCCCCAGTCCACGGTGAGCTGATAAGTGGAATAGGCCACCGTCTCGCAGGAGAGGACTTTCGCGGTGTACACCTTGCCGTAGATCCGCAGGCCGGGCTGCACGTCCTCCGGAATGGAGGGCTTTTCGCCGGGGAGGATGTGGTAATCCCCCAGAATGGCGGCGGCCTGAATGGCGGCATAGGGGAAGTCCCGGGTGTCCACCCCCAGCTCCGTCAGGGAGCAGAGCATCCCGTTGGACGGGACGCCCCGGAGCTTGCCCTTGGTGATTTTCACGCCGCCGGGGAGCAGGGCGTTGTGCCGGGCCACGGGCACCAGGTCGCCCACATGGATGTTCCACGCGCCGGTGCAGATCTGGACAGGCTCCGCCTCTCCCACATCCATCTGGACCACCCACATATGGTCGGAGTTGGGGTGCTTCTCCATAGACAGGATTTTGCCCACCACCACGTTCTTGAACTGGGCGGCGTGGTCCTCAACGGTCTCCACCTTGGAGCCGGACAAGGTCATGGCCTCGGAGAAGGCCTTGTCGCTGACCTCCGCCACGGACACCCCGTCCACAAATTCATTCAGCCATTTTCTGGATAAAATCATGGTATTCCTCTCCTCTCTCAGAACTGCTCCAGGAAGCGGACATCGTTTTCAAAGCACAGCTTCAAATTGTTGATGCCGTAGCGCATCATGGCAAGGCGCTCCACGCCCATGCCGAAGGCCCAGCCGGAGTAGACGTCCGGGTCGATGCCGCAGCCCTCCAGCACCTTGGGATGGATCATGCCGGCGCCCAGCACCTCAATCCAGCCCTCGCCCTTGCAGACGGAGCAGCCCTTGCCGTGGCACTCGAAGCACTGCACATCCACCTCGCAGCTGGGCTCGGTGAAGGGGAAGTGATGGGGGCGGAACCGGGTCTGGGCCTCCTCGCCGTAGAGGCTTTTCACCACCTCGTTCAGGGTGCCCTTCAGGTCGGCCATGGTGATGCCCTTGTCGATGGCCATGCCCTCGATCTGGTGGAACATGGGGGAGTGGGTGGCGTCGGCCTCGTCCTTGCGGTAGACCCGGCCGGGGGCCACGATGCGGATGGGAGGCTTCCGGGTCTCCATGGTGCGCACCTGCATGGGGGAGGTCTGGCTCCGCAGCAGGACGGCGTCGTTCTTGGGGTCCACATCGCCGGGAGTGATATAGAAGGTGTCCGTCCACTCACGGCCGGGGTGGCCCTCCTCGGTGTTCAGCTTGGTGAAGTTGTAGGCGGCCAGCTCCACCTCCGGCCCTTCCACCACCTGGAAGCCCATGCCGATGAACACGTCCGTCACCTCGTCGATGACCATGGTGATGGGGTGCTTGTGGCCCACGGCCTGCCGCTGGCCGGGCATGGTGACGTCCACCGTCTCCGCCTTCAGCTTCAGGTTCAGGGCCACGTCGGCCAGGGCCTTGCTCTGCTCGGTGATGGCGTCGGTGAGGGCGGCGCGGACGTCGTTGGCCATTTGCCCCATGACGGGCCGCTCCTCGCTGGGCAGCTTGCCCATCTGTTTCAGGACGGCGGTGAGCTCGCCCTTCTTGCCCAGGTACTTCACCCGGACGGCGTCCAGCTCGTCGGTCTGACCGGCGGCGCGGATGGCGGCCAGGGCATCCTCTTTGATCTTTGCCAGTTGCTCCTTCATCATAACGATAAAATCTCCTTTCGGTGATGGGAAAATCGGTGTTAGTAGGGCAAAAAAGAAACCCTCCATCCTGCCAACAGCAGGACGAAAGGCAAACCCTTCCGCGGTACCACCCGCATTGCCCGCAGACTCTGCGGGCCGCTTGACGCCTTAACGCGGACGGACGGCTTGTGTCTCCACAGCGGCTCCCGGGCGAACCAGACGGTGTACGCTGCCCCTGCTTTCAGCCGGTGACAAGGGCTCTCTTGCGCGCACAGGCTCCGTCATTTTCCCATTCTCAGCCTGTTGGTTCTATTTATAGCACAGCGGCGGCGGTTTTGCAAGAGGAAAAACGGAAAAAACGGCGCTTTTTCCGGGACGCGCCCGCGCCCAATTCGATTCCATTCACGGTTTATTGACAAACACTGACTTTTCCTTTACAATTCATTTACAAAGAACTGGCATTTTTTCAAGTTACTTTAAGCTTTTCCGGGTATTCTTTCCTTACAAACATTGAAAGGAGCATCATCCCCATGGCTTATCAGGGTACGTTTAAGCGTTATGAGCTGAAATATCTGCTGACCCCGGAGCAGAAGCAGATGATGTTGGAGGGCATTGCCCCCTATATGCAGCTGGACCAGTACCGCCGCACCACCATCCGCAACCTCTATTTTGACACGGACACTTTCCGCCTGGCCCGCCGCTCCATGGAGAAGCCCGCCTACAAGGAAAAGCTTCGCCTGCGCAGCTACGCCCAGGCCACGGAGGATTCCCCCGTCTTTGTGGAGCTGAAAAAGAAGTATGACTCCGTGGTCTACAAGCGCCGCATCTCCCTGCCGGAGCAGGAGGCCATGGCCTGGCTGCTGGAGGGGACAATGCAGGCCCCGGACGCCCAAATCGGCCGGGAAATCGCCTACTTTCTGGACTACTATCGGGGGCTAAAGCCGATGGTATTCCTGTCCTACGAGCGGGAGGCCCTCTACGCCCTGGACGGCAGCGACTTCCGCATCACCTTTGACGAGAACATTCTGGCCCGGCAGACCGACCTCTCCCTCCGGAGCCCGGCCTACGGTACCCCGGTGCTGGCGAAGGACAGGACGCTGATGGAGGTCAAGACCTCCGGCGGCTATCCTCTGTGGATGACCCGGCTCCTGACGGAGGGGCGCATCTACCGCACCTCCTTCTCCAAATACGGCGCCGCCTATGAGCAGATGATTTGTCCCAAAACCCGCCGCATCACCCCCTTTGTCACAGAAAGGAGCCATTCCTATGCTGAGCGAATTGTTCAACGGGCTGTTTGACACCAGCCAGACCGCGGTGATTTCCGTATCCGACTTCCTGCTCTGCCTGGGCAGCGCCCTGCTCTGCGGCCTGGTGCTGGCCCTGGCCTACCTGTACGGGAACCGCAGCTCCAAGAGCTTTGAAATCACCCTGGCCCTGCTGCCCGCCGTGGTCTGCGTGGTCATCATGGTGGTGAACGGCAACGTGGGGGTCGGCGTGGCCGTGGCAGGGGCCTTCAGCCTGGTGCGGTTCCGCTCCGCCCCCGGCAGCGGGGAGGAGATCAGCGTCATCTTCATGGCCATGGGCGCGGGCCTGCTGACCGGCATGGGCTACCTGGGCTACGCCTTCCTGTTCACTGTCCTGATGAGCCTCATCAGCATGCTCTACAGCCGCATGGGCGCTGCCGTGGAACAGCGGGGCGCCCTGTACCGGACGCTGCGCATCACCATTCCGGAGGATTTGGACTATACCGGCGTCTTTGACGACCTGTTCGAGACGTATACCACCAGCTGCACCCTGTCCTCCGTGAAAACCACCAACATGGGCAGCCTGTTCCGCCTGACCTACGACCTGACCCTGAAAGACGCCGCCCGGGAGAAGGAGCTGCTGGATCAGCTGCGCTGCCGCAACGGCAATCTGGAAATCACCATCTCCCGTCAGGAAAACCACCTGGCGGAGCTGTAAGGGGTGCTGTATATGAAGGGGTTTCGTTTCCTTGCCCTGTGCCTGACTCTGGCCCTGACCCTGACCGCCTGCGGCAGCGGAGGGGCCGGTACCGAAACGACGTCCGCAGCAGAGAGTGCCGCCGCGTCTGAGGACACCGCCGCCGGGACGGAGGACACCGCCGCCGATGTCTCCTATGCCCTGGACACCTCCGATATGTTCACCGACCGGGACCTGGCGGGCAGCTATGACGCAGACAGCGCAGTCTCCATCACCCTCACCGGCGACAGCGCCGCCTGCGACGGGGACGGGGTGGACATCTCCGGCAGCACCGTCACCATCACCCGGGAGGGCTGCTACCTCCTCTCCGGCAGCCTGACGGACGGCATGATCATTGTCAACACGGACAGCCAGTCCAAGGTGCAGCTGGTCTTAAACGGCGTCACCATCCACAGCGAGACCTCCGCCGCCATCTACGTCTGTCAGGCGGACAAGGTGTTCCTCACCCTGGCGGAGGGGACGGAGAACACCCTCTCCAGCGGGGAGGAATATGTGGCCATTGACGAGAACAGCATTGACGCGGCCGTCTTTTCCAAGGACGATCTGACCCTGAACGGCAGCGGCTCCCTGACGGTGGAATCCCCGGCGGGCCACGGCATCGTCTCCAAGGACGACCTGGTGCTGGCCGGCGGCAGCTACACCATTACGGCGGCCAGCCACGGCCTCTCCGCCAACGACAGCATCCGCATCACCGGCAGCACCGTCACCATCACCGCCGGGAAGGACGCCATTCAGGCGGACAACTCCGACGACGCCTCTCTGGGCTACGTCTATATCGCGGACGGCACCTTCGTGCTGACGGCGGACGGGGACGGCATCAGCGCCAGCGCCGCCCTCCTCATCGAGGACGGAGATTTCACAATTACCGTCGGCGGGGGCAGCGAGAACGGCTCCTCCACCGCCGAGAGCTTTGATGACCGTTACAACCGCTTTCAGCAGTCCGGCGGCAATGCCGCAGGCGGCTCCTCCGGCACCACCGTCTCCGGCGCCTCCGTCACCCAGACGGCCGCCGTCACGGAGGACACCGCCACCAGCACCAAGGGCCTGAAGGCCACCGGCGACCTGACCATCACCGGCGGCACCTTCACCATCGATGCGGCGGACGACGCGGTCCATTCCAACGCTGATTTGACTGTCACCGGCGGCACCTTCCAGATCGCCACCGGGGACGACGGGTTCCACGCGGACGACGCCCTGACCATCACCGGCGGTACCATCACCATCTCCAACTGCTACGAGGGGCTGGAGGGGCAGACGGTGGAGGTCTCCGGCGGGGACATCCGGCTCACCGCCACAGACGACGGCATCAACGCCGCCGGGGGCAACGACTCCAGCGGGATGTACGGCGGCTGGAACCAGATGGACGCCTTTGACACCGACAGCGACGCCTCCATTCTGATTTCCGGCGGCACCCTGATCATCAGCGCCGCAGGGGACGGCATCGACTCCAACGGCTATCTGACCATCACCGGCGGCACGATTTACGTCTACGGTCCCACGGACAGCAGCAACGGCTCCCTGGACTACGGCATCTCAGCGGAGATCACCGGCGGCGTGTTCGTGGCACTGGGGGCCTCCGGCATGGCGGAGAACTTCACCTCCGCCTCCCAGGGGGTCATCATGGTCACGGTCAGCGGCTCCGCAGGCGCTGTGGTGCAGCTGCTGGACAGTGACGGGAACGAGCTGGTCTCCGTCACGGCGGAGAAGAGCTTTAGCTGCGTGCAAATCAGCACCCCCAATCTGGCCCAGGGCGAGACCTACACCCTGGTGGTGGACGGCTCCTCCACTGAAATCACCCTGGACAGCCTGATTTCCAGCGGCAGCTCCGGCATGAACGGCGGCATGAACAACGGGATGAGCGGCGGACGGGGCGGCATGCGGTAACGTCCTGACAAACCCAAAAGGCTAAAAATAAGGAACGGCTTCCGGTACACACTGTGTGCCGGAAGCCGTTTTGCACGATTCAACTATCGCCTCAGTCCGACTCGTACCCGTCCAGATAGAAGAAGCTGGTCACGGTCTCATCATCGGTGCGCTGGAACAGGCTGTAGTAGGACAGGTAGGAGTACTGGGTCAGCAGTTCCTGCTGCTCCTCCGTCAGCTCGCTGCTGTCGTCGGTGATGTTGCCGTCCTTGTCGATGTAGGCGATGGGGTTGATCACCGGCAGCTCCTCATACAGGTTCGCCAGGAACTGCTGATAGCCGGTCATGGGCAGGTTGGTCTGGGCCACCAGCAGGGTGCTCAGGTAGTTGGTGGAGATCATCACATCCTGGGCCTCCTCAATGTCGTAGTTGGCCCAGATGAAGAAGGGGGTGATGTACTGCTGCTCCACCTCGGTCAGGGTGCGGTCGTCCAAATCCTTGCCGTACAGGGCCTCGTAGACCTCTGTGTCCAGCTTGCCCTGATGGTCGCCGAAAAAGACGATGATGGTGGGCTCGTCAATGCTGCTGTAGTAGGTGATCAGCTCCTCCAGTGCCTCGTCGGTGGCCCGCATCAGGTCCAGGAACTGCTCCGTGGTCTCGTCCTCACCGGCCTGGTCCTCCCCCACCGTCAGGTAGCGGGTCAGGTTGCTCCAGCTCTGGGCGTAGCCGCCGTGGTTCTGGATGGTGACGTTGAAGATGAAGCTCTTCTCGCCGTTGGCGTTCTGCTGTTCGGTGATCTGCTCAAGGGTCTTGAAGTCGAAGGAGTCGGAGA
Organism: Clostridiales bacterium; assembly: GCA_021203325.1. Lineage (GTDB taxonomy): Bacteria > Bacillota > Clostridia > Oscillospirales > Oscillospiraceae > Onthomonas. The sequence goes on along the minus strand of JAJQBL010000082.1, from coordinate 2,796 downwards.
CGTAGCCCCGGATATACTCCTTGTCCGTCAGGTCGGTGGTATAAATCTGGTCGTCAAAGCCCATATAGGCGTACACCAGAGGCCGGTTCCAGCCGGAGGAGTAGTAGGGGTGGAAGGCAGTGGTGCTGTAGCCCAGGGCCGCCGCCCAGGAGACCAGGGAGGGCTGCTCGTCCTTCACATACAGGTCGTAGGCCACGGTGCCCTCCGGCAGGAAGGTCTGGGAGTTGCCGGTCAGGAACTCGTACTCCACCGAGGCGGTGCCGCCGCCGGTGACGGGGGAGTACATCCAGCCCTTGATGGTATTCTCCTGTAAAGAGTGGAAGAAGGGGCAGGTGTCGCCGCTGACGTCCAGGGCGTCAAAGATGCTCAGGTCGGCAAAGGTCTCGTCCATGATGCAGATGATGTTGACGGGGGTAATTGTCTCGTCCGGGTCGCTGTCGTAGTCCTGGGCCTCTGTCATCTGGGTGGAGGAGAAGTTGTAGTCCTGAATCACCTCCATGGTGCCGTCGTCATCCGCCTGCTCCTCCGTCAGGGTGGTGATCAGGTCGGTCAGGGTCTCCAGGGAGTAGCCCTCCGGCTCCTCCACCCGGCTGTAGCGCAGGGCGATGGAGAAGTTCAGCAGGAAGCCGTTGCTCTGGGTCTTCCACTGCTGCACCTTGATGCCCGCATTGGGGAGCCAGCCGGAGAAGAAAAAGGCGAAGATGTAGCCCGCGGAGGCCAGACCCATCAGCACCTCCGGGATGTGCTTCTGTTTGGGGAAGCCGGAGCGATGGCACTGGGGCACCATCATAAACTTGATAACCAGCAGATAGACCACAAAGACCGCCAGCGCCCCGAAGAACCAGCCGTCCGGCGTAAAGTCATAGGTGCCGGCCACGTTGGCCGCCGTCTGCCAGGAGGTGATGTCCGAGGGGAACAGGATTTTCCCCCGGAAGCGTATCACATAGTAGTTCACCGTGCCGAACAGGAAGCAGAAGGCGGAGACCGCCGCCGCCGTCCGCCGCCTGCGGCCCAGAATCAGCCACACCACGGCGTACAGGAGGATGTACAGCGCCATGTTCATTACGAATTCGGTAAAATTCAGGTTTTCCAGCGGATTTTTCTGGTTCAGCAGCTCCACCATCAGCAGGTTCACGAAGGGGCCTGCCCAGAACAGCATTCTGCTGACCCACTGGAGGGCAGTGTCTTTGTGGTTTCGGAACAGGGCGGGGCGCGGCCCCCGCGGCGATTTGGTGTTTGCCTGGGTTTCTTTTTGCTTGTTCATTGCGAAGGACCTTTCTTCAGAGTGTTGTGCGGTGGAATACGTGTATGTCAAAGGAAATCTGAACGTCCAGCGTGCCACACTCCGCCAGATGCTCAGCGCCCTCTCTCGGCGTTTTCCAGTAATAGGGGGTCATCTGAAACAGGTCGTGGATGGCCTCCTGATCGGGCAGGTGGATGCGCTCCTCCACCCGTACCACCCGGTCATAACGGAACCCCTCGTAGGGGATGCGCTGCTCCTCATTCCGGTAGGGCCGGTCATAGAGGAGCTGTTTCAGCTCCCAGAGATGCTCCGGCCCCGGCACCACATAGAGGAAGGTCCCTCCCGGTTTCATCACCCGGCGGAGCTCCTCAATGGCCAGCGGGGAGAAGCAGTTCAGCAGCAGATTCACGCTGCCGCTTGCCACCGGCAGGCGGTAGGCGGAGGCCACGGCAAAGTCAATGCCCTTTTCCCGTTTGGCCGCCCAGCGCAGGGAGAATTTGGAGATGTCAACGCCGGTGGCGTCCACCGCCTTCCCCGCCTGGCAGAGGGTATGATAGACGCCGCAGGTGTAGTACCCCTCGCCGCAGCCGGAGTCCAGCAGGGTGACGCTGCCCTCGGTGTGTTCCAGGGCCAGCGCCTCCAGCGCCTCCCGGAGGGGGCGGTAATAGTCTCCTGAGAGAAAGCGGTTCCGGGCCGCCGCCATCCCCCTGTCGTCCCCCGGCGCTTTGGAGTGCTTTTGGTTGGCGGGCAGCAGGTGGACGTAGCCCTCTCTGGCGATGTCAAAGCTGTGACGCCTGGCGCAGCGCCAGGCAGAGTTCCCCCGCACCAGGGGAAGCCCGCACACCGGGCAGCATAGAACAGACAACTTCGCCCTCCTCCGTACAAAAAACGGCGTCATAACACCTGTCAAGACAAATTGACTCTTGCAATTCCGCGCTGTTACTCTTATAATAGACAAAAACCTGAAACGCATCTGAAACCGCCGGAAACCCGTCCCTGCGGAACCGGGATGCGGCACACACTGAAAACCTCTGCCGCCGCTTGGGAGGTTTTCCGCCCTTTTATGCCAACGGAGAGCGGCAGAATGGAGATTTTTATGAAAGCTCAGACAAACTACACCATGCTCTGCGATTTTTACGAGCTGACCATGGCCAACGGCTACTTCCAGTCCCCCAAGCGGGACCAGATGACCTACTTCGACGTGTTCTTCCGGAGCGTACCCGACGACGGCGGCTTTGCCATCGCCGCCGGTCTGGAGCAGGTCATCGACTATATCCAGAACCTCCGCTTCGACGAGGAGGATATCGACTACCTCCGGGGGAAGGGCTGCTTCCAGGAGGAATTTCTGGACTATCTGCGCCACTTCAAGTTCACCGGCGACATCTGGGCCGTGCCGGAGGGCACCCCCATCTTCCCCCGGGAGCCAATCCTCACCGTCCGGGCCCCGGCCATTCAGGCCCAGTTCATCGAGACCTATCTGCTGCTCTGCCTGAACCATCAGAGCCTCATCGCCACCAAGGCCAACCGCATCGTCCGGGCGGCGGAGGGCCGCC
>JAJQBL010000146.1 GCA_021203325.1 Clostridiales bacterium | reverse complement strand
CTGATATGAAGAAGCAGGTTTTTAACCCCTATCTGCCACTGGATACCTATATTCCTGACGGGGAACCCCATGTGTTTGGCGACCGGCTGTACATTTACGGCTCCCATGACGGGTCGGGCGGAACGACATTCTGTATGCTGCCCTATGAGTGCTGGAGCGCCCCGGTGGGCGACCTGTCCGAGTGGCGCTGTGAGGGAACTATCTACCACCCGGAGCAGGACCCCAATTACGGCCCGGCCAACCGGTATCTGTATGCCCCGGACGTGGTGCGGGGCGCGGACGGGCGATACTATCTCTACTATGCCATGTCGGGGGAGGGGTGCTTCACCGGCCCTATCCATGTGGCAGTGTGCGACAGTCCCGCCGGGCGGTATGAATACTATGGCGCGGTGCGGACAGCGGACGGCCAGGAACTGAACCGCTACGTCACTTTTGACCCGGCGGTACTGAACGACAACGGCAGATTCTGGCTGTACTACGGCTGGAGCCTGGAGAAGGAGGGCGTCTCCGGAAACATTCCCCAGGAACAGCTCATTCCCGTGGAGGCCATGCTCTTTGGGAAAACCGAGGCGGAGATCCGCGCCTGCCCCCACTCCTATATGGGGGCCAACGCTGTGGAGTTGGCGGCGGATATGCTGACCATTTTGGGGGAACCCAGCCGCATTGTACCGGGGCAGTTTGAATCCTTCGGCACCGGCTTCGAGGGTCACGCCTTTTTTGAGGCCAGTTCCATGCGGAAAATTGGAAACAGGTACTATTTTATCTACTCCTCCCAGGCTCAGCACGAGCTGTGCTACGCCGTCAGCCGGTATCCTGACAGGGAATTTACCTACGGCGGGGTCATCATTTCTAATGGCGACATCGGGTATCAGGGGCGGCAAGCCCAAAATCGGCTGGCCCGTTCTGGCAACAACCATGGCAGCATCGAGAATGTGGCGGGACAGTGGTACATCTTTTACCACCGCCATACCCATAAGACCACCTACAGCCGTCAGGGGTGCGCCGAGCCGATTTCCATCGCGGCGGACGGCAGCATCGCCCAGGTGGAGATGACCAGCTGCGGGCTGAACGGGGGGCCACTGGAACCCAGGAAGGATATTGTTTACCCGGCAGCCATCTGCTGCAACCTGACAAATGGAGCCATGCCCCATCAGGGGACGCAGCCTATCGCTGAGCCGCTGCCCCACATCACCTGTCAGGGGGAGGTCAACGAGCGATTTGTCACGGAAATTGGCGACAGAACCTTGATCGGGTACAAATACTTTACCCTTTCCGGCAAACTTCGGCTGACCCTGTGGCTGCGGGGCGCGGCAGAGGGAACGCTGGAGGTGCTGGCTGTCGCGGGTTCCGCGCCTGAGGCGGGCGGCGAAGTACTTGCCGCCCTGCCTGTCACTTCCTCAAAGGGTTGGACACAGGCAGAGACAGAATTGGAGGCGATGGGGACTTTTGCTCTGTATTTCCGGTACACCGGCAAAGGAAGGATAGATTTGAAGCAATTTACACTGGAACCGCTGGAAAATGCGGTATCCTCTCAGGAAGAACAGGAGGAGATTCTATGACGAGAACGGCGTTCTGTCAGGGCTGGACGTTCGGGAAGGCCGGGGAATCGCCGCGCACCCCGGTGTGTCTGCCCCACGACGCCATGCAGACGGAGACCCGGCGGGCGGACGCGCCCTCCGGCAGCGGCGGCGGGTACTACCCCGGCGGCAGTTATGTCTATGAAAAGGTCTTCACCGCGCCCCCCGAATGGGCGGAGCAGGAGGTCATGGTGGAGTTTGAGGGGGTTTACCCCACCGCGAAGGTATTTCTGAACGGCGTGGAGATCGGCGGCTGCGCCTACGGCTATAACCTGTTCCGGGTGACGCTGCGGGGCCTGGTCTATGGCGGAGAGAACACCCTCCGGGTGGAGGCGGACAACAGCGAGACCCCCAACAGCCGCTGGTACAGCGGCGCGGGCATTTACCGCCCTGTGTGGCTGCTGACCATGAATCGGGAGCGTATTTTGCCCGACGGCGTGCGGGTCACGACAGTCTCCTATGCCCCGGCAGTAATCCATGTGGAAGTGGAAACCTCGCTGGCGGAGGCTGCCGGAGCGGAAAATTCAGTGGAGATTTCGTACCAGGAAAACGTCGTTGCCTATGGCATCGGCAGTTCGTTGGACATTTCCATCCCTGACGCAAAGCTCTGGGATGAGGATCACCCCAACCTCTACCAGTGTGCTGTCACCCTGCGCCGGGACGGCGAAACGCTGGACGCCCAGACGGTCACGTTTGGTATCCGCAAACTCGAATGGTCTCCCAAGGGGTTCTTCGTCAACGGCAGAAGCGTCCTCCTGAAAGGTGGGTGTGTCCATCATGACAACGGCATCCTGGGGTCGCGGAGCTACGACAAATCGGAGTGGCGGCGCATTGCAAAGCTGAAAAAGGCAGGCTTCAACGCCATTCGCTCCTCCCGCAACCCGGCCTGCCGTGCCATGCTGGAAGCCTGCGACGCTCTGGGCGTCTATGTGATGGACGAGCTGTGGGATATGTGGGACAAATCCAAAACGGAGTTTGACTATTCCGGGCGCTTTCCCGAACATTATGAGGAAGATATTCAGTCCATTGCGGCGAAAGACTACAACCACCCCTCCGTGGTGCTGTACTCCATCGGCAACGAAGTGACCGAACCGGCCAAACCGGAGGGGGTCGCACTGGCGGGAACGCTCTGCGACAAGCTGCGCCAGGCGGACCCCACCCGCCCGGTGACGGCGGGCATCAACCTGACCCTCCTGCTGTTGGCCACCATGGAGAACAATCCCCTGGCTGGAGGCGGCAGCGGGGCGGCTCCCTCTACTCAGGAGATGAACAGCACGGCCTACAACGCCATGGTCTCCATGATGGGAAACCGGATGACCCTGGCGGCGGCAAGACCGGAGGCGGACGCTATCGCCTCCCCGGTGCTGGACTTGCTGGACATTGCCGGGTACAATTACGCCGTCAGCCGCTATGAAGGGGAAGGGGAAAAGCACCTAAACCGGATCGTGGTGGGCAGCGAAACCTACCCTTATGAATTGGCAAGAACCTGGCCGCTGGTGGAGAAATATCCCTACTTAATTGGCGACTTCATGTGGACTGCCTGGGATTATCTGGGCGAGGCCGGAATCGGCGGCTGGTCCTATGACCCGGAGGACATCGGGTTTGACAAGAAATATCCCTGGCTGATGGCAAATGCAGGTGCTTTTGACATCCTCGGCAACGACAATGCGGAGGCAGGACTGGCTTCCATCGTTTGGGGAGCGCAGACAGCCCCATATATTGGGGTCTGCCCGGTGAATCACCCCGGCGTGGTACCCAGTCAGGCCATCTGGCGGGGAAGTAACGCCATGCCCTACTGGTCTTATCTGGGCTGCGACGGAAACGACGCAGACGTGGAGGTCTATACAAAGGCCCCGGAGGTGGAGCTGTTCGTCAACGGCAAATCCTGTGGGCGGGAAATGACGAAGGACGCGCTGGCGGTATTCCACATTTCCTATGAGGCGGGAGTCCTGCGTGCGGTGGCCTATAACGCAGACGGCGCAGTTCTGGCAGAAAGCAGTCTGCACTCCGCGGACGCACAGACCCAAATCAAAATCACGCCGGAGGAACCATGTGCGAAGCGGGGAGATATTCTCTATCTGGACATCGCCCTCACCGGAGAAAACGGCGAGATCGAGTGTAACCGGGACACCCTGCTGACTGTGGATGTGGCTGGCGGAGAACTGCTGGTTTTTGGCAGTGCCAATCCCAAAACAGAGGAAACGTTCCTCACAGGGAAGCACACCACTTACTACGGCAGAGCACAGGCAGTGGTCAAGTGTGCGTGTGATGCTGACATGGTGGTTGTGACTGTAACCGGTGAGGGTTTTGCTGCCACGCAGGCGGTTGTTCCGGTTGAGCAAACCAGTCACTGAAAGACAACGCACCCGCAGTCATTGAATATGCAGACACAGTCAACAAGCGTCTCAGGCGGAATGATTACAGGCTAACGATGAAGGACGGAAAGAAATTCAACACTGCGAAGATCGCCATGGCCATCGTAAGAGAACCCTCCTGTTTTACTTGGGGCAGGATGACGGAGAAATGTGTATGAGGTATCGCATCGTTCTGTCAGCATCAAGGGCTGCGACAGCCAAATGTTATCACCAGAAGGCGGGCTGAAGAAGTTTCGGATTTTTGAGGATCGAGCTATCTGCGATTCACCTCTGTTGGCACATTATCTGTGAACCCTGCTTAAAAAAAGCCCGGCAGGTCGCCACGATTTTCTGTGACGACCTGCCGGTTCCTTGTTACCTGTCAGTATTATGCTGTTGTTCCTGCTGCCTGCGCTGTTCCTCCTGTTCCTGCTCCACCCCCCAAAATCGCCTCAACATTTTTCCGGGCGATGAGATAATCCTGCATCTGCTTCCTGGCCTCACGATACTCCGTATAGGCCGCTTTGTGGAGGGTGATCTCCTCCCGGTGTTCCTCCAGGAATTTTTTGCTGTACCCGGATTTTTTGTAGGCGGCATAGGTTTCCTTCGTCCGGGAGTAGTTGCCCCGCTTGACCTCATAGCCGTACTCCTCCAGCATCCGCAGAAACGTATCAAAATCCTCCGGCTTCTGCTGGAGGATAACGTCAATGGCCTCACAGATTCCGTCCCGAAAGGATAGGTTCTTTGGGTAGTCCGTCCGCTTCGTCCGTTCCCGGTAGGGCTTCGGTTCAATGATGGAAAGGCCGTGCTGCACACACAGCCTGTCACTGATTTTCTGAATGGCTAGATAAGAGAGATAAAAATTTTTGAACTTGCGGCTCCCATCCAGCGTGGTGGAATTGAATATGATGTGGTTGTGTATATGGGGCCTGTCCGTATGAGTGGCCACGATAAAGGCGTGTTTCCCCTTGGTGAACCGCATCGCCAGCTCGTAGCCGATTCGATTGACCTCCTCCGCTGTGACCTCTCCGGGTTTGAAGGATTGGCGTATCTGGTAGGCGATAACATCGTGCTTTTGCCGCCGCCCGGTGCTGTGTTCATACTGCCGCTTGGACAGCATAAACTCCTCGTTTACGGTAAATGGGTCGCATTCGTAGGCCGCTCTTTTTTATTCTTTCTGTGGGAGTGAAAACTTGTCCGCCTCTGCTTAAATGATGAAAAACCCTATCCCCGGCCCTTGTTGGCCTGACGGATGGCATCCAGCCCTGCGGCCTCCAGCCGAATGAGGTTCAGCCGCGTAGCGAACCAGGCGTCGTCCTTCACCCAGCCCAGGGACGTGTTGGCCGCATAGGAGCCGGACAGCATATAGCGGTACAGCCGCTGAGCCTCCTGCCGGGAAATGCCGCAGTAGTCCATTATGTCCGGCACCATTTTATCCTGATTCATCCGGTAGAGCTTGTTTTGGATGTACTCAGACAGGGTGCCGTCCAGAAAGAGCGCCCGGTATTTTGGGTCGTCCGCGATACGCTGGCAGGCGGGCAGGTCGCTGTTGTGCTGCCGCAGCTGTTCTACCGTATCAAATTGCAGCAAATAGTGCAGCCGGGCGACGACGCCCATGCTCAGCGACGTGGAGGAACACTCTGCGACATCAAAGGCTTCCTCCACCAGCTCGTCCAGCACGGTGTCCAAGTTGTCATAGTGGGCGTAGAAGGTGGTGCGGGTCACCTCCGCAGCGGCGCAGACGGAGGAAACGCTCATCTTTTCATAGCCCTTTTCCGCCAATACCGCTAAAAAGGCGTCCTTAATGACCCGGCGGGTGTACTGGACCCGGCGGTCTGTCCGTTTTCCATTCTGTGCAGCCATGTGCGATTCCTCCTTCCGATGGTTGACAACAATCATGTTAAACCCATTTTAGCAAAGAAGGAAAGGTGTGTCAAGATTCCTGACAAAATTGGCAAAACTGTCAGAAAACCTGTCAAAACCTGGAAAAGTGTTTGGAAAACTACAAAAACAAAACCGTTGTCATTTCAATTATCTTATTCTCTGCTAAAATATCGGTATCAGGGAGGCGGGAAGCCCTCTCTCGAACCATTTCAGAAACAGAAAAAGGAGGATGTTGTATGTTTTCATTTGAAATGGAAGATGTCATCAGCGTATTGCAAAAATGCGCGCCCTATCTGATCGGCCTGGGTGTTGCCCTGGCGATTGGAATCGTCCTGTTGATCGTGGTGCGGAAACTGCCAAAGCCCACCAAATTCCTGGCCCGGGCGGAGGCGGGCATCGCAATGCTGCTGGCCGTGCTGATTGCGGTGAACGGTATTATGCTGAACGGTGTTTCCGCCCTGCTGGACCTGGCCCTGGCCGACACCAGCGACTCGGAAATCAGCGAGGAGACCACCGCCGAAGCGGAGGCCGCCGCCATTGAAATCGCGGAGGAGGGCTTCGTCCTGCTCCAGAACGACGACGACACCCTGCCCTTGACCGATGTGACCAGCCTGAACCTGTTCGGCTGGGCGGCGTCCAACCCCGTCTATGGCGGCACCGGCTCCGGCGGCATCAACGACCTGTACGACATCGTTACCCTCCAGCAGGGCCTGGAGGACGCCGGGTTTGAGGTCAATCAGAGCCTGCTGGACTTCTACACCGAGTACAGCGACTCCCGCCCGGATATGACCATCACCGACCAGACTTGGACGCTGTACGAGCCCCCGGTCAGCACCTATTCCGACGAGCTGTTGGAGGAGGCGAAGGAGTTCTCCGATGTGGCGGTTATCGTCATTGCCCGGCTGGCCGGTGAGGGCCACAACGATATGCCCATGAGCATGGGCGATGCCGGATATGAGAACAACTCCGACGAATACGATGATTTTGAGGACGACGACCACTACCTCCAGCTCTCCCGGACGGAGGAGGACCTGGTGGAGATGGTGTGCGAGAACTTTGACACCGTTATCGTCCTGGTGAACAGCGCCAACGCCATGGAACTGGGCTTCGTGGAGGAGTACGAGCAGATCAAGTCCGTCATCTGGTGCCCCGGCCCCGGCAATGTGGGCTTCGAGGCCCTGGGCGAGATCATCCGCGGCACCGTTAACCCCTCCGGCAAGACCACCGACAGCTTCCCCTATGACCTGAAGGAGTCCCCCTGGTGGAACAACTACGAGATTTACAACTACAGCAACATGGAGGACCTGGCTGTTGAGGGCATGAACTCCGGCGTGGCCCAGACCTATTACCCCTCCTTCACCAGCTATGTGGAGGGCATCTATGTGGGATATAAGTACTGGGAGACAGCGGCCACAGAGGGCTTCATCGACTATGACACCTCGGTGCAGTACCCCTTCGGCTACGGCCTGAGCTACACCACCTTTGCGCAGGAGATGAGCGACCTGACGGTGAACGGCACGGAAATCAGCTTCACCGTCACCGTCACCAACACCGGCACTGTCGCGGGCAAGGACGTGGTAGAGGTCTACTACAACCCGCCCTACTACAACGGCGGCGTGGAGAAGTCCTCCGCCAACCTGCTGGACTTTGAAAAGACCGATGAGCTGGAGCCGGGGGATTCCCAGACCATCACCTTCACCTTTGACATTGAGGACATGGCCTCTTACGACTACGAGGACGCGGAGGCGTACATCCTGGACGCCGGGGACTACATCATCTCCATCAACAGCGACTCCCACACCATCCTGGACCAGCGCACCTACACCCTGGACGAGAAAATCGTCTATGACGGCGAGGACGGCCGCTCCAGCGATGAAGTGACCGCCACCAACCTGTTTGACGACGCCGCCGGCGACGTGGAGTACCTCTCCCGCGCGGACTGCTTCGCCAACTGGGACACCGCCACCGCCGCCCCGGAATCCACCGAGATGTCTGAGGAGCTGCAGGCCGAGTACCATCTGAACAGCAACTTTGACTACACCACCTATCTGGACGACAGCATCGAAATGCCCACCACCGGCGCGGACAACGGTCTGACCCTGGCGGATATGCGGGGGCTGGACTATGACGACCCGCTGTGGGAGGACCTGCTGGACCAGCTGACCATCGATGAAATGTCCAACATGATCGCCCTCTCCGGCTACCAGACTCCGGCCATGGACTCCGTGGGCAAGGTGCAGACTCTGGACATGGACGGCCCCGCCGCCATCAACAATAACTTCACCGGCTACGGCTCCATCGGCTTCCCGGTGGAGGTGGTCATCGCCAACACCTGGAGCAAGGAAATGGCAACGGCCTGGGGCAGCACGATGGCTCAGATGTGCGTGGAAATGGGCATCGAGGGCTGGTACGCCCCCGGCATGAACACCCACCGCAGCCCCTTCGGCGGCCGGAACTATGAGTACTTCTCCGAGGACGGCGTCCTGGCCGGCAAGATTGCCGCAGCCGCCGTGTCCGCCGCCAAGGAAAAGGGCGTCTACGCCTACATCAAGCACTTCGCGGCTTACGACTTCAACGGCAAGATGGTCTGCGTCTGGACCAACGAACAGGCGCTGCGGGAAATTTACCTGAAGCCCTTTGAAATCTCCGTGAAGGAAGGCGGGGCCAGCGCCGTCATGGTGTCCTGGAGCTTCCTGGGCATCAAGTGGGTCGGCGAGAACAGCAGCCTCATCAACACCGTCCTCCGGGACGAGTGGGGCTTTGAGGGCATGGTGCTGACCGACTTCTTCCGGAACAACGGTCACGGATTTATGAACGCAGACGCCGCCCTGGCCAACGGCGTGGATGCCATGCTGGCCACAGTGGACGGCGGCCCCAACTTCGTGACGGACACCTCGGACGCATCCTCGGTCTACTATATGCGCCGAGCCTGCAAGAACGTGATGTACACCGTGGTCAACAGCTGGGCCTATGATGAGGATCACATTGACAGCGGCACGGGTTCCGGCTGGAAAACCTATGTGTATGTGGCGGACGCCGTGGTCATTGTCCTGCTGATCGGGCTGGAGGTGCTGACCATCCGGGGCTACCGCAAGCGCAGACAAGCGAAGTAAATCCTGGCCATCCATTCCTTACAGCAAGTATTACGCAAAAGCCGGTTCTGTTTGACGGCACGCTTCCCAAATGCAGCTCCCGGCTCATGGCATCTGTTGTGAGCCGGGAGCCTTGCTGTCCGGCGGGCCGCTGCCGGAGCGGCGATACGATTCACCAGAAAGAGGCGATGAAATGAACTTGACGCAGGTACGGAACGCAACGGTTCTGCTGGACTACGGCGGGGTGCGCTTTCTGATCGACCCCATGCTGTCCCCAAAGGGAAGTATGCCCCCGTTCTCCAGCCATCTGCGCCCCACGGCGTGCAACCCTCTGACGGAGCTTCCCATGCCGGTGGAGGACCTGTTACAGGTGGATGCGGTGGTCGTCACCCACCTGCACCCGGACCACTTTGACCAGGCGGCCATTCGTCTGCTGCCCAAGAGCGTCCCCCTGTTCGCGCAAAACCGGCAGGATGCGGAGGTGCTGCGCTACTATGGGTTTCAAAGGGTTCAGGTGCTGGACTGCGCCGCCCTGTTTCGGGGGGTGACGCTGACCAAAATCCCCGGCCAGTACGGCGTATGGGCGGAGGAACAGCTGCCCCGCATCTGCGCGGTGTGCGGCGTGGTGTTCCGTGCGGAAGGCGAACCCTGCCTTTACGCCACCGGGGACACGGTTTGGTGCGGCAGCGTGGCAGAGGCGCTGCAAACCTATCGGCCTGGGGTGGTTCTGGCCAACGCGGGGGCCAACCGGTCCTATCAAAGCAGGCTCACCATGGGGACGGAGGATGTCCTTGCAATTCATAAGGCGCTGCCCACGGCTGCCATCATCGCCACCCATATGGAGGACTTGAACAATTATGGGCTTACCCGCCGGGAGCTGCGCCGATTCGCCGGGGAGCAGGGCTTCGCGTCCCGGCTCCTCACCCCGGAAAACGGGGAGACGGTCACCTGGCCAGCCGCATAAGGAGAGCATCCCTTCGATGCCTTCTCCTTTTTTACACACGATTGACCGAAATCTTCAAAATTCTCACACTGTCCGATTGAGAATACCGTCCGATTGTGGTGTCATTGACAGCAAGAAATCAGAGGGCTGGGAACGCTTATGACAGATACAGAACAGAAAGCTGCCTCAAATGGGTTTGCCACATATCAGGTGGGTAGGAGTTGCAAAAAGGGAGAACGCAGGCGTTGGAAAATCCCCCGGCGGCAGGCAGAGCGTACCCCAATCGGGTACGGGAAGCAATCTCTGTCTGCTTCGCCGGGGGAACAATGCGCCCTGAAAGGAGGAATGAGGCGCACCGTTTTGAAAGGTTAGTTCTCGGTGGTTTGCTGCTGCGCACGATAGCGCTTGCTCTTGCGCACCCGCAGAATCACGCAGGCTGCGATAGCCAGCACCGCCACCACGTCAAAGGCGGTCAGCGCAGTCTTCCAGATGTTTATGCTCTCGTGGGCTTCGGTGACGTAGACGGAGTCAGAATTTTCCTCTGCATACTGCTGAGCAGTATAGGCAGCATTCAGGTACATATAGGTTACGTCCTTTGCCGCGCGGCGGAGAGCCTGCTGATAGCTGTTAGAAGAGGTTTCATACATAAAGCTGCCATCGCTGAGCCAGCCGTCCATCCACAGGTCGCCGCCGGCCCGAAGCGCCTGGTCGCCGTTCATATAAACCTGATGGTCCGCATAGTCGGTCAGGACGGCCCCCTGGAAGTTCCATTCGTCCCGGAGCACGCTGGTCAGCAGCGCCTCGCTGCCGCCTGCCCAGACAGCACCCAGCCGGTTGTAGGCGGACATGATGCCGGTACAGTCGGCTTCTTCCACCAGCATACGGAAGGGGCTGAGGTAGGTTTCCCGCAGGGTCTGTTCGGTCATCCAGGTGTACACGCCGTCACGGGCGGCCTCCTGGTCGTAGACCACGAAGTGCTTCACAAAGGTGTAGATGCCGGTGTCCTTGGCGCCCTCCACCGTCAGAGAGCCGAACACGCCGGTGAGGTAGGAGTCCTCGGAATAGTACTCGTAGTTCCGGCCGCCAAAGGCGCTGCGGTGCAGGTTGACACCAGGTGCGTACCAGCCGGTCAGGCCAAGCTGTACCGCCTCTGCGCCGCTGGTCAGGCCGAATTCATAGGCCAGATCCTTGCTGAAGGTCTGGGCCAGGGTGGTGGGGTTGGCAAAGCCCTTGCCCTTTGAACCATAGCTGAAGCTGCCGATCTGGGTTGGGCCGTCCAGCTCATAGGTCTGAATCTTGCCGATGGAGGACAGTGCGCCGGTCTTGCTGTAGGCGTGAAGCACCATGTTCTTCATCTCATCAATGGTCAGCTGATCCAGCAGGTCGTCCCACTGTTCATTGTCGTAGTCCGCGCCCAGGGCATAGCCCAATTCGCTGATGGAACCGTCGGCGTTGGTGATGGAGAGGCCGTTGTCAGCACCGGTGGTGATGGGTTCATCGTCCTCGTCGATCCAGTCCTCTGCCATCTCCTCGGTGTACAGGTTCAGGGCGGCCACGTTGTCGGTCATGGCCCGATCCTCCGCCAGCTCGGAGGGGAAGGTTCCCTTAAAGTCAGCGCGGGTCAGATAGGTGATGTTAGCGTCGGAGTCGCTGCCGTCCAGGGATACGCCGTCCACGGCATCCTCGCCGGTGAACAGGTTGGAAACCTCTGCGCCGGTGACCGGGTCCTCAGGGTACTGGATGTTCTGGGAGACGGTGCAGGTGAAGCTGTCTACAACGTCATGGGCATTGCGGGACACCAGGAAGGTGTAGTCCCCTTCGTCCAGCTCGTAGCCGGTGAAGCCGTTGTTGTTGGCATCATAGCAGTCATAGGAGGCCATGTCGTACACATCAAGGGTCAGGGTGACCTCCTGGCTCTCGCCGGGCTGGAGCAAGTCAGTCTTGGCAAAGTCCGCCAGGTTGACCGAGGACTTCTCAATGCCGCCGGTATAATAGGGCGGATCATAATACAGCTGCACCACGTCCTTGCCGGCCACATCGCCGGTGTTGGTGACCTTCACGGTGACGGAAACGGTGCCGTCCTCGCTCAGCTCGCCGGATGTGGCGTCCACGATCTCCCACTCAAACTCGGTGTAGCTCAGGCCGTAGCCGAAGGGATACTGCACCACGCCGTCATAGCCTTCGCCGTACTCGTTGGAAACGTCGTCCCAATAGCCTTCGGCGTCGGCAGTTTCATACCACTTGTAGCCAACATAGATGTTCTCGGCATAGTCTACATAGGCGACGCCTTCGTAAGTGGGGCTGTCCCCCACGTTGCCGTTGGTGGTGCCGTCCGCCGGATAGTAGCCGTCGCCGTTGGTGTAGTAGCCCAGGCCCTCAAAGCCGCTGTTGGCATAGGTGGAGGAGGTGGTCAGACCATACACATAGGTATCCGTCAGGTGGCCGGAGGGGTTGATGCCGCCGTACAGTGCGGAGACGACCGCCTCCGTCCCGTCATCACCGGTGCAGCCCACCAGAATGCAGGCATCCACGCCCTCGGTGGTCTCAATCGCGCCCACCGACATCTGGTTGGTGGTGTTCAGCAGGACAATGACGTTCTCATAGTGGCTGCCCACATAGGCCAGCAGCTCTTCCTCCTCGGTGGAGAGGTCGAGATAGGTGCGGGTCTCGTCGGTGACGTAGTCGCCGCCCTTGGTAGTCTGCTTGTACTGCACCTTGGGACAGTCGTTGCTCTCGCCGGTGTAGCGGCCAAACACCACAATGGCGGTGTCGGAATAGGCCTCGGCGTTGGCCAGCAGCTCCTCACTGTAATAGTCCGTGTCGGAGACAGAGGGCTTATACAGGCGGCTCTGGTCGTCATAGTAGGAGTTCAGAGAGGTCCGAACGCCGTACAGCGGCCGCTCGCTGAGGAAGTCGGTGTACATATCGGTCAGCTCGGTGTTGTACTCAATGCCGGCCGCTTCCAGTGCGCCCAGAAGGTCCACTTCCGCAGCGCTGCTGCCGCCGGAGCCGGAGCCGCCGCTGATCCACTGGGTAGAGGACCAGCCGAACACGTTGACCTTGGTGACGTCGCTGCTCAGGGGCAGGGTGTCATCCTTGTTTTGCAGCAGCACCAGGCCCTCACCCTCGATCTCCTGGGCCAGCGAGTCCGCAGCTTCGGACAAATCATCCGTCAGGGTGGGCTGGCTGCCCAGATATGCGTCCAGCGTATCCTGCATGATGTAGCAGGCCGCATTGACCGCAATGGTCACGACCAGCAGCAGGCAAATCACTACGATGCCGAGCTTACCTGGCTTTTTGAGCTTTTTTCATTCATTGGGCATTCTCCTTCTTTACATCAGTCTGCCGCGGAAAGAACTGTGCCTGCCTCCTGCCAGCGCTGTCCCTCCGGGCGATGGGTTCACAGGTCGGGCTTCCTCCGTCCTGCTGATGAGGCTATTATAGCAATGTGATTTGCTTTTTTGTGGGAGAATTCGTAACCGGTCATTTTCAGTTCGCGGTTGGCAAAGCTGTGCCCGCCTGCGGAACAGCGCAGGCGGGCACGGTTTACGTTAAGCGGGAATGGGAATCAGAATATTCAGGCGGAAAATGTTGTCCTCTGTGGCGATGTCCATGACGCCGCCGTAGCGCTCTGTGATGGAGCGAATGCTTTTCATGCCGTAGCCGTGGTTTTCCGCATCGGGCTTGGTGGTGAGGGGCAGGCCGTCCTGCAAACGGATGGGCCGGGTATAGTAGTTTTCAATTTGAATGAAGGCGGCGCCGTGCCGGTTCCGCACCGCCACAGCGACGGTACGCTGCTCCGGCTCGTCAATGCCCTGACTGCTTTCAATGGCGTTGTCCAGAGCATTGCCGAACAGGGTGTATAAGTCTACCGGCTGCATGAAATCCAGCAGCCCGCCGTCCGCCATACACGTCCAGGAAATGCCGCTTTTTTCACAGAGCAGGCTCTTTTCTGTCAGGACGGTATCCAGCACCTCATTGCCCGTCTTGGACACCGCATCGTAAATCAGCACTGCGCTTTCCAGCTCCCGCAGCCCTGCCTCCTGGGCGTCCTGGTCCCTGACCAGCCGCAGTGCGGAAACCTGGTGCTTCAAATCGTGGCATTTCTGGTTGATGATGGAGATATTCTCTTTGGACAGCTCGTACTGCTCCTCCATCTGTTTGCGCAGTCGGCGCTCCCCTTCCAGTGTGGCGGCCAGGGTCAGCTCCCTGCGCTGCTCAGTCTGGAGCCACAGCAGGAACAGGCAGTTAAACAGGTCATATGCCATGCAGATGGCGTAGGCAACAGTTGAACCTCCTGTACTGTCAAATATGTTCCGCACAGTTCGGTTCAGCACCATAGCAATCGCCAGAACAATTACCGCTGTGCTGATTGCCTTCCGCCAGTCTGCCCGGTACTCCCCCTTCACCGGGAGCTTCCGGGCAAACAACAGATAGCACACCGCCCAGACCGCCAGGAACACCGCCCATTCCCTGACATAACCGAGGACGTATCCGCCTGAGATATTCTGCGTTGTATAATGCTCCCCCCACAGGATGACGGTGACGCAGAAATGGGCGTGCTGGGCAGCGTAGGCACAGGCGGTGCCATACAGCGCATCCCGGAGGGAGATGTCGCAGGCAATCACAAAGGTGCAATAACCCAAAAGCAACGGGGCAATATAGCCGCAGAAAAATTGCCAAGGCGTATCATAGCTGTAATGGTACTGCTGAAAAATGAACCCGCCGTATAGGAAGCAAAGCACTATCCAGCCCGCCAATCGTGTTTTCCAGTGCTTCCGATGCTTCAGCGGCAGCAGAAAGGCCAGGGCCATCAGCGGCATGGCCTGGACAAAATCCGGCCGCAGTGTATAGAGCAGAAATTCCCTCATAAGTTACTTCCTCCCTTGGCGTCATCCAACAGCGCCTGTAAAAGCGCTTTCCGGCGTTTCCGGCTCACCGGCAGCAGATCCCCTGCCACCTGTATGTTGTCTCCCTCCAGCCTGTCCACATAGCGAAGATTTACCAGATAACTGTTATGGCACCGGATAAATCCATCCTCAGATAAATCCTTTGCCACCGCCGTCAGGGAGCGGGAGCCGGTGGTGAGGAAGTCGCCCTCCGCTGTGTGGTAGCGCAGCTGATGGTTGTAGACCTCCACATAGTATAACCGGTGCAGCGGAATGCGCACAACATCGCTGCCCTGATTCAGTATCAGGTACTTCGTCTCTTCCCTGGGGCAGTACCGCAGGGCCTTTTTCAACTTCATGGAGAGGGCGTAATAGTTCACCGGCTTGAGCACATAGTCCAGCGCGTTTACCTCATAGCCGTAGATGGCATATTGTGCCAGGTTGGTGACAAAAATAATCACCACATCGGCGTCAACCTCCCGGATGCAGCGGGCGGCGGAAATGCCGTCCATCCCAGGCATATCCACATCCAGCAGCAGAATGTCCCATATAGGCCGATAGTTCTCCACCAGCTCCGCCCCGTTTGAGTAGGTCTGCTCAGTCAGAGACAGCTGGTTCTCCTCCGCGAAACGCCGGAGATGCTGCTCCATCTGCCTGGCAAAGCCCGGCTCGTCCTCTGCAATCGCGATACGCATGGTGTTAACGCCTCCTTTTCTCTCGTTCCCTGCCTGGCTGATTGGGAATTTTCTCCATTATACCACAGAACGCAATAGAACGAACGTTCGTTTTCAAAAAAGTTGCCATGGTATGCGGTTTTTCGCTTTGCAAACCGGCGACTGACCATGTTCAACCCGGATGCAACAACATTCAAATACCGGCTCCTGATGCAGGGCAGGAATCAGCGCATACCGTTTTCATGCAACAGTTTTTCTTGACTACTTTTCGTGCGCCTGTTATACTTATATTTATAAAGAGCAAACTGATGCAGACCGCAAACGGTGCGCATCGGGGCGCGTACCCGGCAAAACTTGATTCACAGGAGGAAAAGAGTATGAAACACACCTGGAAACGGCTGACAGCCCTGCTGTTGGCGCTGGCCCTGTGCCTGTCCATGCTGCCCGCCAGCGCTCTGGCGGCGGAGGACGATGGGTCAGCCGCGCTTGCTTCGGAGGAATCTGCCGCGGGGGGTAGCGTAATTGCTGCCTCTGAGGCTTCCGACACAGAGAGCGGCATCAGCGCTGTCTCTGACGACACCACCATTCTGGACAGCGGCACCTGCGGGGACGACCTGACCTGGACGCTGGACAGCAACTATGCCCTGACCATCTCCGGCACAGGAGATATGACGGATCGGCCCTGGTCCAGCTATCAAAGCTCCATCACCTCTGTTACGATTGGCGACGGCGTCACCTCCATTTGCGACTATGCGTTCCGCAGCTGCGGAAGCCTGACCAGCGTGACCATTGGCAGCGGCGTCACCACCACCGGCAGCTATGTGTTCCAGTACTGCACAAGCCTGACCAGCGTGACCATCCCGGGCAGCATCACCATCATCGGCAGCTATGCGTTCTCTGGCTGCACGGGTCTGACCAGTGTGACTATCGGCAGCGGCGTTACCTCCATCTACGGTAATTCGTTCGAAGGCTGCACGGGCCTGACCAGCGTGGACATCCCGGACAGCGTCACCTACATCGGCGTCACTGCCTTCGCTACCTGCGCTGGCCTCGCCAGCGGGCGG
>JAJQBL010000090.1:58240-60204 GCA_021203325.1 Clostridiales bacterium | reverse complement strand
GCCGATGGCGGCTGGCGGGGATTGCCGCCCACGTTCCTGCCTGACGGCGGAACGGTCGGCAATTTTGTTGCCCTTTGGTCGTGGACATCTGACGGTACGGCTGCGTTACACCCCTCCACTCAGGATAGACTGTATCTTAAGGTTGATGACATTGCCTGAAAGGAAGGGGACAACCAGTGGAAATGGGAAACCCATTGGCAGGCACATGACCTGCCAATGGGTGCGGCCCATCAAATTTTGGGGGTGCGATAGGTGATCTGATGGCGGGAGGGGCCGTTGGAGACCAGGGTGATGGGGGCCTGAATCCGCTCCTCCAGGAAATCCACATAGGCCTTTGCGTTGGCCGGCAGGGCGTCATAGTCCTTGATGGCGGAGATGTCGGTTTTCCAGCCGGGCAGAGTAGTAAAGACGGGTTTCGCCCGCTCCAGTTTGGCGGGGACGGGGAAGTCCTCGGTGATCTGGCCGTCGATCTCGTAGCCGGTGCAGACCGGGATCTCGTCCAGGTAGCTGAGCACGTCCAGGCAGGTCAGGGCCACCTGAGTTGCCCCCTGCACCATGCAGCCGTACCGGGTGGCCACGGCGTCGAACCAGCCCACCCGGCGGGGACGGCCGGTGGTGGCGCCGAACTCGCCCTTGTCGCCGCCCCGGCGGCGCAGCTCGTCCCCGGCCTCCCCCAGCAGCTCGCTGACGAAGGGCTCCGTCTTGGCCCCCACGCAGGAGGAGTAGGCTTTTGTGACGGCGATGACATCTTTCATGGCAGTGGGGGGCACGCAGGCCCCCACCGCGCCGAACCCGGCCAGGGTGTGGCTGGAGGTGGTCATGGGGTAGATGCCCAGGTCGGGGTCCTTCATGGAGCCCAGCTGGCCCTCCAGCAGGATGGTCTTGCCGGCCTTCTCCGCCTCGTGGACAAACCGGACGGCGTCCCCCACATAGGGGCGCAGCGTCTCACGATAGCCCAGCAGCTCGTCGTACAGGGCCTGGACGTCCAGCTCCGGCTTGTGGTACATATAGCGGAACAGGATGTTCTTCCGCTCCACCGCGTCAGTGAGCCGCAGCCGCAGCCGTTCGTCGTCGTACAGGTCGCAGACCTGGATGCCGGTTTTCGCGTATTTATCGGAATAGAAGGGGGCGATGCCGCTCTTGGTGGAGCCGAAGGCCCTGCCCCCCAGCCGTTCCTCCTCGTAGGTGTCCTGCAGGACGTGGTAGGGCATCAAAATCTGCGCACGCTCGGAAATGAGCAGGTTGGGCGCGGGGACCCCCCGCCCGGTGATGTCCTCCAGCTCTGCGATGAGGCGCTTGATGTCCAGCGCCACCCCGTTGCCGATAACGTTGGTGACGTGGGGATAGAAGGTGCCGGAGGGCAGAATGTGCAGGGCGAATCTGCCGTAGTCATTGATGATGGTGTGCCCCGCATTGGCGCCGCCCTGGAAACGGATGACAACATCGGACGTTTCTGCGAGCATATCGGTGATTTTCCCCTTGCCCTCGTCGCCCCAGTTGGCACCTACGATTGCTTTAACCATGATGTTTTCTCCTTTTTGCCCCGGCAGCGGGTGCCGAAGCAGCGTGATATGTGCGAAGAACGCTGCTCGGAGCCGTGAAGCGACTGCGGGCAAGTTTATTATACGGGTTTCCCGGCGTAATTGCAAGGAGAAAAACGGGCGGGACGGACAAAAACCGGGGAGTGGGCAAAAGCAGGGAATCTGGCGGAGCGTGAAGGTGAAATCTCCGGTTTTTTCCAGGGGCGCTGATTTCCCGCTGTAAGGGGAGCAGCTCCCGAAGTTGACGACATTGCGTCAAAGGGGGGCTCCATACGCCTTTGCACAGCCATACAACAGCACAACAGCGGCGTGCCCCCGGGAAACCGGCCCCCGGGCGCCGGGTGAGGGGTTTTTGTTTGGGTGGCGCCGGGCGAAACGGGCAAAAGGCGGTTTGGGCGCGCCCCATGGGCCCCCGGGGGGGGG
>JAJQBL010000090.1:0-58230 GCA_021203325.1 Clostridiales bacterium | reverse complement strand
GTTGCCGGGCCGGAAGTTGACTCCATTGCGTAAATGGGGGGCGCATTACGATTTGGCACACCCTTACAACTCCCCAACCGCGGCGGCCCGGGTGAAACAGTCCGCCGGGACGCCGTATCTGCGTTTTGATATGGGTTGACGCCTGACTACAGGGCAAAGAGCCGTTTGCTCAGCTCCAGATGGACGCCGGAGGGGTCGCTGTTCCGAAAGGTGATCTGCCCCCGGTGGTCGGGGGCGTTCCGGAGGCCCCCCTGCTCCAGCAGGAGCCGGGTCTCCCGGGCCGCCCCGCCGCCGCCGTCGTAGAACCGCACCTTCGGCCCCATCACCTTTGCCATGTCCTCCTGGAGGAAGGGATAGTGGGTGCAGCCCAGCACCACGGCGTCCACAGGGTCGGCCAGATAGGGGGCCAGCAGCCGGCGGAGAAAGGCGTCCAGCTCCGGGGTGTGGAGCTTTCCCCCCTCCACGAACTCCATCAGCCCCGGCGCCCCCAGGGGGATCAGCTCCGCCTGATTCTGGTACCGCTCCATCAGGGTGCGGCACTTTCCCTGATGGATGGTCAGGTCGGTGGCCAGGATCAGAATCCGCCCGCCGGGGTTGGCCTCCACCGCAGGCTTGATGGCGGGCTCCAGGCCGATCATGGGGACGCCCGGATAGGCCTCCCGCAGGGTGCGGATGGCCGCGCTGGTGGCGGTGTTGCAGGCCACCACCACCGCCTTGGCCCCCACCTCCAGCAGATGGGTCACATGGGTATGGGTCAGATGCCGCACGTCCTCCACCGAGCGTTCGCCATAGGGGGCGTTGGCGCTGTCGCCGAAGAAAAGGTAGTCCTCATTCGGCATGAGCCGGTACAGCTCCCGCAGCACGCTGATGCCCCCCATGCCGGAGTCAAACACGGCCACAGGGCTGTTTCGCTTGTCGTTCAAGGCCCACACACCTCCTGTTCCGGCTCTGGCAAACGATTCGCTTGCCGATATTATAGCACACTTTCCCCAATAGTCAAAGGAATCTGACGGGAATCGGGGGATGTCAGTGGCGAGTGGCTGGCCACGAATCATTAAGGCCGCGCCGGATGCTTTTCCTGAAAAAAACAGTTGACAAACCGCCTTCCCCGTGGTATGATTTACAGGCTGGCAATCGAACTGCGGGTGTAGTTCAATGGTAGAATCCCAGCCTTCCAAGCTGGTCGCGTGGGTTCGATTCCCATCACCCGCTCCATATGCGGCTGTAGCTCAGCTGGATAGAGCAACTGCCTTCTAAGCAGTGGGCCGGGGGTTCGAGTCCCTTCAGCCGTACCATGCCTGGCCTCGGGATGTGCAGTGAGCAATTCTGTTTGCTCCCTGCAGCCCCCCTTCCGCTGCTCAGGCCGGCAGAGATTGCAAGCAGTATCATCTTCTTATGGTGGGTATAGCTCAGTTGGTTAGAGCGCCAGATTGTGGCTCTGGAGGCCGACAGTTCGAATCTGTCTACCCACCCCATTTATTACCTCTTGGAAGTGTTCAAGGCCAGAGCGGTTGCGTATGTTCTTCCGATCTGGCTTTCTTCTGTGAGAAAGGACAATGGGATGTCGCCAAGTGGTAAGGCAAAGGACTTTGACTCCTTTATCCGTGGGTTCGAATCCCGCCATCCCAGCCAGAACATTGCGGGGTTCCCCGTTGTCATAGTGCGTGCTTCCACGCCCCAGTAGCTCAGTCGGCAGAGCACCTGCCTTTTAAGCAGGGTGTCCGGGGTTCGAATCCCCGCTGGAGCACCAACCCTCCCGAACGCAGCCGCGTTCGGGAGCTTTTTCATGTCTTTGGGGAGGATACCGCCGCAGCCCGGCCTGCATCGAAAGGATGCGGACCGGGCTGCATTTTGTTTCGCTCTCATCCCACCCTGGGGGTCCGGTCAGCCGCCGGACCGGTGGAGGAGCGGACAATGAGCTTTGCGTGGAGGAGCAGGGTACTCACCGGGGTGTCCCGGAGCTGGCTGTTCATGGCGTAAAAGGCGCTCTTCCCCAGCTCCTCCCGGTCCTGCAACACTGTGGTCATGGGCGGGGCGGTGTAGGCGGAGATGGGCAGGTCGTCAAAGCCCACAATGCTGATGTCCTCCGGCACCCGAAGCCCCAGCTCCTGACAGTGGAGCATCACCGAGTTGGCCAGCTGGTCATGGCTGCACAGGATGGCGGTGACGCCGCCGTCCAGAAGACGGGGCAGGTGCTTTTGCAGGCAGTCCGTGGTCAGGTAGGCGCTGCCGGACAGGGCCTCGTCCCAGTGGGGGTCATACTGGAGGATGGCGCGCTGAAAGGCGCTGTACCGCACCTGGTAGACATAAGCGCCCATGGCGCTGCTGAGGTAGCCGATTTTCCGGTGGCCCAGCTGCCACAGGTGGTCGATGGCCAGGTGCATCCCCTCGCTGTTGTCCACCCCCACATAGGTGGTGTTGGGGTTGTCCTGGATGTAGTTGTCGTAGAGGACGGCGGGGGTGCGGCTGGTCCGCAGCTGGCCGATCCACTCGTCCGCCAGGGAGAGGCCCAGGAACAGCGCCCCGGCGTAGTTCTGCTGTAACATATATTCGTCGTAGGGAATCTCGTGCTGGAGCTGTGGGGTCAGGTCCACCACCTCCACCGTGTAGCCTCCCGGTTCCGCCATCTTGCGGAACCCCAGGATGATGTCATAGCCGAAGTCCTTCGGCTCGGCATAGGACATATTTTCCACGAAAATGCAGAGGCATTTCGCCCCCTTCTTCCGCTGGTAGCGGGAGTAACCCAGCTCCACCGCCGTTTCCAGCACGCTTTTTCGGAGCGTTTCGCTGACGTCCGGCGCACCGTTCAGCGCCTTGGACACCGTGCCCTTGGAGACGTTCAGCTTATTCGCAATATCTTCAATTCTTGCCATATCCTATTGTCCTTTGACCCGCAGCGGTGCCGCCCGCGTTTCGGTTCCTTCCACCTGTTGATACAAAGGTCATTATAAAGGATTGCCCCCGGAAAAGCAATCCCTTTTTCAAATAAACCGCAGCCGTTCCTGCGAGTACGGTTCACCGGCCCGCTTCCCGGCCTGCCACAGACGGAGGCCCCGAGGGAAACAGCAGAACGTTTCGCATGATTTCGGTCAGGGTATTTGTGATAACAGACAAAAACAGACGATTTCGATTGTGCAAAACAGAGAAACAGGGGAAGAATCCCATAAAATCTCTTGACAGCTTCTTTCTGAAAGGTCTATAATCTGTCCTAACGAAACTTAGCGAAACAAGAAAAGAGGCGCTAAGTGCAAATCCGTAAGGAGGGATGTAAACATGCGCAGAAAACTCATGCGCACAGCAGCGGCAGTGACGGCTCTGGCCTTCCTGCTGGTGCTCACCGGCTGTTCCGGCGTCAGCGGGGACAGCGAAACGGAGTCCATCCGGCTGATGGTCTGGTCCCCATCTGAGGATCAGTCCGAGGACAGCGGGGCGTGGCTCCAGACCTGCTGCGAGAACTTCGCGGCCCTGCATCCGGAGTGGGACATCACCTTTGTCTACGGCGTGGCGGACGAGGCCACGGCGGCGGACTCGGTGGCCCAGGACCCGGAGGCCAGCGCGGACGTATTCATGTACGCCAACGACACCATCACCACCCTGACCGACGCCCAGGCCCTGGCCAAGTTCGGCGGCATCTACGAGGAGGAGATCCGGGCCACCACCAGCGACACCCTGCTGGACTCCGTCACCGTGGACGGCTACCTCTACGGCGTGCCCTACACCACCAACACCTGGTTCCTGTACTATGACGCCAGCGTCTTCACGGAGGAGGACGTGCAGAGCCTGGACGCCATGCTGGAGAAGGGCGTGGTCTCCTTCCCCTTCACCAACTCCTGGTACCTCCCCGCCTTCTACATCGGCAACGGCTGCACCCTCTTTGGGGACGGCACCCAGGAGGAGCTGGGGGTGGACTTCGGCGGCGAGAACGCCGTGGAGGTGACCAACTACCTCATTGACCTCCTGGCCAACTCCAACTTCGTGGTGGACGCCGATGGCTCCGGCATGGCCGGCCTCCGGGACGGCAGCATCAGCGCCATCTTCTCCGGCTCCTGGGACTATGGGAGCGTCAAGGAGATTCTGGGGGACAACCTGGGGGCCGCCGCCCTGCCCACCTTTGAGCTGAACGGTGAGACGAAGCAGATGTACGCCTACGCCGGTTCCAAGGCCATCGGCGTCAACGCCCACTCCGAGTATATGGTGGCGGCGGTGGAGCTGGCGGTCTACCTGGGCTCCGCCGAGTGCCAGCTGCTGCACTATCAGCTCCGCAGCGTCATCCCCTGCAACACCGACCTGCTGGAGCAGGAGGACATTCAGAACGACCCGGTGGTCATCGCCCAGAACAACACCTTTGACTACACCTCCATCCTCCAGCCCTTCGTCTCCGCCATGGGCAACTGCTGGACGCCGGTGGAGAACATGGGCAAGTCCATCCGCAACGGCACCACCACCCATGACAACGCGGAGGAACAGACCGTGGCCATGAACGAAGCCATGAACAGCAACGGCATCAGCTAAGAGGAGGGGAATGAAATGAACTTACTGAGTAAGAAAGCGACGTCCCGCCAGCGGGAGGGCACCAGCTTCTGCACTGTCACCGAGGCCCTCCGGGACGGCGGCCCCCTGACCAAAGCCTCCGCCCTGATCATGGGCCTGGGCAACATGGCCCATAAGCAGGTGGCCAAGGGCCTGATTTTCCTGGCGGTGGAGATCGCCTATCTGGTCTATATGTGCTCCTTCGGCTTCTACAGCCTGTCCCGGCTGCCCGGCCTGGGCACTGTGGAGCAGGAGGAGGTCTGGAACGAGGAGTTACAGGTCTACCTCTACACCTCCGGCGACCAGTCCATTCTGATCCTGCTCTACGGCATCGCCACCATTATCCTGACCCTGGTGATGTTCTGGATCTGGCGGGGCACCGTGAAGAGCGCCTACCAGGCCGAGTCCCTGACGAAGCAGGGCCGCCATGTCCGCACCTTCAAAGAGGATTTGAAGACCCTGCTGGATGAGAAGCTCCAGTGGACCATGATGGCCCCGCCCATGTTCTTCATCTGCGCCCTGACCATCCTGCCGCTGATCTTCATGATCTGCATGGCCTTCACCAACTACAGCAAGATTGACAACCATCTGGTGCTGTTCGACTGGGTGGGGCTGGAGAACTTCGCCACCCTGTTTGACGGCAGCAGCGTGCTGGGCAGCACCTTCTGGTCCGTCCTGGGCTGGACGCTGGTCTGGGCCTTCTTCGCCACCTTCACCAACTACTTTGCCGGTATGATCCTGGCCCTCCTCATCAACCGGAAGGGGACCCGGGCCAAGGGCTTCTGGCGGTTCTGCTTCGTGCTGTCCTGCGCGGTGCCCATGTTCGTCTCTCTGCTGATTATGCGCACCATGCTCCAACCCGAGGGCGCGGTGAACGTGCTGCTGCGGCAGCTGGGCCTCATCGCCTCGGACGCCAGCCTGCCCTTCTTCACCAACACCACCTGGGCCAGGGTGACGGTCATCGTCATCAACATCTGGGTGGGCGTGCCCTACACCCTGCTCCAGCTCACCGGCGTCCTCCAGAACATCCCCGGCGACCTGTATGAGGCGGCCTCCATTGACGGGGCCAACGCGGTGCAGCAGTTCTTCCACATCACCCTGCCCTATATGTTCTACGTCACCACCCCCTATCTGATCGCCACCTTCACCGGCAACGTGAACAACTTCAACGTGATCTACCTGCTGTCCGGCGGCGACCCGGTGACCAACCTGTCCTCCACCGCCGGCGACACCGACCTGCTGGTGACCTGGCTGTATAAGCTGACCATTGACAATCAGTATTACAACATCGGCGCAGTGGTGGGCATCCTGACCTTCGTGATTCTGGCCATCGGCTCGCTGCTGACCTACCGCAACAGCAAGTCCTACAAAGAGGAAGGAGGCTTCTAAATCATGAGCAGCAAGGAAAAGAAAATCGAAAGCGCAAAGGCGCGGCGCACCCGCACCAACGTCATCGTCCACATCATCCTGGCGGTGCTGGCAGCCATCTGGGTCTTCCCGGTGTTCTGGGTCATCATGACCAGCTTCCGGGCGGAGAAGGGCTCCTATGTGTCCACCTTCTTCCCCAAGTCCCTGACGCTGGACAACTACATCAAGCTGTTCACCGACACCACCGTTCTGAACTTCCCCAAAATGTTCCTGAACACCCTGATCATCGCCGTCTGCTCCTGCCTCCTGGCCACCTTCTTCGTGCTGTCCGCCTCCTTCTGCCTGTCCCGGCTGAAGTTCCGCCTGCGGAAGCCCTATATGAATATGGCCATGATTCTGGGACTTTTCCCTGGATTTATGTCCATGGTTGCGGTATACTTTATCTTGAAGGCCGTGGGCCTGACGGAGGGCAGCCTGATTCGCCTGGCCCTGATTCTGTGCTACTCCGGCGGCTCCGCCCTGGGCTTCCAGATCTCCAAGGGCTTCTTTGACACCATCCCCCACGAGATCGACGAGGCCGCCATGCTGGACGGCTGCACCAAGTGGCAGATTTTCACCAAAATGGTGCTGCCCCTGTCCAAGCCCATCGTGGTGTACACCGCCCTGACCTCTTTCATCAGCCCCTGGGTGGACTTCATCTTTGCCAAGGTCATCTGCCGGGCAAACTCCGACCAGTACACCGTGGCCATCGGCCTGTGGAAGATGCTGGAGAAGGAGTATATCGACAACTGGTACACCTGCTTCGCCGCGGGTGCGGTGATCATCTCCATCCCCATCGCCGCCCTGTTCCTGAAAATGCAGAAGTATTATGTGAACGGCATGACCGGCGCAGTCAAGGGCTGACCCCAGCCCCGTAAGCAACCACTTCACCTCGTCAACGGGCATGGTGCCAGGCAGAAGGCAATATCAACTGTCTGCGCCATGCCCGCCTTTTTGCTACTATGAATTTCCAGAAATTGCAAGCTGAACCTTCTCCCACATGGGAGGAGTATCCTCCCGCCGGAACCGCCCTGGGCGCCTTCTGCGACCCCGGGGAGACCACATTCCGCCTGTGGGCCCCCACCGCTGACCGGGTCACGCTGCGGCTTTACCGGGACGGCAGCAGGGGGGAGCCATACAGCACCCTGCCCTTGGAACGGGGACGCCGGGGCCTGTGGACCCGGGTCTGTCCGGGGGATTTGGACGGCGTTTACTACGATTATGCCGTCACGGTGGACGGCGTCAGCCGGGACACCACCGACCCCTGCGCCCGTGCCTGCGGCAGGAACGGGCTGCGGAGCATGGCGGTGAACCTGCGCCGCACCGACCCGGAGGGCTGGGGGGAGGACGCCCCGCCGCCCCGGCCGCCGGAGGACATCATCTATGAGCTCCACGTCAGGGACTTCTCCTGGGCGGAGAGCGGCGGATTTTTCACCGACTTTCGGGGCAAATACCTGGCCTTCACCCACACCGGCACCACCCTGTACGGTGAGGGGCAGTACCCCACCGGCATCGACTACCTGAAACGGCTGGGCATCACCCACGTCCAGCTGATGCCCGTCTTTGACTTCGACCAGGTGGACGAGGGGGGCGACCCCACAGAGTACAACTGGGGCTATAACCCCGTCCACTACAACGTGCCGGAGGGCTCCTACGCCACCGACCCGGACAGGGGGGCGGTCCGCATCCGGGAGCTGAAGGCGCTGGTGCAGGCCCTCCACCGGAACGGGCTGCGGGTGGTGATGGACGTGGTCTATAACCACACCAGCCACCGGGACTCCTGTCTGGAGCGGACAGTCCCCGGTTACTATTACCGCACCAACCCAGACGGCAGCTGGTCCGACGGTTCCGCCTGCGGCAACGACATCGCCAGCGAGCGGGAGATGTGCCGCCGGTACATCGTGGAATCCGTCCTCTACTGGGCGGAGGAATACCACATGGACGGCTTCCGGTTCGACCTGATGGGCCTGCTGGACACGAAGACCATGGAGGCGGTCCGCGCCGCTCTGGACGACCGCTGGGGCCGTGGGGAGAAGCTGGTCTACGGCGAGCCCTGGGGGGCCGGGGCCTCCAACCTGGCGGAGGGCAGCCTTCCGGCGGACACCGCCCATCTGTCCGGGATGGATTTGGAGATCGGGGCCTTCTGCGACGCCACCCGGGACACCGTGAAGGGCAGCGCCCTGGCGCTGGGCAGCGTGGGCTTCGTCAACGGCGGAACCGGCCTTGAGTCGGAGGCGCTGCGCTGCGCCGCCGGGTGGTGCCGCCCGGGGCAGCGGTTCTCCGCCGCCGCCCCCTCCCAGGTCATCACCTACCTCTCCGCCCACGACAATCAAACCCTGTGGGATAAGCTGGTCTACACCCTGGACCCCAAACGGCGATATGACCGGATGGACCCCAAACTCCTCCGGGTCAACCGGCTGGCGGCGGCCATGCTGTTCACCTGTCAGGGCAGGCTCTTCCTGCTGGCGGGGGAGGAGTTCGCCCGGACGAAGCAGGGGCTGGACAACACTTACAACGCCTCCCCGGAGCTGAATCAAATCGACTGGGCGCGGGCCTGGCAGAACCGGGGGCTGGTGGATTACTACCGGGGGCTCATCGCCCTCAGGAAGCAGCTCCCCGGCCTCTGCGACAAAACCGCCGCCGCCAAAGACCGCATCCGGGGGGAACATATTTATAATGAGCAATGCGTCTCCTTCCGGGTGGACAACCGCCCCTCGGAACGGTGGCAGGAGCTGCTCATCGTCTGGAACGCAGGCGACAGCCCGGCGGCGCTGGACATCGCGCCGGGGGAGTGGCAGGTGCTGGCCAGCGGCAGGAACAGTTTCCTGTGGCAGAAGGCCCGGAGGCTGAAACGGCCGGAGGTGGGGCCGGTGTCCGCCCTGGTGCTGGGCAGGCAGTCCGCTGAACAATAACGCCGGGAGAGAGGGAATCGTCATGAATTTTATCTATGGAAAGCAGGATTTTCCAAATCTCCGGCGGGGACAGGAGACCTGCTGGCTGCTGACCAACGGCCTGGGGGGCTTCTCCGCCCAGACCATCACCGGCGGCGTGAGCCGCTGTGACCAGGCGGTGCTGATGGCCTGCACCCAGCCCCCCAACCGGCGGTGGAACCTGATTCACCGGCTGGAAGAGGCGCTGACAGTGGGGGAGACCGCCATCCACCTGTCCGCCCAACAGTTGGAGGACGGGGAGGAGGACGGCTGGCGCTGGCTCTCCACCTTCCGGTGGGACGGCCTGCCCTGCTGGCGCTACCATGTCCGTGGGGTGGAGGTGGAGAAGCGCCTTGCCATGGCCTTTGAGGAGAACACGGTGGCGGTGACCTACCGCATTTGGAACGACACCCCTGAACCCTGCACCCTGACCGTCACCCCCTGGATGCTCTTTGTCCCCAAGGGGGCGGAGCCGCAGCCGGGGCAGGCTCTGACGCTGGAGGGGAATGTGATTTCCGCAGAGGGACTGCGGCTCCATGTTTCAACCAACGGAACCCTTGTCCCCCGGCCCCTCCGCGGCCAGTGGCTCCGTTATGAGGACGACGCCAGGGACGGGCGGCGGGGCAGGGGACAGGCCCTGTCCAACTGCTGCCTCTGCCAGACGGTGCCCGCCGGGGCGGAGAAAGTGCTGGAGGCAGTGTTCTCCACCGGGCCGGAAACCCGCCCGGTGGGGGACATCCTCCGGGCCGCCCGGCAGCGGGTGGAGGGCCTGGCCGACCTGTGCGGTCTGGAATCCCCCGCCGCCCGGCAGCTGGCGGTCAGCGCCGACGCATTTCTCTCCCGGCGGCAGTCCACCGGCGGCAAGACCATTCTGGCGGGCTATCCCCTCTTTGAGGACTGGGGCCGGGACACCATGATCGCCCTGCCCGGCTGCGCCCTGACCACCGGGCGGTATCAGGACGCGAAGAGCATTTTGCGGACCTTTATGGCCTATGAGCGGGAGGGCCTGCTGCCCAACCTGTTCCCGGAGGGCAGCGCCGCGCCGGAGTACAATACGGTGGACGCCGCGCTGCTCTTCATCAACGACGTGTATCTCTACCACTGGCGGACAGGGGACGACGCCTTCCTCCGGGAGGCGTACCCCGTCATGGCCCGTATTGTCGCCTGTTACCGGCGGGGCACCGCCCACGGCATCCGCCAGGACGGGGACGGCCTGCTGACGGCAGGGGAGGGGCTGGACCAGGTGACCTGGATGGACGTGCGGGTGGGGGACATCCTTCCCACCCCCCGCCACGGGAAGCCGGTGGAGGTCAACGCCTACTGGTACAACGCCCTGCGGATTCTGGAGCGTTTCGCCCCCCTGGCGGGTGCGGATGGGGCCGCATATGGGGCCATGGCGGAGCGCACCCGCCGGTTCTTCCGGGAAAACTTCTGGATGGAGGACAAGCACTGCCTGAAAGACCTGCTTTCCGGCACAAGGGCGGACCGACAGATTCGCTGCAACCAGATTTGGGCGGTGTCCCTGCCCTTCACCATGCTGCCCCCGGAGCAGGAGAAACAGGCGGTGCGGACGGTGTTCGCCCGGCTGTATACCCCGGTGGGGCTGCGGACGCTGGACCCGGAGGACCCGGAGTTCCACGCCACCTATGGCGGCCCCCAGTTTCAGCGGGACATGGCCTACCATCAGGGGACGGTGTGGGCCTATCCGCTGGGGGCCTACTACCTGGCCTACCTGAAAACCGAGGGCTACAGCGCCGCCGCGAAAGAGCGGGTGCGCCGCCAGCTGGACGGCATAGAGGCCGCCCTCCGGGAGGGCTGCGTGGGCCAGCTGCCGGAGATCTACGACGGGGGCGTGCCCACTTTCTCCCGCGGGTGCTTTGCCCAGGCCTGGAGCGTGGGGGAACTGCTGCGGGTGTATGAGGCGCTGGAAGGAAAGGGAGGTTACGGGCTACCTTCCTTACATAAGGTATGAGGAAGGAACGCAGCCGGAAACCGAAACGAAAGGGGGAACCCGATGAAAGAAACAGGAATCTTACTGGCCCTCTCTTCCCTCCCCGCCCCCTGCGGGGTAGGGGATTTGGGGGAGGCGGCCTTCCGGTGGGTGGACCTGCTGGCGGAGAACGGCGTCACGGTCTGGCAGCTGCTGCCCCTGAACCCGCTGGGCTATGGCAACTCCCCCTATCTGCCCGATTCCTCCTTCGCCGGGGATGAGGTGTACATCAGCCTGGAGGCTCTGGCGGCGGAGGGGCTGCTGGAGCAGGCGCCGGAGCCGCTGTCCCTGGCCCCGGGCAAAGCCCACTATGCGGCGGTGCGGCGGTGGAAGGAGCCGTGGCTCCGCCGGGCCTGGCACAGCTACCGGCCGGAGGAGGACTTCCGGCGGTTCTGCGCCCAGCCCTGGGTGCAAAATTACGGCGTATTCTGCGCCCTGAAAAAAGAAAACGGGGGCCGGAGCTGGACGGACTGGCCCGCTGAGCAGCGGGACTGGCCCTCTAACCACGCCCTGGACCTGACCCCGCTGGAGGACGAGATTCAGTACAGAATGTTCCTGCAACACCGCTTTGCCCGCCAGTGGGGGCGGCTGCGGGACTACGCCCGCGCCCGGGGCGTCCGGCTGATGGGCGACCTGCCCTTCTATGTGGGGGCAGATTCCGCGGATGTCTGGGCGAACCGGTCGCAATTTCTCCTCCGGCAGGACGGGCGGCCCGCCTTTGTGGCCGGGGTACCGCCGGACTCCTTCAGCAGCACCGGCCAGCGCTGGGGCAGTCCCCTCTACGACTGGACGGAGATGGAGGCACAGGGCTTCTCCTTCTGGGTCAGCCGGGTGGGCTATGCCGGCGCCCTGTTTGACCTGATCCGGCTGGATCACTTTCTGGGGATGGACTGCTACTGGCAGATTCCCGCCGCCTGCCCCACCGCCGTGGAGGGCAGCTGGCAGAAGGCCCCGGGGGAACGGCTGCTGGAGACGCTGCACCGGGAGGTACCCGGCCTCCGGCTGGTGGCGGAGGATTTGGGGGTGCAAACCCCCGGTATGCAGGCGCTGAAAGACAGGTTCGGCCTGATGGGGATGAAGATTTTCCAGTACGACCTCTATCTGGACAAGAAGCGGCCCGTCCTGTGGCCCGACCCGGCGGCCCGTCAAATCTTCTACACCGGCACCCATGACAACGCCACCCTGCGGGAGTGGTACCTGTCCCGCACCATCCCCCAGCGGCGGAAACTGCGGAAGTGGCTGAAACGGCAGGGCCGGAGCCAGGGCAGCCCCTGTCAGGGCATCATCCGCACCATGCTGGAAAGCCCCTGCGAACTGGTGATCTTCCCCCTGGCCGACCTGATGGAACTGGGGGGCGAGGCCCGAATGAACCTGCCGGGGACGGTGGGCTCCCCCAACTGGGAGTGGCGGCTGACCGCCTTCCCGCCGGCGGCGGCCGCCCTCAGGCGGTTCCGCCCGCAAATCATGAAGCGAAAGGAGGAATCCCCATGCTAGACAAGACAAAGCCCGGCTGGTGGAAACAGGCCGTTTTTTACCAAATCTACCCCAAGAGCTTTCAGGACAGCGACGGGGACGGCATCGGCGACCTGGGGGGCATCCTCCGGCGGCTGGACTATTTGGCAGAGCTGGGGGTGGACGGCATCTGGCTCTCTCCGGTGTACGCCTCCCCTCAGGTGGACAACGGCTATGACGTCTCCGACTATCAGGCCATCGACCCCATGTTCGGCACCATGGGGCAAATGCAGACCCTCATCCGGGAGGCAAAAAAAACGGGGCATCTCCATCATCCTGGACATGGTGCTGAACCACACCTCTGACCGGCACCGCTGGTTCCGGGAGGCCTGCAAGGGCCGGGACAACCCCTATCACGATTACTATGTCTGGCGGGACGGGGAGCCCGGCCAGCCCCCAAACGATATGAAGGCCGCCTTCGGCGGCCCGGCCTGGGACTGGGTGCCCGGCGTGGGGCGGTACTACTTTCATCAGTTCGCCCCCCAGCAGCCCGACCTGAACTGGGAGAACCCGGCGGTGCGCCGGGAACTCTATGAAATGCTGCTGTGGTGGATGGAGCAGGGGGTGGAGGGCTTCCGGCTGGACGTCATCGACCAGATTGCCAAGGAGCCGGACAGCAGCATCACCGTCAACGGCCCCCGGCTTCATGAGTACCTCCGGGAGCTCAGCGCCCAGGTCTTTCAAAAGGGCTGCCTCGTCACCGTAGGGGAGACTTGGGGGGGTGAATCTGGAGCGGGCCAGGCAGTACAGCGCCCCGGACGGCAGCGAGCCGTCCATGGTGTTCCAGTTTGAGCAGATGGGGCTGGACCAGCAGCCCGGTGGGGAGAAGTGGGACCTGGCCCCCCTGCCCTTTGTGGAGCTGAAACGGAGCTTTGCCCGCTGGCAGACGGGGCTACACGGTCAGGGCTGGAACAGCCTGTTTTTGAACAACCACGACCTGCCCCGCACCGTCTCCCGCTGGGGGGACGATGGGGCGTACCGGGTGCAGTCGGCCAAGCTGCTGGCCACCCTGCTCCACGGGATGCAGGGCACCCCTTACATTTATCAGGGGGAGGAGCTGGGCATGACCAACATCCGCCTCCCCATGGATGCCTATCGGGATGTGGAGACCCTGAACCTCTACCGGGCCAGAATCGCCGCCGGAGTCCCGGAGGAGAAGGTCATGGCCTCCATCTATGCCAGGAGCCGGGACAATGCCCGCACCCCCATGCAGTGGGACAGCGGCCCCGCCGCCGGATTCACCACCGGGACGCCCTGGCTGCCGGTGAACCCCAATTACAAAGAAATCAACGCGGCTGCGGAGGCGGCGGACGAGCACTCGATTTTCCACTATTACCGGCGGCTCATCGCCCTGCGGAAGGCGCTGCCCGTCCTGTCAGAGGGGGACTTCACCCTGCTGGCGGAGGAGGACCCCCAAATCTTCGCCTATCTGCGCCGGACGGCGGAGGAGGAACTGCTGGTGGTCTGCAATTTCAGCGGCCAACCGGCCCGGTTCCCCCTGCCGGAGGGCTGGGAAGAGGCAAAGGTGCTGCTGGCAAACTACCGGTCGGCGACGGGGGAGGCGTTCCACCCCTGGGAGGCCCGGATGCTCTACAGAAAGGCGGGGGGCTGATGTACCGGAACTATCTCTTTGACCTGTACGGCACCCTGGTGGACATCCACACGGACGAGTACAAAGACACATTCTGGCAGGCGCTGTGCTCCGTCCTGGCGGGGCAGGGGGTCTGCTATCGGCCGGAGGAACTGCGGACAGCCTACCACGTTGAAGTGTTGCGTCAGGGGGACGCCCTGCGGCGTGCCGGTAGATTCGCCCAACCGGAAATCGACATTGCCCCGGTGTTTCGGCGGCTGCTGGCCGCGAAAGGGCGGGAGGCGTCTGACCGGGAAATCGCCGCCCTGGCCCGCACCTTCCGCACCCTGTCCACGGAAAAGCTCCGCCTCTTTGACGGGGCGGAGCGGCTGCTCCGGGAATTGAAGAGACGGGGCAGGGGGGTCTATCTGCTGTCCAACGCACAGCGGCTCTTCACCGGGCCGGAGCTGCACGCCCTGGGGCTGGAGGACTGTTTTGACGGCATCCTCCTGTCCTCCGACGCCGGGGTGAAGAAGCCTGACCCACACTTTTATCGGATGCTGCTGGGGCAATACCGCCTCCGGCCGGAGGACTGTCTGATGACGGGGAACGACGACCTGGCCGACTGCCACGGGGCCGCAGCGGTGGGGATGGACAGCTGCTATATCCGCACCGAGCAGTCCCCGGCGAGGGAGCGGCCCCTGCCGGTGAATTGCCGGGAAATCAACCATATTTTGGAGGTGCTGGAGTTGGGGTGAGGGCAATGTCGTCAACCTGAGGCGACACACCCCCTCCGCCGTCAGGCGGCAGTTCCGCTTTCGCGCTATGCTTCAGCCTGAACGTGAAAGGAATCCTGAATGAGTATGAAAAAGCTCGCGCAGGGTTACGGCAAAATTTTGACCTGACACATCGCCATGGCGGCCAAAGCGTTGGCGTGGCTGGCAGGGGTGACCCCGGCGCAGCAGGCCCCGTCCACGGACACCGGCACCTCCGGCGCCGCCGCCTTCACCAGCAGGGCGTTGGAGATGACGCAGATGTCGGTGCAGAGCCCCACAAGCTGCACCTCCTCCAAATCCTGCAGCCCGGCCACATAGTGGGCCAGCTGCTGGGAGCCGAAGGTGGGCTTGTCCAGAATCAGGCAGCCCTCCGTTGCCAGCTCCGGGACGATTTCCCACCCCGGCGTGCCCTGAATACAGTGTGGCACCGGCAGGTTTCGCCCCTCCTGGGTGGTCAGGTAGTCCGGCGTGTGGGTGTCCCTGGTGAACACCACCGTCCAGCCCGCCGCCCGGCAGCCCTCGATCTTTTCCCGCACCTTCGGGACGATGGCCACCGCCTCGGCGGTGCCAAGTGCGCCGTCTACGAAGTCCTTCTGCATATCTACGACCACCAGCAATTTCATGCTGCATCCTTCTTTCTGTAGTGATTCGCCGCGCTGCGGCGGGAAGTCTTTCCGACACGATTATAACATGGCAGGCACCGGCGGTCAATGAAGCAAAGGTTGTTTCCCTGCCTGAGGAACAAACGCCCCCGCCCGGCAGAAATTATTCATCTCCCCTTGCAATTTGCCGGGAAAGGGCGTATAGTAAAGATTAGAATTAAATGATACGCGGGGAGCTCGCCGGAGCGGGCTGAGAGTCGGCTGTACTGCCGTGACCCGGAGAACCTGATTTGGATAATGCCAACGTAGGGAGTTTTTTCGATGCCGCAGGCGTCGCTCTCTTTGAGCGCCTGCGGCCTTTTTGATTGGGAGGGGCAGGATATATGAAACTGAATCCGGAAACGCTGCGGCTGTACGCGGTGACAGACCGGGCCTGGCTCCACGGCCGCACCCTGGAGAGCCAGGTGGAGCAGGCCATTCTGGGCGGGGCCACTATCGTCCAGCTGAGGGAAAAGACCCTGACCGGCGGGGCGCTGCTGACGGAGGCGAAGGCCCTCTGCGCCCTGTGCCGCCGGTACGGCGTCCCCTTTCTGGTGAACGACGACGTGGCCCTGGCCCTGGCGGTGGGGGCGGACGGCGTCCATGTGGGGCAGGAGGACATGGCGGCCCGGCAGGCCCGGGCCCTGCTGGGGCCGGACAAGATTCTGGGCGTCTCCGCCCACGACGTGGCCCAGGCCGTGGCCGCAGCGCGGGCCGGGGCGGACTACCTGGGCTGCGGCGCGGCCTTTGTCACGGGGACGAAAACCGACGCCCGGCCCATCCCCAGGGAGACGCTGCAGGCGGTCACGGCGGCGGTGGACATCCCCGTGGTGGCCATCGGCGGCATTACGCGGGACAACCTGCCCCTGCTGCAGGGCTGCGGCCTGGCCGGGGCGGCGGTGGTCAGCGCTCTGTTCGCCCAGGAGGACGTGCAGGCCGCCGCCGAGGAGCTGCACCGGCTGGCGGGGCAGCTCTGACACTACAATTTTATATTTACAGGAAACTGCGGCCCGTCAGGGCCGGTTTCACGGGGCACATTGGGGGCACCACCTTGTGTCGCGTAATAAAACGAAATGCTGAACAGTAAAGGAGTATGAAACATGAAAACAGCATTGACGATCGCCGGAAGCGATTCCAGCGGAGGCGCCGGTATCCAGGCAGACATCAAGACGATGACCATGAATGGCGTATTCGCCATGAGCGCTGTCACCGCCCTGACCGCCCAGAACACTACCGGCGTCACAGACATTCTGGAGGCAACACCCACTTTTTTGGAGGAGCAGCTGGACGCCGTGTTTACGGACATCGCGCCCGACGCCGTGAAAATCGGAATGGTCTCCTCCAGCGAACTGATTCGGGTCATCGCCCGGAAGCTGAAGCAGTATCACGCCCGGCATATCGTGGTGGACCCGGTGATGGTGGCCACCTCAGGGGCCAAGCTGCTGCGGGACGATGCGGTGGACGCCCTGGTGACGGAGCTGCTGCCCCTGGCGGAGGTGGCCACCCCCAACATCCCGGAGGCGGAGATTCTGGCGGGGCACCCCATCAGCTCCCCGCCCAGATGGAGGCGGCGGCCAGAGAGATCAGCCAGCGCTACGGGTGCAGCGTCCTGTGCAAGGGGGGCCACGACCTGAACGACGCCAACGACCTGCTGTGGCGGGAGGGCAAGGCCCTGTGGCTCCGGGGCAGGCGCATTGACAACCCCAACACCCACGGCACCGGCTGCACCCTGTCCAGCGCCATCGCTGCCAACCTGGCCAAGGGCTACCCTCTGGAGGAGGCGGTGGCCATGGCGAAGGAGTACATCTCCGGGGCGCTGTCCGCCATGCTGGACCTGGGCCACGGCTCCGGCCCCATGGACCACGCCTTTGCCCTCCCCGCTCAGTACCGGAAGGAGGCCCAGGCATGAAAAAGACCACGGTGGCCCAGAACGGGCTGATTTGGTTCGGGGCCGGGGTCTCCATCGCGGAGATTCTCACCGGCACCTACTTTGCCCCCCTGGGCATGGCGAAGGGCCTGCTGGCGATTCTGCTGGGCCATGTCATCGGCTGCGCCATGATGTTCTTCGCCGGGCTCATCGGCGGGCGCACCGGGCTCAGCGCCATGGAGACGGTGAAGCTCAGCTTCGGCCAGAAGGGCGGGCTGCTGTTCGCCGTGCTGAACGTGCTCCAGCTGGTGGGCTGGACGGCCATTATGATTTATGACGGGGCCCTGGCCGCGGACGGCATCGCCGGCGTGGGAAGCTGGGTGTGGTGCCTGGTCATCGGCGGGCTGATTATCGTCTGGCTGGTGGTGGGCATCACCAACCTGGGCCGGGTCAACCAGGTGGCGATGGCCCTGCTCTTCCTGCTGACGCTGGTGCTGTGCAGGGTGATTTTCTTCGACAGCGGCGCGGTCTCCGCCGAAACACAGGAGACCCTGACCTTCGGGTCCGCGGTGGAGCTGGCGGTGGCTATGCCCCTGAGCTGGCTCCCCCTCATCAGCGACTACACCCGTGACGCGGAGAAGCCGGTGGCCGCCACCCTGGCCAGCACGGTGGTCTACGGCGTCGTCTCCTGCTGGATGTACTTCATCGGCATGGGGGCCGCCATCTACACCGGGGAGAGCGACGTGGCCACCATCATGGTGCAGGCGGGGCTGGGCGTGGCCGGGCTGGTGATCGTGGTGCTGTCCACCGTCACCACCACCTTCCTGGACGCCTATTCCGCCGGGGTGTCCGCCGAGGCCATCACCGACAAATGCAACGGCAAGCTCACCGCCATTGCGGTGACGGTGGTGGGCATTGTGGCCGCCATCCTGTTCCCCATGGACGACATCACCGACTTCCTCTACCTGATCGGCTCGGTGTTCGCCCCCATGATCGCGGTGCAGATGGCCGACTTCTTCCTGCTGAAAACGGACAGCAGAGGGGAGGCCTACTCCGTCTCCCGGCTGGTGATCTGGCTCATCGGCTTTGTGGTGTATCGCCTGCTGATGCAGGTTGACCTGCCCCTGGGGAACACCCTGCCGGATATGCTCATCACCATGGTTCTTGTCCTGCTGTGGGGCAGGCTGGCGGAACGGAAGGAACGCTGAACGGGCCGGGGCCGCCCTGACACATACAACTGTAAAAGGCGGAACCGTCACTCAGGATACCCGCCAAACGCAAACCCCCGCAAAGACAGGCTGCAAGCCTGCCTTTGCGGGGGAATCATTTTGCTGTCGGCGCTCCGGGGCGGTTTCCTGTCCCGGTCACCTTTTACTTCTCGTACAGGAACTTCTCCGGCAGCGTCACGCCGAAGTCCACCGCCAGGTGGCGGAACTCGTCAGGCTGAATGGTCTGCCGCTTGGTGCCGCCGGTCATGGAGATCACCTTCACCAGAATCTCGGCGCTCTTCTCCACAGTGTGCATCAGGCCGAAGGTCAGGTCAAAGTCTTCGCCGGAGCAGAACATGCCGTGGTGGGCCCAGATGGCCACGTCGTACTGCTTCATCAGTTCGCTGGTGGCCACGGCGATGTCCCGGCCGCCGGGCACCATCCAGGGCACCACGCCGATGCCGGAGGGGAACACCACCGGACACTCGGTGGCCATCTCCCACAGCTCGCGGGTGAACGCCTCATCGGTCAGGGGCAGCACGAAGGTCAGGGCGATGGTGTTGGCGGGGTGGGCGTGGTAGATGACGCGGTGCCTGCCGCCGGTGGCCGCCTTCTTCACCTCATGGTTCATCAGGTGGGAGGGGAACTCGCTGGTGGGACGGCCGCCGTTCACCAGGCCCCAGCAAACGCGGTACTTTTCGCCCTTGTCGTCGATCTCGCAGATGGCGCAGGAGTCCTCCGGGGCGCTCATGACGTTGCGGAAGTACTTGCCGGAGCCGGTGGCCACGAAGAATTCCCCGGCCAGACCGGGCACGCTGGTGCCGATGTCCTTCCACGCGCCGTCAAAGGACAAATCCTCCCGGACGGCCTCCACCTCCTCCGGCTTCATCCGGTAGGTCAGGTTGCCGCCGTTGCGCTCGTGCCAGCCCTGCTGCCAGCCGTCGTCCGCCATGCGCATAAAGCCCTGCATAAATTTTGCATCTAAAACCTTCATTGTGTATCCATCCTTTCAATGATTTAAATGGTATTGTGTTATTCCAGCCAAAAAACCTGGGTCATCAGCGGCTGTGCGCCGGTCACCGGGTCCTTTTCCATTTCCAGCACATCTTTCATGTACTCGTCCCAGCGGGCTACTACCTCACTCTCCGCCTGCACTCTGGCGGCATAGGCGATGCCCTGTTCACACTCGTAGTAGCCGAACAGCTCGTCCCCGGTCATCCAGATGCTGTAATGGCAGATGCCGGCGTCCTTGAGGACCTGCTTCATCTCCGGCCAGATGTTGTCATGGCGGCGTTGGTACTCCGCCTGTTTTCCGGGGCGGATGCGCCCCTTCCACGCATAGCGTTCCATGGCGGCCTTACCGGGTGACGATGTCCACGGGCACGTTCAGAATCTTCGCCACCTTCAAAATGGTGTCGATGTGCCGCCCGGTGGCCGCGGCGAAGTGGTGGGTGGGGCCGCACTCGCTCCAGCGGGTGACGAAGTCCCGCGCCCCGCAGGTGAACCGGGTGCGCATATTGGTGTCGCCGAAGGACAAAATCTTGCCCTCCTCGTTGACGCCCTCCGCCACCACGAACTTGAAGTTGCCGTTGCCGTCCTGGGTGATGGCCAGATAGGTCACGGGGCCGGTGTAGGGGTAGAACTGGGTCAGGTAGCCGCCGCCGGTCTTGCCGTGGAACACCTTGACGATTTTCATGGTGGGCTTCTTGTCGGAGATGTCGGCGTCACCGGAGCCGCTGTGCCCGATGATGGCGATGTCGTCGTTGAAGTCGATGGAGTACATCTCAGCGAGCTGGCCGGTGCCGGAGATGGTCTTGAGGATGCTCATGGCCATGGCCACCTTCATGTCGCCCTCCACGGCGCAGGCGGTGCCCTGCTTGATGAGCATGGAGAAGGCGGGAATCAGCATGCTGTCCAGCACGCCGGCCTTGCCCTGGGCGTAGCCGTCGTAGTGGGAGGCGATGAGGCCCAGCTGCTCGTCCTTGACCCACTGCTCAAAGGCCACGACGTACTTTGCCATCTCCCAGACTTCCTCAATGCTGCCGCCGCCCTCGACGTCGAAGGTGTCCAGAATGTCCTGGGCCTTGGCCCGGATGGCGTCCTCGTTGGTGACGTTGTCGGCAATGGCCCACATCTTCTCCCAGTCGAACTGCTTCGTGTAGAGGCCCATCCGGCGGTACAGATTGGATTCGTCGATATACAGATCCATCATGCCGGGATAGGGCCGCCCGATCTGGGCGATGTTGGTCTGGCGGAAGCGGCGGCGGACCTGAGCGGCCTTGCACCAGTCCTCAATCTCGGCCTGGACGGCGGGGTCGCCGCCCTCCACCACGCCGGTGATGACGGCGTGACGCTTGCCGAACCGCTCCAGGTCGGCCACCATCTCGCCCACGGCGCCGCAGGCATAGCCCTCGCCCAGCCAGGAGGCGATGTCGGTGTGGTCATAGTCCAGGGCTTTCAGCTTCTGAACGTTCACCAGCACCACGGGGACGTCCAAATCCTTCACGGCAGGGAGCATATTGTAAGAGGTGGCGTAGGTCAGGAGCTGCAAAAAGACCAAATCCACATCCGCCGCCCGGAACAGGTTGCCTGCCGCCTGGGACTGCTCCTTGGTGGTGACCATGCCGCCGTCCACGATGTCCACCGTGTCGGGGATGGTTTTCTTGAACGCCTCATACTGTGCCGTAAACTCCGGCACCAGAGAGGGGAACTGGGGCAGATACGCGCCCAGCGCGATGGAAAAGACGCCTACCTTCGCTTTTGTGTTGACTAACATTGTAGAACCTCCATCCTTACATTGGTTGAATTTCCGAAATGTCGAAACTGCGGCGGATAGCGTCCCTGGCCGCCTGCAGGCTGCCGAACGCGCCTGCCCGGATGAACTGCACCAGCAGGTTGCCGATGGCGGTGCCCTCCACCGGCCCGGCATAGACGGGCAGCCCGGTGGCGTTGGCGGTCATCTGATTCAGGTAGCCGTCCTGACAGCCGCCGCCCACGATATTGACGCTGGTGTAGGTCTTGCCGGTGAGCGTCTGCAAGTCCCGGATGGCCTCGGCGTACCGGCGGGTCAGGCTGACGTAAACGCACTGCATGACCTCCCCCACCGTCTCCGGGACGGGCTGACTGGTTTTCGCGCAGTAGTCCTTCACCGCCTGAATCATGCTGTCGGGAGCCAGGAACCCGGCGTCGTCCACATCCACCACAGAGGGGAAGCCCTGTGCCCCCTTTGCGGCTTCGATCAGGTCGGGGAAACCCCACTGACGGCCGGTGCCGGTGAAGGTATTTTTCCCTGCCACATAGCTGACGCCGTTCAGCTCCCTGCGGATGGACTGAATCATCCACAGGCCCATGATGTTTTTCAGGTAGCGGTACCGGTACCAGGCCCCGCCCTCGTTGGTGAAGTTCTGGGCCCGGCTGGCCTCGGCGGTGATGGGTTCCTCGTTCTCCACCCCCAGCAGGGACCAGGTGCCGCTGGAGAGGTACACCGCGTTGTCGTCCCTGGCGGGAACAGCAAGAAAAGCCGAGCCGGTGTCGTGGGTGGCGGGGAGGACCACAGTGGCGTTGAAGCCCACCTCCGCCTGAATCTCCGGCAGCAGCTCTCCCACCGTCTCGCCGGGCATGGACAGGGGGCCGAACAGCCCCTCCGGTAGGCCCAGGGTGCGAATCAGGTCATAGTCCCAGGTCTTGGCGGCGGCATTCACCAGGTTGGTGCTGGTGGCGTTGGTGTACTCCTGCTTTTTGACCCCGGTGAGCAGAAAGTGGAAGTAGTCCGGAATCATCAGCAGGCTCTCCGCCTGTTCCAGCTGCGACCGATGCTCCCGCTGCTGGGCCAGAAGCTGGTACACCGTGTTGAAGCTCTGCTTCTGGATGCCGGTGCGGGCGTACAGCTCGCTGGGGGAGACTTTTTCCTCCAGTACGCTGTCCATCCCCTGAGTGCGGCTGTCCCGGTAGGCCACGGCGTCCCCCAGAAGCCGGTCATTCCCGTCCAGCAGGACGTAATCCACCGCCCAGGTGTCGATGCCGATGGTGGCGGGGATTTTTCCGGCGGCTTTGCAGGCTTTCAGGCCGCTGACGATGCCGTTCCACAGGTTGTCCAAATCCCAGCAGTCGTGGCCGTTTTTCCGCAGCTGTCTGTTGTCAAACCGGTAAACCTCCTCCAGGGTGATGACCCCGTCCCGGACGGAGCCGAGAATGTGCCGCCCGGAGGAGGCGCCGATATCGATGGCCAGACAGTAGTTGTTCATGGGAATCCCTCCTTTTGTTTGGTTGATGCCACTATTGTAGCCCAGGGCTGTTGAAAAAATAAGGTCTTTATCAAATGAAATGAGGGACCTTATTTGCAATCCGGCGCAGCCTGTGTTAAAATAAGGGTATGCTATCATCCAAGGAGACACCCCCATGAACGAATCCCTCCTCTCCCAGCTCCGCCCCATTACGGCGGAGGAACAGGCCATTCTCGACGGCGATCACCGCATCCAGCGGGAGCTGTACACCTCCCGCCGGGAATTTGTGGTGGACAGCCAGAAGCTGCTGGAAAAGGGCCAGCTCATCGAAATCCGCCCCCACACCCGGTTCATCCACTTCCCCCGGCACCGGCACAACTATGTGGAGCTGGTGTATATGTGCTCCGGCACGACCCGCCACATCTTAAACGACACCGAGGCGGTCACGCTGGAGGAGGGGGACCTGCTGTTTCTGAATCAGGGGGTGTACCACGAGATTCTCCCCGCCGGGCGGGAGGACATCGCCGTGAACTTCATCATCCTGCCGGAGTTCTTTGACCGCTCCATCTCCATGATCGAGCGGGAAAACGTGCTGCGGGACTTCCTCCTCTCCACCCTGTCCGGGACGGGGACGGACGCCCACTAT
Source organism: Clostridiales bacterium (assembly GCA_021203325.1). Lineage (GTDB taxonomy): Bacteria > Bacillota > Clostridia > Oscillospirales > Oscillospiraceae > Onthomonas. The sequence goes on along the minus strand of JAJQBL010000090.1, from coordinate 34,930 downwards.
CTGTATATCCCGGCGAAAAACCTCCTGCCGGTGCAGAACCTGATGGAGAACATGGTGTGGACGCTGCTCCACGGCGGCAGCAACACCAACACCCTGAACCAGACCACCATGGGGCTGATGCTGTTGAACCTGTCCCAGTACGCCGAGTCCATCAGCCGGGACGACCCCAGCCGGCAGGAGCAGAATCTGGTGTTCCTGACCCTGAAATACATCGACACCCACTACAAATCCGGCACCCTGGCGGAGGTGTCCGCCCGGCTGGGCTGTCCCACCTACGTCCTCAGCCGCCTGCTGACAAAATACGCCGGGGGCAGCTTCAAGGACCTGCTCCAGCAGCGGAAGCTCCAGCAGGCGGCCTACCTGCTGGCCAACACCCCCCTGACGGTGGAGGCCATTCTGGACAGCATCGGCTACCGGAACAGCAGCTATTTTTACCGCCGCTTCCGGGAGAAATACGGCTGCTCCCCGGTGGAGTACCGGAACCGGGAGGCAGAAAAAAAGTTTTGAATTGCCGCAACCTCCCCGCCCGGTTTTGCGTCTTTATGAGCAAAACCAAAAAGGAGGAATCACCATGAAGAAGTATTTCGCCTGGCTGCCTGCCCTGGCCCTGCTGATGACCCTGACGGGCTGCGGCAGCAGTATCCAGACCTCGCCCTTCCCCGTGACGGTGACGGCGTACAGCGGGGCCTCGGTGGAGGCCATGCTGGGCACCTACACCTGGGAGTACGAGGACGGCGAGGAGTGGAAGGGCATGACGGCGGATTCAGACCACCCGCTCTGGTGTCAGGAATGGATGCCCGCCCTGGAGGCCTCCGGCGGGACCGTCACCGTCAGCGCGGAAGTTTCGCCGGACAGCATCACCGTCCTGTGCTGGAGCACCGATTTCTGGTGCGACGCAGATTACCCTGACGGCGAAGCGGTGGAGACGAAGGGGCTGACCTTCACCCTCCGGGAGGACGGGGACTATGTTTACGAGGTCATCGCCAGATGGAGCAGCGCCTCGCAGTGGAAGGGCACCGCCTGCTACTGCTTCTACACCGCGGCGGGCGGGTGAGGCGGCGGCCCCGCAGCGCCGCCCCGGCGAAAAAAAACAGGTGGATTTTTCCCCCGGACTGCGGTATAATTGCCCTATAGCGCAGAGACGGGGAGGGGGTCAACTATGCCCATCGACACCAGGGAGCAAATCGCCAACGCAGTACGGACGCTGCTGGTGGAAAAGCACGTCAAAAAACTGACCGTGAAGGACATCGTGGAGGAGTGCAGCATCACCCGCCAGACCTTCTACTACCACTTTGAGGACATCCCCGACCTGCTGCGCTGGATCATGGAGCGGGACTCGGAAAAGATCATGCGGGAGTGCATCGCCCAGGGGGACGCGGAGCGCGGCCTGCGCTACCTCTTTCTGGTGGCCGTCAATCTGCGCTCCGTAGTACAGCAGGGCCTCCGGACGAACTACGGGGAGGAGCTGGAGCCCCTCCTGATCAAGCGGTTCCGGGCCTGCTTTGAGCAGATGGTGGACGAGCTGGGGCTGTACCGGCGGTACAGCCGGGCCGATCTGAGGCTCATCATCCGCTATCACAGCGCGGCCATGATGGGCCTGCTGCGGGAGTGGACGGACGCGGATACGGAGCAGCTGGATCATATTGTCCATCAGGTGTACCTCATCCTGATGGGGGAGGTTTCCGCCCTGGACTGAACGCATCGAACCGGACAAAACCGCCGGAGTGTCAAAAAATTTGACACTCCGGTCTTTTTTGTTTGGACATCCGGAACCTTCTGGCAGTTGCGGCCCCGGCCCAAAAGGGTTAGAATAGGATCAGGGCGGCAGGCGGACGGCCCGCCGCCCTGACAACACGCCCTGCAAAGGAGGCGAAATCATGGCAGATGAAATTCTCTCCGTCAAGCTCCGGGAGCTGGACGGGGCGATGGACCGGCTGCGCAGCCGCATCCGCCTGAGCCAGACGGCCGACCCCGGCCAGCGCCAGACCGAGCTGGAGGAACTTCGCCGGGAGTATACCCAGCGGGACGCGGCCCTCCGCCGCCAGATGCAGTTCAGCCGCTCCGGCTTTGTCCGGTCGCTGACGGACGCCTGGGATGAGCTGGAGGACGCGGCCAGGCGGGCCCGCGGGCGGTTTCTCACGCCCCAGTCCCCGGCGGAGGAGGCCCATCCCACCCCGGAGGAGAGCATTGTGCTGGCGGAGTACGCACTGGACTTTGCCATGCAGGCCGCCAACCGCGCCCTTGCGCTGTCCCTGGAGGCCATGAACCGGCAAACGGAACCATCAGAACGGGAGGAACCCCAATGAAAGAAGTCAAATCCCCCAAAAGACCATTGATCTACTATTACGGCATCGTACTGCTGGCGTTGCTGATTTTCAACCTGATCGTCGCCCCCATGCTGTCCTCCTCCCAAATCGTGGAGGTGGATTACGGCACCTTCATGAGCATGATTGAGAATCAGGAAATCGACTCTGTGGAAATCACGGACACCCAAATCTATTTCACCAGTGCAGACGCCGACGACGCCACCGTCTACACCACCGGCCTGATGCAGGACGCCACCCTGACCGAGCGGCTGTATGAGGCCGGGGCCACCTTCACCTCGGAAATCGAGGAGACCACGTCGCCCGTCCTCACCATCCTCCTCTCCGTGGTGCTGCCGCTGATCATCTTTGTGGCCCTGGGGCAGTACATGAGCAAAAAGCTCACCGAGCAGATGGGGAAGAACTCCATGTCCTTCGGCATGGGGAAGAGCAACGCCAAGGTCTATGTGGAGTCCACGGCGGGCATCCGCTTTGACGATGTGGCCGGGGAGGAGGAGGCCAAGGAGAGCCTGGCCGAAATCGTGGACTACCTGCACAACCCGGAAAAGTACACCCAGGTGGGCGCCTCCATGCCCAAGGGCCTGCTGCTGGTGGGCCCTCCGGGCACCGGCAAAACCATGCTGGCCAAGGCGGTGGCCGGGGAGGCCGACGTGCCCTTCTTCTCCATCTCCGGGTCGGAGTTTGTGGAGATGTTCGTGGGCATGGGCGCCTCCAAGGTGCGGGACCTGTTCAAGCAGGCCAAGGAGAAGGCCCCCTGTATCGTCTTTATTGACGAGATCGACGCCATCGGCAAGAAGCGGGACAGCCAGCTGGGAGGCAATGACGAGCGGGAGCAGACCCTGAACCAGCTGTTGACCGAGATGGACGGCTTTGAGGGCAACAACGGCGTCATCATTCTGGCCGCCACCAACCGGCCGGAGTCCCTGGACCCGGCCCTGACCCGGCCCGGCCGGTTTGACCGCCGGGTGCCGGTGGAGCCTCCCGACCTCCAGGGCCGGGAGGCAATTTTGAAGGCTCACGCCAAAAAAATCAAGGCCGCCGACGATGTGGACTACCACACCATCGCCCGGATGGCCTCCGGCGCCTCCGGCGCGGAGCTTGCCAACATCGTGAACGAAGCCGCCCTCCGGGCCGTCCGCAACAACCGCACCGTTGTCACCCAGGCCGATTTGGAGGAGAGCATTGAGGTGGTCATCGCAGGCTACCAGAAGAAGAACGCCGTCCTCTCCGACCAGGAGAAGAAGGTGGTGGCCTATCACGAAATCGGCCACGCCCTGGTGGCGGCCCTGCAAACCCACTCCGCGCCGGTGCAGAAAATCACCATCATCCCCAGGACTTCCGGCGCCCTGGGCTACACCATGCAGGTGGAGCAGGGGGACAAGTACCTCCTGACGAAGCAGGAGCTGGAGAACAAAATCGCCACCTACACCGGCGGCCGGGCGGCGGAGGAGCTGGTGTTCGGCGAGATCACCACCGGGGCCTCCAACGACATCGAGCAGGCCACCAAGCTGGCCAGGGCCATGATCACCCGCTACGGCATGAGCGAGGACTTTGACATGGTGGCCCTGGAGACCGTCAACAACCAGTACCTGGGGGGCGACACCTCTCTGGCCTGCTCCGCGGACACCCAGAACGAGATCGACCGGAAGGTCATCGACCTTGTGCGGACGCAGCATAAGAAGGCCCTGGACATCCTGTCCCAGCATCGGGAGAAGCTGGACGAGCTGTCCCTGTACCTGTACGAAAAGGAGACCATCACAGGGGAAGAGTTCATGGAAATTCTGAACCGGGAAGCGTAAGGGAGGTAGTACAACATGAGAAGACGCTCCAGTTTTGGTTGGATGGAATTGGCCATCGGCATCCTGCTCATCATCCTTGGCATCGTGGCCATTTTCTGGCCCCAGAGCGCCCTGAAGGGCATCGTGATGATTTACGGCCTCATTGCCGTGCTGACCGGCATTGTGGACATTGTGTTCTACGTCCGGTTTGACCGGTTTACCGGCTTCGGCCCCATCGTCTCCCTGATTTCCGGCGTGCTCAGCGTGATGGTGGGCTTCATGCTGCTGGTGTACCCGGATGTGGGTACCAGGGCCCTGTCCATTCTGTTCCCCCTGTGGTTTATGGCACACTGCATTTCACAGCTGGCCCATCTGTCCTTTATCCGGCATGAGGCAGGGAATGGCTACTACTACTTCATGCTGGTGGCCAACATCATCGGCATGGTGCTGGCGGTGCTGATGCTGTTCCAGCCGGTGTTCAGCTACTTCTCCCTGGGCCTCATCATCGGGATTTACCTGATTCTGCTGGGCATTGACAGCGTGGTGCTGGGGGTCAGCAACGTGGGGGCGAGATGACGCCGGGGCCCTGTATCCATCGGACATCGAACTGTGTCGAATGAAAAATCTCCGCTTCTGCGAAAAAACGTTGAATTCTTTCCTTTTGTATGGTATGATTCCAGCAGAATAACAAAAGGAGTTGTGCCCCATGCTCAATGTGATCATTGCCGCCGCAGACAGCGCCCAGCGCAGAGCGCTGGAGGAGTTGCTGCAAAACGAATCCATCGCCCTTTCCGCCGTGACGGACAGCGGCGGGGAACTGTTGGCCCTGCTGAGCAGGCAGATGCCGGACATTCTGCTGGTGGGGCAGGAGCTGGCGGACCGTTCCGGCGCGGAGCTGATTTCCGCGCTGCGGGGGACGCCCTTCCTTGATCCGGATGCGAGCTTTGTCTTTTCCGGCGGGAGTGCCGGCAGCTTTCAAATCCTCCTGAACACCATGGCGTACCGGTCCGGCAGGGAACTGCAGCTTGCCCCGCCGGAACTGGCGCTGTGTCCGACAGACGTGCGGGGGCCGGTGTCCTACCGGCAGCTGGTGGCTGAATTTCTGTTCAGTCTGGGGATTCCCGCCAACGTGAAGGGGTACCGCTACCTGATGTGGTCGCTGGAGCAGGTTCGGCGGGACCCGGAGCTGCTGAATCTGCTGACCAAGGCCCTGTACCCCATGGTTGGCCGCCGGTTCAAGACGAAGGACGGCGCGGCGGAGCGGGCCATGCGCCACACCATCAGCACCGCCTTCCGTCAGGGCAACCAGACGGTTTGGGCGTCCTACTTCCCCTCCTGCGCCCGCGGGAAAAAGCCCACCAATGGGGAGTTTCTGGCGGGGGCCCACGAGGCCCTGGGACGGATGGCGGAGATGGCCAGGGCGTCCAAATAAAAGACACAAAAAGACGCAAAAAAGCGAGGCGGAATCCCACTTTGGGAATCCTGCCTCGCTTTTTCTGTGCTGCTCACAGCGCCTGCTCCAACAGGCGCAGAACGGTGTCCAGCTGATGCACCTCCATCTGTCCGGGGGCGGAGCTGTGGGTGGCGCAGCCAAAGGTGGCGGCGGAGCCGAATACCTGCCCGCACAGCCTGGAGATCACGCCGTCCCCGCCCATGCTCATGGTGATGACAGGGCGGTCGGCATAGCAGCGCACCATCTCCTCCGTGGCGGACAGCAGCGCCAGCACATCCTGCCGGTTCCGGGGCATGACGGCCAGCTTGGGCACGTCCACCCCCATGGCCTGGATTTGGCGCAGCCGCGCCACCAGTTCCTCCCGGGGCGGGGTTTCCTGAAAATTATGGCTGGAGCCGACCACCTTCACGCCCCGCCGATGGGCGAAGGACAGAATGTCCTGCACGATGGCGTCCCCGGAAAGGGCCTCCACGTCGAGCAGGTCCACGCAGCCGGTGGCGGCCATAGCCTTGCAGAGGGCGGCGTAGTCCGCAGGGGCGATGTCCCCTTCGCCCCCCTCTCTGGCGGTGCGGAAGGTGGCCAGCAGGGGGATGTCCCCCAGGGCTTCCCGGAGGGCGGAGAGGCAGCGGGCCACCCGGTCCGGGTCCGCGGCCCCGTCAAACCAGTCCACCCGCCACTCCGCCATGTCCAGGGGCAGGGCGGCAAAGGAGCGGGCCTCGGCCAGAATGGCCTCCTCCGTCCGCTCCACAATGGGAACGATGATTTTGGGCCGTCCGGCCCCCAGCGTCACGCCGCGTACCGTTACCGTCTGCATCGTTATCCCTCCTGACTGTGCGTTCCGGAGCGCTCCGCCAGCGCCGCCAGAATGTCGCCGCAAATTTCCGCCGCGTCCTTCCCGTCGGTGGCAACGGCAATGTCCGCCGCCGCCTGGTATTTGGGCCGGCGCTGATTCATCATAGCCTGAATGTAGCCCCTGTCCTTGTGGCCCTCCAGCAGGGGGCGGGCGTTGGAATCCGCCACCCTTTCCAGAACGGTGTCCGCCGTGGCTGTCAGCCAGACGATAGTGCCCCGCCGGCGCATGGCCCGGACATTGACCTCCCGCATGGGGGTGCCGCCGCCGCAGGAGACAACGAACCGCCGCCCCGGCTCCAGGGTGGTGATGAGCTCGGTCTCCATCTGCCGGAAGGCTTCCTCCCCAAGGGTGGAAAAGATGTCGGAGACGGGCATGCCTGCCCGGCGTTCGATCTCCTCGTCCATCTCCAGCACCTTCATGCCGCAGAGGGTATGGAAGGCACTCGCCACGGTGCTTTTGCCCGCCCCCATAAAGCCGATCAGGAACAGGTTCCCGGTAAAGAATGGCGCTGCCCGGCCGCCGGGGACGGCGGCGTCACAGCAGAGAGGAGGCTCCTCCGCCGAAGGGAGGGCGTGCTGTAAGGATTCCGGTTCGTTCATGGGCGATGTTCTTCCCCTTCCGCGCACAGGCCGATGGCGCTGCGCATACAATATTGCTGTTATTTTACCAGATTGGGGCCGGTTCCGCAAGGGGGCGGGGTCACAATTCACGCACCAGCCGCATGGCGACGCCCACAATGCGGGCCTCGCCGCTGGCAAAGTCGCTCTCCGGCACCAGCCGGGGGGGATAGGCCGGATTTTCCGGCTGGAGGATGACCCAGCCCCCCTGACGGCGGAACCGCTTCAGGGTGGCGCCCTCCCCGTCCACCAGGCAGGCCACGATCTGGCCGTCCTCCGCCGTGGTCTGCTGGCGGATCAGCACCAGGTCGCCGGAGTGAATCCCGGCGTTCTGCATACTGTCCCCGGAGACCTTCAAATAGAAGTAAGACCCCTCCGCCGGCACGTCCGCCGACAGGTAGCCCAGCACCTCCTGCTCCGCCAGGGTGGGGACGCCCGCCCGGATGACCCCCAGAATGGGCAGCATCCGCTCCCCCGGAAGGGCGTCGGCCTGGCGGACGGGGTAGCGGGGCACGTCATAGCCCAGCAGCCACTGGGCGTCCACCCCCAGCTTCTCCGCCATCTCCGACGCCACCCGGGCCTTCGGCTCCCGCTGGCCCAACACATAGCGGTTCAGGGTCTGGGGGCGCATCTCCAGCAGCTCCCCCAGCTTCTCATAGTTCAGCCCCTTCTCCTGCATCAGCTCCCGCAGACGGTCTCCCAATTTGGCCACTCGTTCCATATGCGCAGCTCCTTTCCGGGTCGTATAGGCTTATTGTATCAAATTTTTCGGAAATTGCAAAGGGGAATGTCATCAGTTTGGGGGGATTGCGTTTTTGCCCTCCCGGCGGGCCGTTCGTTCCCTGCCCGGGGAACGGACACCTCCGCCGGAGGAACCTTCGTCCCGAAGCAAAGCGGCCATATTTATGCCACAATTCACAAAAAGTTTACGCCGTGCCCCGCATTATTTTTGCCCCTTTTTGCGGCACTTTTTCTCGTTCATTGTCCGTTTTCCCCTCTGAAAAACGGATTCCATGTCACTTTTGGAAAGAGAACCACATTCAGCCGCCCCGGCGATAAAAAACTTGCAATTTTGCAGAAAATCGTTATACTAAACATAAGTGGCATACTGTGGGAGGCGTTTCCATGCTGCATATTACCGTTATACGACTGCCGAACCTCCGGCGCAGGAGCTGATGGGCCATGTTCGGATATTTAATTGCGGACAAATCCCGGCTGGACGAGGTGCAGACCGCCCGCTACCGGGAGTGCTACTGCGGCCTGTGCCGGGCGCTGAAGCAGCGGCACGGCCAGGTCAGCCGCCTCTGCCTGACCTATGACATGACCTTTCTGGTGATGCTGCTGGACTCCCTCTATGAGCCGGACATTCAGGCGGGCAAAAACCGCTGCCCGGTGCATCCGGCCCGCCCCCAGCTCTGGCGGACCAGCCCCTGGACGGACTACTGCGCCGACCTGAACGTGGTGCTGGCCTACTACAACTGTCTGGATGACTGGGAGGACGACCGGGAGCTGACCAGGCTCACCTACGCCGGGGCCCTTCACAGCGCCTACTGCCGGGTGAAGGGGCAGCGCCCGGACAGCTGTGAGGCCATCGAGCAGTCCCTCTATCGCCTCTCCGGGCTGGAGGAAATTCACAGCCCCGACCTGGACGGGGCCAGCCGATGCTTCGGCAATCTGATGGGCAGCCTCTTCGCCGTGGGCGACCCCTTCTGGCGTGATACGCTGTACACCGTGGGGGATTATCTGGGCCGCTTCATCTATGTGATGGACGCCGTCCTGGATGAGGACTCCGACCGCCGCTTTGGCCGCTACAATCCCGTGACGGCCTTCCGGGCCGAGTACGGCGCTCTGGACGACGGGCAGACGCTGACGCTGCTGATCGGCAGCTGCGTCTCCGCCTATGAGACCCTGCCCCTGGTGCAGGACAAGGATTTGCTGGACAATGTTCTCTATCACGGCGTATGGGCAAAGTGGGCTGCGGCAAGACAAAAAGAAACGAACGGGGAAGCCCGTCAGGAGGAATCGCACAATGATCGATGACCCTTATAAGGTGCTTGGCGTCTCCCGGGACGCGTCTCAGGAGGAGATCAAAAAGGCATACCGAAAGCTGGCAAAGCAGTACCATCCTGACCTGCATCCCAACGACCCGGAAGCGGCAAAGAAGATGAACGAGATCAACGCCGCCTATGACCAGATCCAGAACCCGGAAAAGTACCAGCAGGCCAACCCCTATTCCTCCGCCCGGCAGTCGAACCCCTACGGGAACCCCTACGGAAGCTATGGCTACGGCTACGCCCAGCGGGAGCAGCGCCAGCAGAGCACCTACGACACCAGCCGCGACAGCAGCGACCTCCAGGCCGCCGCCCACTTCGTTCAGGCGGGGGAGTATCAGGACGCCGTCAACGCCCTGAACCGGGTGCCCTCCGCGGAGCGGAACGCCCGGTGGTATTACCTCAGCGGCCTGGCCCACGCCGGTATGGGCAACAAAATCCTCGGCCTGCAGCATATGCAGACCGCCGTGGAGATGGACCCCGGCAACGCCGAGTATCAGCAGGCCCTGCAATATATGCAGCGCAGCGGCACCTTCTACCAGCAGAGCGGCGGCACCAACTTCCATTACTGCGCCAGCGGCGGGCCGTACAGCTTCTGTATGTACCTTTGCCTGATTCAGGCAATTTGCTCCTGCTGCTGCGGCGGAGGCGGATACGGATACGGCTCCTATGGGGGCTTCCGCTGATGCAGGATTCCTGCACTGAGCATATGGAAAGGAACCGATACCATGATCGCATTTTTGACCAGCAGCCCCGCCATCCCCAAGGATGCGGAGCACCCCTACAGCGCCAGGGAGGTCAACGGCGCCAACGGCCTGATTGGCCGCCTCGCCGCCCTTTGGAAGCCGGAGATGAACGTTTTGTTTATCAGCGCCGCCCCGGCGGAGCATGTGGAGAACCTGTCCCGGGCGGCGGAGCTGGGGGCGGCCTTCGCCGTCTCCGGCCTGCCCTTTGCCGGGCTGGCGGTCTGGGACGATGCCGGGCCGGACTACGCCCCCCGGGCGCTGCGCCGGTTTGACCTGCTGATTCTGGCCGGGGGCCACGTCCCCACCCAGAACGCCTTTTTCCAACGCATCGGCCTGCGGGAAAAGCTGGCAGGGTATCCCGGCATTGTGCTGGGCATCAGCGCTGGCACCATGAACAGCGCCGACGTGGTCTATGCCCAGCCGGAGTTGGAGGGGGAGGCCCTTGACCCTGACTACCGGCGGTTCCTCCCCGGCCTGGGGTTGACGGAGGCCATGGTGCTGCCCCACTATCAGGCGGTGCGGAACGCGGCGCTGGACGGGATGCGCCTCTTTGAGGACATCACCTACCGGGACAGTATGGGGCGGGTGTTCTACGCCCTGGTGGACGGCAGCTATTTGCTGGTGCAAAATGGCGTCACCACCCTCTACGGGGAGGGCTACCGCATTGCGGACGGCAGGCTGCTGAAAATCTGCGCCGCAGGAAAATCCGTCGTCCTTCCCGTTTGACAACCGAAAATTTGTATAGAAAACTGCAAAATCTGCATAAAAAACTGCGAAATCCGCATAGAATAAGGAGACAGCCGGCCTGCTGGCCGGCTGCCTCTTTTGCGTGAAAAGGGTCCCGAATTTTTCTGCCTCCCGCCCCGGCGGGGCGGAAGGGACCGGATTACTTCAGGCCCTGCTCGTAGGCCTCGATCATCTTCCGAACCATCTGGCCGCCGATGGAGCCGGCCTGACGGGCGGTGATGTCGCCGTTGTAGCCCTGCTGCAGGTTGACGCCCACCTCGTTGGCGGCCTCCATCTTGAACTTGTCCATGGCCTCCCGTGCCTGGGGCACGACGATCTTATTGCTGTTGCTGTTAGCCATACGCTTTGCATCTCTCTTTCTGTTCAGATTCGACCCTTCCTGAGTGGAAGTGACGAGTGTAGTATGAGAAATTCCGCCCGAACTATGCGGCGGGGCGGGGCGCCAAAAGCTGGCGGCCTTTCCAGAGGAGGGGGCTGGAATTTTTTGACAGCACATGACCGGTTCCCGCACTTTATTTTGCCGGCCCGGCCCGGAAATGATGCTGTTCCCGGAACGCAAAAAGCCCAAAATTGAAAAATGGGGTTGCTATTTTTCGGCAGTGGTATATAATATAGAATGTTGCAATCTCGGAACCTGAGAGGCACCCTCCGCGTCCTGCGGACAGGAATTCGTTTTGGCATTAAAGTATGCACGATAAAAGAGAGGCAGAACTACATGGTACAGTCTAAACTGAGAAATGTTGCGATTATTGCTCACGTTGACCACGGCAAGACCACCCTGGTGGACGCCATGCTCCAGCAAAGCGGCGTCTACCGGAAAAATCAGGAGGTCGTGGAGCGGGTGATGGACTCCGGCGATCTGGAGCGTGAACGTGGCATTACCATTCTGGCGAAGAACACCGCCGTCACCTATGGGGACACGAAGATCAACATCGTGGACACGCCGGGCCACGCCGACTTCGGCGGCGAGGTGGAGCGCATCCTGAAAATGGTCAACGGCGTCATCCTCCTGGTGGACGCGGCGGAAGGCCCCATGCCTCAGACCCGTTTCGTGCTGTCCCGGGCGCTGGAGCTGGGCCACAAGGTCATCATCGTGGTGAACAAGATTGACCGCCCCGACCAGCGGGTGCGGGAGGTGGTGGACGAGACGCTGGAGCTGCTGATGGACCTGAACGCCACGGACGAGCAGCTGGATTCCCCCTTCCTGTACTGCTCCGCCCGGGAGGGCATTTGCTCCACCGACCCGGACGTCCGGGGCACTGACCTGGAGCCCCTGTTCCATACTATTTTGGAGCATATCCCCGCGCCGGAGGTGGAGCTGGACGCCCCCTTCCAGATGCTGGTGTCCTCCATTGACTATAACGAGTTTGTGGGCCGCATCGCCATCGGCCGCATTGAGCGGGGCGTGCTGGAGCAGAATGAGGAGATTCAGGTCTGCAACTTCCACGACCCGGAAACCGTCTCCAAGAAGTTCAAGGCGTCCGCCCTGTTTGAGTTCAACGGCCTGAGCCGGGTCCCCTGCCGCCGGGCCGAGGCGGGCAACATCATTGCCATGTCCGGCATCGGGGACGTCACCATTGGCGACACCATCTGTGCCCCGGAGGCCATCGAGCCGCTGGAGTTCGTAAAAGTGTCCGCCCCCACTATGGAAATCACCTTCTCCGTCAACGACTCCCCCTATGCGGGCCGGGACGGCAAATTTGTCACCTCCCGCCAGATTCGGGAGCGGCTGTTCCGGGAGACGCTGAAGGACGTGTCCCTCCGGGTGTCGGAGCTGCCGGACTCCACCGACTCCTTCAACGTGGCCGGGCGGGGCGAAATGCACCTGGGCATTTTGATTGAAACCATGCGCCGGGAAGGATACGAGTTCCAGGTTTCCCCGCCCCGGGTGCTGTTTCGCACCATTGACGGCGTCCGGTGCGAGCCGGTGGAGCGGGTGGTCATCGACGCACCCGCCGACTATATGGGCACCGTCATCGAGCAGCTGGGTCAGCGCAAGGGCACCATGCTGGACATGAGCCCGCTGGGCGACCGGATGAAAATCGAATTCCTGGTGCCCTCCCGGGGCCTCTTCGGCTACCGGAACGAGTTCCTGACCGCCACCAAGGGCGAGGGCATCATGGCCTCCGTCTTTGACTCCTACCAGCCCTACGCCGGGGACCTGGAGCGCCGGAACACCGGCTCTCTGGTGGCCTCTGAGACCGGCGTCAGCATCACCTACGGCCTGTACAACGCCCAGCAGCGGGGCGTCCTGTTCATCGGGGCCGGCGTGGACGTCTACGAGGGCATGATCATCGGCATGAACCCCAAGGATGAGGACATCACCATCAACGTCTGCAAGAAGAAGCAGCTGACCAACACCCGGGCCGCCGGGTCGGACGATGCGCTGCACCTGATTCCTCCCAGACAGATGAGCCTGGAGCAGTGCCTGGAGTTCCTGGCGGACGACGAGCTGCTGGAGGTGACCCCCCACTTCCTCCGCCTGCGCAAGAGCATTTTGTCCAACGACCTGCGGATGAAGTCCATTCACGGCAAAAAGAACCACTGAGGAACCGGGGCCGGGACGGCGGCGCAAGTAAATCATATCGCCCTGTGGGTCTGGCCTCTGCGGCAGCGCAGAGGCCGGCCTTTTCTGGGCCGATGGCGTCAGCGCCCGCGCACCCCCGGAAGATACAATCACAAAACGAAAGGAAGCAGGATTATGGCAGTGAAAGAACGCAGCGAGCAGGATGCACGCTACCTGTGGAAGCTGGAGCACATTTATCCCACAGACGAGGCCTGGCAGGAGGCGCTGGAGCAGCTCAAGTCCTGCATCCCCCAGGTGCGGAGCTATGAGGGACGGCTGGGGGAGAGCGGGGAGACCCTGCTGGCCTATTTGCAGCTGGACGACGCCATCAGCGCTCAGGTCACCGACGTGCTGGAGTACGCCATGCTCCGGGGGGACAGCGACACCCGGGTGGCCAAATACCAGGCAATGAACGCCCAGGCCAGGAGCGTGCTGCTGGAGCTGTCCACCGCCGGAGCCTTTGAGACGGGGGAGCTGCTGGCCATCCCGGAGGAGACGCTGGCGGACTGGTATGAGACGGTGGAGGGGCTGGCCCTGTACCGCCGCCACCTGGAGGTCATCCGCAGCAGACGGGAGCACACCCTCTCCCCGGCGGAGGAAAAGCTGCTGGCCGCCGCCGGAGACCTGTCCGGCGGGCCGGACGACATCTTTTCCATGTTCAACGATGCCGACCTGACCTTCCCAGACGTGGAGGACGGGGAGGAGAATCTACGTCCCCTGTCCCAGGGCACCTATGGGAAGTATATCGAGTCCAAAGACCGCACCCTCCGGAAAAACACCTATGAGACCCTGTATGCCTCCTACGGTCAGTTCCGGAACACCCTGGCCGCCACCCTGGGGGCCCAGACGAAACAGCTGTGGTTCTTCGCCAAAGCCCGGAGGTACCCCTCCTCTCTGGCCGCCGCCGTGGCGGAGACGGAGGTGCCGGAGGAGATCTATCACAACCTGCTCTCCACCGTGGAACAGCATCTGCCCTCCCTCCACCGGTATGTGGCCCTGCGGAAGAAGCTGCTGGGGGTGGAGACCCTGCACCCCTATGACATGTACACCCCCATCGTGGGGGACGTGACCATGGACACCCCCTTTGAGGACGCCAAAGCCCTGGTGCTGGAGGCGCTGAAACCCCTGGGGGAGGACTACCTCTCCGTGGTGCGGCAGGGCCTGGAGGGCGGCTGGATCGACGTGTACGAGAACGCGGGCAAGCGCTCCGGCGGCTACTGCGCCGGGCCCAACGTACACCCCTATATCCTGCTGAACTATCAGGACAAGCTGATGGACGTGTTTACCCTGATTCACGAGATGGGCCACGCCATGCACACCTGGCTGTCCAACGAGAATCAGCCCCAGGTGTACAAGCATTACAAAATCTTTGTGGCGGAGGTGGCCTCCACCTGCAACGAGTGCCTGCTGATGCAGTACCTGCTGGGCAAGACCACCGACCGCCGGGAGCGGGCCTATCTCATCAACTACTATCTGGAGCAGTTCCGCACCACCTTCTTCCGCCAGACCCAGCTGGCCGAGTTTGAGCTGCGGGTCAACGAGCTGACCTGGTCCGGTCAGGGGGTCACGGCGGAGGCCTGCTGCGCCATCTATCGCGGTTTGCAGGATAAGTACTTCGGCCCTGCATTGGAGAGCGACGACAACATCGCCCTGGAGTGGTCCCGCATCCCCCATTTTTACTACAATTTCTACCTGTACCAGTACGCCACCGGCTTCGCCGCCGCGGTGGCCCTGTCCCAGAAGATCCTCCACGGCGGGGAGGAGGCGGTGGAGGCCTATCTGGGCTTCCTGAAGGGCGGCTGCTCCAGGACCCCCATCGAGCTGCTGAAGGGGGCCGGGGTGGATATGTCCACCCCGGAGCCGCTGGAATCGGCCATCGCCGTGTTTGATGGCCTGCTGGACGAGCTGGAGGGGCTGGTGTAACGCGGTTTGCCCCGGGCGCGAAACTTTTTTGCCCGGTCAGGGCGAAATTGGGCAGAATCATAGTTGACATTTTCCGTTCCGTCTGTTATCCTAGAGAAAACAAGGATGTTTTGCAAGTGCAGGGCATCCTTGTTTCATTTTTTGCAGCTCACCCGAACAGTCGGGCAGAAGAGAAAGTAGTGAGAGCGCGTGAAGAACTATGATTTGCTGGACAAGCGGGACACGGTGAACGAGCTTCTGGCCAGGTACGGCGTGAAGTTTGGCATCTACAAAAACGGCACCTTTAAAGAGCAGCTCTTTCCTTTTGACGCCATCCCCCGCGTCATCACAAAAGAGGAGTTTGACTATCTGGAGCGGGGATTGAAGCAGCGGGTCAAGGCGCTGAACCTGTTCCTGCTGGATATTTACAACGACAAGAAGATCGTCCGGGACAGGGTGGTGCCCGAGGAATTCATCTACGCCTCCAGCGGTTATCTGGTGCCCTGCGAGGGGGTGGTGCCGCCGAAGGAGGTCTTTTCCCACGTCTCCGGCATCGACCTGGTGCTGGGCAAGGACGGGGAGTGGTACATCCTGGAGGACAACCTGCGGGTGCCCTCCGGCGCCTCCTATCCCATGATCGCCCGGGAGCTGTGCCGCCGCTCCAGCCCCCGCACCTTCCACGACAACCCCATTGAGGACAACCGGAACTATGCCGACCTCCTGAAACACGCCATGGACTATGTGAACGTGGGGGGCCTCAGCGTGGTGCTGACGCCGGGCCGCTACAACGCCGCCTACTTTGAGCACGCTTTCCTGGCGGAGCGGATGGGGGTGCCCCTGGTGGGCTACAATGACCTGCAGGTGGACGGCGACTACCTCTACTTCAAGGGCTACGCCGGACGGCGGGAGCGGGTCGGTGCGGTCTACCGCCGTATCTCCGACGAGTACATGGACCCCATGACCTTCAACCCGGAATCCGTCATCGGCGTCCCCCACATCTTCGACGTGTACCGGAAGGGGAACGTGGCCCTGCTGAACACCCCCGGCAACGGCATCGGGGACGATAAGGGCATCTATTACTTCGTTCCCCGCATGATTAAGTATTATCTGGGGGAGGAGCCTATCCTCCACAACGCCCCCACCTATCTGCCCTTCTACCAGGAGGATATGCAGTATGTGCTGGAGCATTTCGACACCCTGGTGCTGAAGGATGTGGCGGAGGCGGGCGGCTACGGCGTAGTCTTCGGCAGCAAGATGACCGCCCAGCAGAAGGCGGACTTCATCGCCCTGCTGAAGGCGGAGCCTCGGCGGTTCATCGCCCAGGAGGCCATCGACTTCTGCGACATCCCCATTCAGGAGGGCAATGAAATCGTGGAGCGGAAGGCCGACCTGCGGGCGTTCGTCCTGACCAGCGAGGAGCCGGTGGTCTGGAAGAGCGGGCTGACCCGCTTCTCCCGGAATCCGGATTCCTTCATCGTCAATTCTTCACAAGGCGGAGGTTTTAAAGACACATGGGTATTAAGTCAGTCGTAAACGCCGACCGGCTCTACTGGCTGGGCCGGTATTCCGAGCGGGTGTATACCACCCTCAAGCTGTTTGCCAGGAGCTTTGACCAGCTCATCGAGCAGGTGGGGGGCGACCATGCCGCCTTCTGCGCCTCGCTGGACATCCCCAACATCTACACCGATGGGGACGATTTCATCGCCCGGTATGCCTTTGACCCGGAGAACCCCAACTCCATCATCAGCAACCTGAACCGGGCCTACGACAACGCCATCGAGCTGCGGGAGGAAATCGGCAGCGAGACCCTGGCCTACATCCAGCTGGCGGTGTACGGCATGAACAGGGCCAGGGACTCCGACGCGCCGCTGATCGAGTTCCAGAAGGTCAGCGACGACATTCTGGCCTTCTGGGGCATCGTGGACGACCAGATCGACGACGAGAACACCCGCAACATCATCAAGGTGGGCAAGCGGGTGGAGCGGCTGGACCTGTACGCCCGGCTCCGCATGGACCGGGTGGCCATGGACCGGGAGGTCTGCCGTCTGGCCGGGCGCATTGACCGCTGCGACCTGCGGTACCGCCGGGAGAGCATCTCCAACCTGCGGGCGCTGATGCGGGCGGATAAGCTGGACTATGCCGCCATCATCCGGGAGACGGAACGGATTCTGGAGGTATAACCCCCGTGGAAGTGCTTTCCTTTCACTATCATCTGAACATCCGGTTCGACAGCCCGATCCACGACCATCAGTTCACCCTGCGGTGCTGCCCGGTGTCAGACGGCCGCCAGCGCATTTTGCAGGAGCAGCGGTTTGTCTTCCCCAGAGAATCCCTGGGGGAGAGCCGGGATTCCTTCGGCAACCTCTGCATCTACGGCTACGTCACCCGGCCCCACAGCAGCTTTGAGGCGGACATCTGCGGCGAGGCCGTCACCGGCCTGGCGGAGGCGGTGCCGGCGGGCAACCCCTATCAGGAGAACCTGTTCCTCTACCAGACGGACCTGACCAGTCCCAGCGACGAGATGGCGGACTTTTGCCGCGCCATCCCCTTTCCGGTGGGGGAGCGGCCTCTGGCCCAGGCGCAGAGGATCATGGAGGCGGTGTACCGCCACATGACCTACACCCAGCACGTCACCGACGTGAACACCCCCGCTGCCAAAGCCTTCGAACTGGGGCAGGGGGTCTGCCAGGACTACGCCCACATCATGATTTCCCTCCTGCGGCTGAGGGGCATCAAGGCCCGCTATGTGGTGGGGATGCTGATGGGGGAGGGGCTGAGCCATGCCTGGGTGGAGGCGGAGGACAACGGCCTCTGGTACGCCCTGGACCCCACCAACCTCCAGATGGTCACAGATCAGCACATCAAAATCTCCCACGGGCGGGACTATCAGGACTGCCGCATCAACCAGGGCCTGTTCTACGGCGCGGCGCACCAGCAACAGGAGATTTCCGTCATTGTGCAGAGAAAATAAGAACAGACCGTAACAGACAGCCTGAGATGCACTCTATCCTGAGTTGAGAGAAGTATCATAGCCGTACAGTCAGATTTCAGCAATCAAAGGACAATAAAATTGTCACCCGTCCCGCCGAAGGCAGGGACGTGGTGGCAATCCCTGCCAGCCGCCATCGGCGGCAGCTTTGGTGCGTGAAAAGTCACATCGTCTCTGGCGGGACAGACCACTTATAGATTGGACAGCGCGAAGCCCAGCGGGATAGAGGGAGATTCTTAAGAGGGACGCACAGCGGCCCTCTTGAGCCGCCTTCTTTTGCTACTTTTCTTGGCGGAGCAAGAAAAGTAGGCCCCGCCCGGAGGGCAAAACGTAGTTCCTTTATCTATCCTTTTCTAAGGAAAGCAACCTTTTCAGTTGACAGTATAAATCCAAGAGGGGCAAGGGCGCCGCAGTTCCTGTTTTGCGGCGCCGCTGCGCCGGTCAGAACAAGGAGCTGTGGCATATGCTGCAAGACATTCTCTCCATCCGCCTGCCGGTGGATGAAACGTATCGTATTCGTAAAAATTCCATCACCCACGGCGCGGGAAAGCGTCTGTGCGTGGTGACGGGCATCCACGGGGATGAGCTGGAGGGCCAGTACGCCTGCTTTCTGCTGGGCAGGCTGCTCCGGGAGGGGCTGGAGCACCTCCACGGCACAGTGGACATCTACCCCGCCATGAATCCCCTGGGCATCGACTCCATCACCCGGGGCATCCCCGGCTTTGACCTGGACATGAACCGCACCTTTCCCGGCAGCGACTCCGGCGATATGACGGAGTTTGTGGCTACCAAAATCATGGAGGACATGGCGGGGGCCGACCTGGTGCTGGACATCCACGCCAGCAACATCTATCTGGCGGAACTGCCCCAGATCCGCATCAACGAGCTCCACACCCACCGGCTGGTGCCCCTGGCGAAGCAGGCCAACGTGGACTTCATCTGGGTGCATGGGGCCAGCACCGTGCTGGAGTCCACCTTCGCCCACTCCCTGAACAGCCGGGGCATCCCCTGTCTGGTGGTGGAGATGGGGGTGGGGATGCGGCTGACGGAGGCATACGGCCGCCAGCTCTGCGACGGCATGGTGAACCTGATGCACGTTCTGGGAATGTGGGACGGAGCCGTACCGGAGGTGCGGGAGCCGCTGGTGTCCGCCGACCCCAACGAGGTGGCCTTCCTGAACGCCCCCACCTCCGGGATGTTCCTGAAAACGAAACCCCACGACACCTGGGTGAAAAAGGGGGGAGACCGTGGGCTATATCTTCGACCCCTTCCGGGGCGATGTGAAGGAGTATGTCAACGCCACCAAGAGCGGCCTGCTCTTCACCATCCGGGAGTACCCGCTGGTGGACGAGGGCTCGCTGATGGGGCGGATTCTGGTGCGGGAGGCAAAGCGATGAGAGAGCGTGTGATTTACAGCATCCCCTCCCTGTATCGGGACGACTTCCGGGTAAAAGCCTACCTCTTCGGCCAGGGGGAGAAGGCCCTCTGCATCGTGGGCAGCATGCGGGGCAACGAGTATCAGCAGCTCTTCATCGCCTCCCGGATGGTGCAGCGGCTGAAAGAGCTGGAGGAGACAGGGCAGCTGACAGACGGAGTGGAGGTCATGGTCATCCCCTCCGTGAACCCCAGCTCCATGAACGTGGGCAAGCGGTTCTGGGCCACGGACAACACCGACATCAACCGGATGTTCCCCGGCTACGACCTGGGGGAGACCACCCAGCGCATTGCGGCGGGGGTGTTTCAGGTGGTGAACCAGTACCGCAGCGGCATCCAGCTGGCCTCCTACTATATGCCGGGGAACTTCTCCCCCCCCATGTGCGGATGATGCGCACCGGCTTTGAGAATCTGGAGAAGGCCAGGGACTTCGGCCTGCCCTACATCGTCCTGCGCACCCCCCGGCCCTACGACACCACCACCCTGAACTACAACTGGCAGATCTGGGAGACGGACGCCTACAGCCTGTACTCCACCACCACCGACCGCATTGACGCCGCCAGCGCCGGGCTGCTGGTGGGCAGCATGGAGCGCTTCATGGTCAAAAACGGCATCCTCCGGGGAACGGCGGAGGACTGCCCTCCGGCCCGGCTCATTGAGCGGTGGACGCTGTTCCCCCTCCGTCCGGAGGTGTCCGGCCTGTACCGGAGCCTGGTGGACACCGGCAGCCATGTGGAGGCGGGGCAGCCCTGCGCCCAAATCTATGACCCCTGCACCGGGGCGCTGCTGGAGACCCTGCACGCCCCCAAACCGGGCACCGTGTTTTTCCAGCACGACGCACCGATGGTGTACGCCTATACGGCGGCGGTGAAGCTGCTGCCGGATGAGGAGGGGAGCCTCTCGGCGGCGGACGTGGACTGACAACCTTCCATCAACAAAAACAGACGCCGCTTCCCTGCATTGCAGGGAAACGGCGCTTTTCGTTTGTTGACGAAAGGAATATCTGCCTGTCACGTCGGTGCGGGTGATCGTCTCATTACATGAACCGTGACAGAAAAAACCTCATTTCCGGGCATGACGCCGGTCAGCGTCTGGCAAATTTCAAAGCCGAAGCCGGTATATAGCGCAATGGCGGGCAGATTACCGGAGAGCACTTCAATGCTCACATCCGATGTCATCCTGGTCAATGCGAACCTTACCAGACTGCTGCCGATTCCTCTGTGGCTAAACGCTACATCCACATAGAGCCATGCCAATTCATCCTCTGTAAAGGCCACAAAGCCTGCAACAATGCCCTGATATTCTGCTACATAGAGTTGATAGTCAAACAAGCCTTCCCGTTCTGCTGCGATGTTGAGCGGGACAAACGCATCGGTCAATTTGGCCAGCGCCAGTTCCTTTTCCCGAGCAGGGTCGTGAATCTGACACAGGCGTTCAAAATCCCGCTGTTCATAGGGGCGGATCAGGATTGAATTTGTTTCTTTCATGCCTTATTCAGTCCTTCCTGCGTAAGAATGAGACAACATTCAAGGCAGTGAAACTGCCTTGATTCAGAGGCGCGTTAAGATAAACCGCACAGCCCCTCCACCGCCTCCTCCACCTCCTCCAGGGTGTAGAAGGTGTTCAGCACCTGGAGCAGCCCGCCGCTGCTGAGATGCTCCGGCAGGTCCAGCGCCCGGTACAGGGCGGCCCGTCTGGCCCGGCTGTCCGGCCCGCCGGTGAGGCCCAGCCGGTAGAGGTCGGCCTTTGTGATTCCGCCGACAGGGGAGGGGGCGGCCTCCGGTTCCTCCAGAAAGGTGGCCCCGGCCCGCCGCAGGGCTTCCTCCAGCACCTCCGGCGTCATGCCCTCCACCCCCAGCTTGCCCTCCTTGCCGGGGCGGGCCTTCCGGCGTTCCTTGCCGTACAGGTCGGGGATGTAGGCGTGTTTCACCTGCTCCGGCGGCAGCATACCTTTTAAATGGTTCCGGATGACGAAGCCCGCCCCGTCGCTGTCCGTCAGCAGGATCAGCCCCCGCTCCCTGGCCACCCGGCGCAGCAGCCGCACCTGGTCGGCCCGGTGGAAGATTTGGAAGCCCTCGGTGGTGAGAATCAGCGTGTCCACCAGTTGGGACAGGGTGTTCTTGTCATAGCGGCCCTCCACCACAATGGCCTCTTTCAGCCGAATCCGCGGGGCCATCTCAGTTCACCGCCAGCTTCAGCAGCAGGTCCACCAGCAGCTCCTCCGGGTTCAGGCCGGTGGACTTCATGGACACATCCGTCTCCTCCGCCAGAATGACCGCCCTGCGGCACCAGGGCAGGTCAAAGCGCCGGGCGGCGTCCATCAGCTTCCGGGCCTGCCAGTCGCTCCGCATTTCCCACAGCTGGGCCAGGGCGGCCTGGCTCCTGCGCTGCTCCAGGTAGAGCCGGGCGCTCCACAGCTGCCGCAGCTGCTTGCCCAGCACCGCCAGAATCATAATCGGCTCATTGTTCAGCTGGTACAGGTCGGACAGCACCGCCGCCGCCTGGGGGAAGTTCCGGTTTGTGATGGCGTCGGTCATCTGGAACACCCGGGCGTCCAGCACCGGGTCGGCCACGGCGTCAATGTCCTGCCGGGTGATGTTCTTGCCGGGGGCGTAGAAGCCGATTTTTTCGATTTCGTTGGCCAGGCCGGTCATCAGCCCCCCGCAGAGAAAGGTCAGATATTCCGCCGTGGGGTTGTCGATCTCCTTGCCGAAGGACTTGAACCGGCGGCGAATCCAGGCGTTCAGGTCGCTCTGGCTCTGGGGCCGGAACTCCACAGGGAGGGCCGCCTGCTTCACCAGCTTGCCCAGCCGGGTGTTGCCGCCGGTTTTGTACTCTGTCTGGTCGTAGACGAACACCAGGCAGAGGTAGTCCGGCAGGTCCCCCAGCAGCCCCTCCAGCCGGGTGCGCCGCTCCTCATTGGTATAGAGATCGTAGTCGTAGACGATGACCATGGAGCGCTCCGCCATCATGGGGAAGGCGTCCACGGCGTCCTGCAACTCCCGAAAGTCCAGCTCCTTACCCTGGAAGGTGTGGAGGTTGAAGGCCTCCAGGCCGGGGGTCAGCAGCTGCTTTTTCAGCTCCGAGAGGTAATAGTCCCGCAGATAGGTCTCCTCCCCATAGAACAGGTAGCAGCGGCCGGGGGTACCGGCCCGCAGCGCAGCTTTCAGTTTTGTCAGCCCCCCGTCCGAGGGGGATTTTTTTGCGGCCATGACAGCCTCCCATCCGCTGCGACGCAGCCTTGTTTCCCCTATCATACCCCGAAACGGGGGCGCTGTCAAAGAAAAAACATCCGGGAGAGGATGCCCCTCCCGGATGTATCTGTTTCTCTGCGCCCCTCAGCGGAGATGGCCGGCCAGGTAGTTCACCAGCCACAGCAGCACGCAGGCCCCGACGATGGCCACCAGCAGCTGACCAATCCAGCTGTAGGCGTGGATGCCCACCAGGCTGAACAGAAAGCTGCCGATGCCTGCGCCGATGACGCCTACGATCAGGTTCATCACCATGCTGCTGCCATGGCCCATGATGCGGCAGGCCAGATAGCCGGCCAGCAGGCCCAGAATCAACGTGGAGAGAATATTAAACACAGGAAAACCTCCTTTACTGACTGACACAGACCGCAGGCGGGGGATGCCGCATGCCGTCTGATGGTGTTGTTTGCGGTCAAAACGCGGGGAATTCTGTCCCGTACTTTTGTTATACCATGAAAAGTTCGGCAATACAAGGGGGTTTCTCAAGATTTCATCTAATTTTAATGATTCCTTCATTTTTACGCCCGGGAGGAAAAATCAGGAAATTTTCTCCCGGCCGCCCCGGGCCGTCCCCACTTTTTTTCCTGGAAACCGGAAATCGGGGGTTGCTTTTTTGGGTGAGAGGGCGTATACTATAAAAACAAAGTGGCATGAAGTAGCGTAAAATGGCACTTCAGGTCCAGAAAGTGGCAGAGCAAAGAGGTGAGGGGCGGTGTATGGCAAGTCGGAGCATAATCTGGACGCAAAAGGCCGACTGTGCATTCCCTCCCGCCTCACGGAGGAGCTGGGGGATAAGTTCTATATCACCATCAACGCCACCGCCGATGCGGACCCGGCAGGGGAGATGCGTCCCCACCTGACCATCTTCCCGGCGGCGGTCTGGGCGCAGTTCCAGGAGAAGATCGCCCAGTGCCAGGAGGACGATGAGGCCGCCGCGGAGGCCGCCATGATTTTCGCCTATGCCTCAGAGTGTACGCCGGACTCCTCCGGCCGTGTCCCCCTGACGGCGGAGCAGCGGGAGTACGCCGGCATCACCAAGGCGGTGGTGGTCAACGGCAACAACCGCACCGCCGACATCTGGGACGCGGACAGCTGGAAGGCCCACCAGAGGGTGACGCTGAAACCCGTCCGCGTGCGGAGAACGTTGTCCCGCGGACTGTAGTTTTTTTGAAAAAATCGGTTGAGTTTTTGCCGAAATGTAGTATGATAGATACCGGGAGATTCACATGGAGGAGAGGACTCATGTTCCCGTCCTGCTGGACGAATGTATCGAGGGGCTGCGCATCAGGCCGGAGGGCGTCTATGTGGACGGCACCCTGGGCCGGGCGGGCCACAGCCGGGAGATTGTCCGGCGGCTGACCACCGGGCGGCTCATCGCCATTGACCGGGACCAGGCTGCGCTGGACGCGGCCCCCCGGCGGCTGGAGCCCTGGCTGGAGCGGGTGACGCTGGTGCATGGCAACTTTGGCGACGTGGCGGACATCCTGGATGACCTGGGCATTGACCAGATCGACGGGATGCTGCTGGACCTGGGGGTCTCCTCCCCCCAGCTGGACGACCCGGCCAGAGGCTTCTCCTATATGCACGACGCGCCGCTGGATATGCGGATGGACCAGACCCAGGCCCTCACCGCCCATGAGGTGGTGAACACCTGGGACGAGAATCAGCTGAAATGGTGCTTCTCCCACTACGGGGAGGAGCGGTACGCAAGGCAAATCGCCGCGGCGATTTGCCGGAGACGGGGACAGGCCCCCATTGACACCACATTTCAACTGGTGGAGGTCATCAAATCGGCCATGCCCGCCCAGGCCCTGCGGGAGAAGCAGCACCCGGCCAAGCGGTGCTTCCAGGCCCTCCGCATCGCCGTCAATGACGAGCTGAGCTGCATCGAAACGGTGATCGACCGGGTGATTCCCCGGTTGAAGCCCGGCGGACGGCTCTGCATCATCACCTTCCACAGCCTGGAGGACCGGATGGTGAAGATCGGCTACCAGAACCACGCCCAGGGCTGCACCTGCCCGCCGGATTTCCCGGTCTGCGTCTGCGGGAAGACGCCGGAGATTCGGCAGACGCCGAAGAAGCCCCTGCTTCCCACGGCAGAGGAGGTGGCCCGGAATCCCCGGGCCAGGAGCGCCAAGCTCCGCATCTGCGAAAAGCTGTAGCCCACGGGGCGGGCAAATGAAAGAGTCAATACATACGATGACGGTTCATTGTATAGAGAAAAGGGGTTTTACGAATGGCAGACAGGAAACGGACGGCGGCACAGATGGCCAACACCAGCTTTGGCAATGCGGCGTATGATCTGAGCAATACGGTGGTCGTCCCCCAGCGGAAGGAGCGGCAGGCGCCCCAGCCCGCGCCGGAGCCCAGGCGGCAGTCCGGCCGAAGGGCTGCGGCCCAGCCCCAGGTGCGCCCCCAGCAGGGCATTTCCCTGTTTGCGGTCACCGGCTTCGCGGCTGTGGCGCTGATGGCGGTGCTGGTGCTGACCAGCTACGTCCAGCTCAACAGCGTCTACGCCGCCACCGGCACCATGGAGGACTACCTCAGCGACCTGGTGGACGAGGAGGCCTCCCTGCGGTCGGAGTACAACGACCTGTTCGACACCGCCACCCTGCAGGAGGTGGCGGAGGAGGCGGGGCTGGTGGAGTCCAGCTACAGCCAGAAGGTGTACCTGGAGCTGGCGGAGCCCAGCTACAGCCAGAAGGTGTACCTGGAGCTGGCGGAGCCGGACAACGTCGTAGTCTATGAGCAGACGGAGGACCCCGGGCTGATTGAGCAGGTGGCAGAGGATCTGGAAAGTTTCTGGAGAAGTGTGCTTACATACTTCGCCCGGTAAGCGCATATATCTTTTAGCGACAAAGCGAACACACCATCCGGATAAGGGCGTAAGAATACTCTCTTACGCCCTTATCCTGTGAAAAGCGAGGGTACTATGAGCAGACAACAACCAAAACGCGCAAAAACCAATCAGGGCAGGGAGGCAAAACGCCGTATCTTTCGCAGGACGGTGGTGCTTCTCTGCGTTTTTGGTGTTATCCTGTTTATTCCCCTGGTGTATCAGCTATACTACTGGCAGATCGTGCGCCATGAGGAGCTGGAGGAGGAGGCGGTGGAGCAGCAGACCAGCGAGCTCTCCGTCACGGCCAACCGCGGCTCCATTTACGATGCCAGCGGCAACGTGCTGGCCATCAGCTCCACGGCCTATGACGTGATCATCTCCCCCAAGGCCATTCTGGAGAAACAGAGCGAGCTGGACACCGCCCGGCAGGAGGCCCTGGAAAAGGCGGCGGAGGCAGAGGACGAGGAGACCAAGGCCGCCTACACCGAGGAGGCGGAGAGCTATGACTTTGACGTGGTGGAGGTCGTCTCTCAGGGGCTGGAGGAGATTCTGGAGGACGTCACCGCCGAGAGCATTGTGGAAAAGTGCGAGGACACCTCCAGCCAGTACAAGAAGCTGGCCAGCAAGGTCAGCGACAGCGTGGCGGAAAGCATCCGCAGCCTGATTTCGGAGTACAGCCTGTCCGGCTGCATCTACATGACCCCCAACAGCAAGCGGTTCTATCCCTATTCCACCCTGGCGGCCCAGGTCATCGGCTTCACCAACGACAGCGGCGGCGCCTACGGCCTGGAGGCCCAGCTGGAGGACACCCTCTCCGGCACCGCCGGGCTGCTGGTGACGGCGAAGAACAACCGGGGCACCGACCTGAAAAACTTCTATCAGGACTACTATGACGCCGAGGACGGCAGCGACGTCTACCTGACCCTGGACGCCACCATTCAGTCCTACTGTGAAAAGTATCTGGAGGAGGGCATCGAGGCCAACGATGTGCAGAACGGCGGGTTCGTCATCGTCATGGAGTGCGACACCGGCGCAATCCTGGGAATGGCCAGCTCCCCCACCTACGACCTGAACGACTACAGCACCGTCATTGACAGCGTGCTGCAAAGCGAGGTCGCCAGCGGCGAGATCACCGAGAGCGAAGCCCTGAACACCATGTGGCGGAACAAGGCGGTGAACGACACCTATGAGCCCGGCTCCACCTTCAAGAGCCTGGTTCTGGCCGCCGCCCTGGAGGAGGGGGTGGTGTCGGAGAGCTCCACCTTCAACTGCACCGGCAGCATCATGGTCAGCGGCTGGTCCTCTCCCATTTACTGCTCCGACCGGTACGGCCACGGCAGCCAGACCCTGGCGGAGGCGGTGGGCAATTCCTGCAACCCGGCCTTCATCACCATCGGCCAGAAGCTGGGGACGGATACCTTCTACGAGTACATGGAGGCCTTCGGGCTGATGTCCACCACGGGCATCGACGTCCCCGGCGAGAGCCAGGGCGTGGTGTGGAGCGAGGATAACTTCGGCATCGTCCAGCTGGCCACCGCCTCCTTCGGTCAGCGTTTTACCGTCACCCCCATCACCCTGATCACCGCCATCAACGCGGCGGTGAACGGCGGCTACCTCCGGCAGCCCTATGTGGTGGACCATATCGTGGACGAGAGCGGCACCATCACCTATCAGGCGGACAGCACCGCCGTGCGCCAGGTCATCAGCGAGGAGACCAGCGAGCGGGTGGCCAACCTGCTGGAGGGCGTGGTCACCAGCTACACCGGCAAGAACGCCTATATGGAGGGCTACCGCATCGGCGGCAAGACCGGCACCTCTCAGACGCTGGTGGACGATGAATATGTGGTCTCCTTCGTGGGTTTCGCCCCGGCGGACGACCCGGAGATCATTGTCCTGCTGGCCCTGGATTCCCCCCAGGTGGCCTCTCCGGGCAGCGACTACTGCACCAATGGCCTCTACATCTCCGGCGGCAACATGGCGGCCCCTCTGGTGGGGCAGCTGATTGCCGACATTCTGGACTACCGTGGCTTCGACAAGGAGTACACCTCAGACGACCTCTCCGGGGCCAGCGTCTCCATGCCCACGGTCATCGGCTATGACGAGGCCACGGCGTCGCAGATTCTGACGGCGAAGAACCTGACCTACCGTATCGTCGGGGACGGCAGCACCGTCACCGGCCAAATCCCCTCCACCGGTGTCAGCCTGCCCTCCGGCAGCGAAGTTATCCTGTACATGGGGGAGGAAGTGCCGGAGGATCAGGTCACCATGCCCGATCTGACGGGGAAATCCCCCGACGTCGTCCTGGAGATTTTGGGCGAGCTGGATTTGTACATGGTGGCCTCAGGCTCCTCCAGCTACTATACCAGCAGCACCCTGGCCTATAAGCAGAGCGTCGAAGCGGGAGAGCTGGTGGACCGGGGCACCACCATAACGGTCTACTTCTCCGACGACACCATCGTGGATTATGCTGACAATGACATGGACGAGTGACAATTTATACTGCGTCATCGGCGGCGCCGAGGCGGACTGCACCGCCCGGCTGATCTGGCACCTGCTGGAGTATGGCCGCCCCGGGGAGGCCGCCCTCATCACCCAGGCGGACTGCCTCTGGCGGGGGCGGCGTCTGCCTGCCCCGGCGTGGCCCACTTGGCGGGAGACACTGGAGGCGCGGCTCCGCACCCTGGCTGCCCAGGGCTGCCGGCGGGTGGTGCTGGCCCTTTCCCCCAGCCAGATTGCGGCGGGGTGGGCCAGAGGGCTGCTCTGCCGGGCCGCCGTGGTGGGCGGCCTCCGGGAGCATGACAACACCGACGCCCTGAAGGGCTACCTGACGGGCTGCTGCCGCCTGCTGATGGCCAACCTGGACGACAGCCGGGTCCGCGCCCTGGCGGCCCAGTGGGGCGGCCCACGGCTGACCTACGCGGAGAAGCGGGGAGAGGCGGATTTGAACGCCCGATACCTCCGTCTGGGGAAAGACCGGATGACCTTTGAGGCGGTGACAAATTCCGCCATCGCCAGGGTCTCCCTGCCGCTGCCGGGGAGCTATGACTTCTACATGGCCCTGGCGGCCCTGGGCTGCGGTCTGCTGGAGGGGTACACCCTCCGGGAAGGGGCGGCGGCGGTGTCCGCCGCGCCGGGTGCCCCCGGCGTGCTGGAGCTGCGCCGCCGGGCCAACGGCCCGGATGAGCTGATTCACACCGGCTGCACCGGGGGCCGGCTGGAGGCGGCGCTGCTGGCGGCCCGCAGGGCCGCAGAAGGCCGGGTGCTGCTGGTGCTGGCCCTGCCCCCCGGCGGAACCGAGCGCAGGCTGCGGAGAGTTGCGTTGCAGGGGGCGGACTGGTGCGCCCTGATTCCTGCCGCGGGAGACCGTACCGGCGGGCCGGATCTGACCGCCGCCGTGGAGGCGGCCCGCTGCTGCGGGGAGCCGGAGGACATCATCGTCTATGCGGGGAGGGCGGACTGGGACGCGCTTTTGGCCCGGGCCTGTGCGCCTGCCTCTGCCGGTTACAGACGGCAAAATTGAACGGAAAGGAAGCCGGAACCGGTTTCCGAAGGAGCGAGCGAAAGATGAAAGCAATTGTGAGTGTTGTGATCGGGTTTGTGGCGACCTACCTGCTGGGCAAGGTGGTCATCCCCTGGCTGCGGAGGATGAAGGCGGGCCAGTCCATCAAGGAGGACGGCCCCACCTGGCACATGTCCAAACAGGGCACCCCCACCATGGGCGGGTTGATGTTCATTGCGGGCATTTTGATTGCCCTGGTGGTCTGCGGCTTTACCGACTTCCTCCAGGGAGATTTCGGCGGCCTCTTTGTCTACCTCTTTGCCCTGGTGTTCGGGGCCATCGGCTTTGTGGACGACTTCTGCAAGGTGAAGTACCACAAGAACGAGGGGCTGACCGCCCCCCAGAAGTTCCTGCTGCAGCTGGCGGCGGCCATCGCCTTTGTGGTGCTGCTGCGCTACACCGGCTACCTGACCCCTGACCTGTATATCCCATTCGCCAACGTCAGCTTCACGATCCCCTGGCCGGTGTACATGGTCTTTGCGGCCTTCGTCATGGTGGGCACCGTCAATGCGGTGAACATCACCGACGGCGTGGACGGCCTGGCCACCGGCGTGACCATGCCTGTGGCGCTGTTCTTCCTGGTGGTCTCCCTGCTGTGGGGCAAGGTGGAGCTGGGGGTGTTCTCCGGCGCGCTGCTGGGGGGCCTGGCCGGATTCCTGGTGTACAACTTCCACCCCGCCAAGGTGTTCATGGGGGACACCGGCTCCCTGTTCCTGGGGGGCGCGGTCTGCGGCCTGGCCTTTGGCCTGGATATGCCGCTGATTCTGATTCTGGTGGGCATCATCTATCTCTGTGAGACCATGAGCGACATCATTCAGGTGACCTACTTCAAGGCCACCCACGGCAAGCGCATCTTCCGCATGGCCCCCCTGCACCATCACTTTGAGATGGGGGGCTGGAGCGAGGAGAAGCTGTTCACCGTCTTCTCCGGCGTGACCCTGCTGGCCTGCGTGCTGGCCTTCCTGGGGGTCATGTTCCGCTACTAAACGGGTAAACCGTTCCAAATCCTGCGACAGAAAGGGGCAAACGGCATATGGCAACTCAGGCAAGCACTGTGCGAACCAGGCAGAGCCGCGCCAAACGGAAACGCGGCCGTGACCTGACCCAGGCGGAAAAGCTCCGCAGAGGGCCCATCGACCTGCCCTTTTTGATGCTGACCATGATGCTGCTGGCCGTTGGGCTGATTATGCTGCTGTCCGCATCCTCCTATGCGGCGCTGTATGACTCGGCGGCGGGCTATAAGGTGGTGGACGGCGTTATCACCTACGGCGACGCCATGTACTATTTTAAACATCAGGCCATCTACGCCGTCATCGGCGTTGTGGCCATGCTGCTGATTTCCCGGATGGACTATCAGTATCTGCGGATTCTGTCCGTGCCGGTGCTGGTGGCCTCCATCGTCCTGCTGGCGCTGGTTCAGACGCCTCTGGGCGTCACCGCCAACAATTCCACGCGGTGGCTGCGGATGCTCCTGGTTGTTGGCCCCACTTTCCAGCCCTCGGAGATCGCCAAGCTGGGGGTCATCCTGTTCTTCTCGGCGGGGCTGTCCAAGCGGCGGCCGGGGGTACCCACCTTCCAGAAGCGGCTCCGCCAGCCCCTGGAAGGGCTGCGGTGGTTTTTCTACTGGAGCGACTTAAAGGAACTGCTTCCCTATATGGCTGTCCTGATCGTAGTGTTGGCGCTGATTGGATTGCAGCCCCACCTGTCCTGCATGATTCTGGTGGCGGCGGCGGCCGCGGCGGTGCTGTTCGCCGCAGGCGTCCGCATCGGCTGGTTCATCGCCGGGGCCGGGGGACTGACGGGCATCGTCTACTATGTGCTGGTAATCAGGGGCTACAACGGCACCCGTATCAAGTCGTGGCTGGACCCGTGGTGGGACCCCACGGATAAGAGCTATCAGGTGCTGCAATCCATCTACGCGGTGGCCTCCGGCGGGCTGACCGGCCTGGGATTCGGCCAGAGCCGTCAGAAATACCTCTACCTGCCGGAGGAACAGAACGACTACATCTTTGCCATCATCTGCGAGGAGCTGGGGCTGATCGGCGCGGTGATGATTATCCTGCTGTTCGCCCTGCTGATCATCCGGGGCTACTATCTGGCCCTCCACGCCAAGGACAAATTCGGCACCCTGCTCATCGTGGGCATCATCACCCTGCTGGCCACTCAGGTGTTTTTAAACATCGCGGTGGTGCTGAACGTCATCCCCTCCACCGGCATCTCCCTGCCTTTTTTCAGCTACGGCGGTACGGCGCTGGCGATACAGCTGGCGGAGATGGGGATTGTCCTGGCGGTGTCCCGGCAAATCGCCGCGCCGCCCCAGGGGTGACGGGTTTTGAAGGAGAAAGGAACGAATCACAATGAAAGTGCTTTTTACCTGCGGCGGCACCGCCGGACATATCAATCCGGCGGTGGCTCTGGCCGGCATGCTGACGGAGCGGGACAATGCCCAGGTGCTGTTCGTGGGCGCGGAAGGGGGCATGGAGTGCTCCCTGGTGCCCCGGGAGGGGTATGACATCCGCACGGTGCAGATTTCCAGCTTCTACCGCAGCCTGAACTGGAAGGGCATCAAACACAACCTGACCACGGCGAAAAACCTGATGGCCTCCCCCGCCCAGGCCCGGAAGATTCTGGACGAGTTCCAGCCCGACCTGGTGGTGGGCACCGGCGGCTACGCCTCCTACCCCGTGGTGAAGGCCGCCGCTGGGCGGGGCATCCCCACGGCGGTGCATGAGTCCAACGCACAGCCCGGCCTGACCACGAAAATGCTGGCCAAGCGGGTGGATAAGGTGATGGTGGGCTTTGAGGAGTGCCGCAGCCTGTACCCCCACCCGGAGCGGGTGGAGGTCACCGGCACCCCGGTGCGCAGCGAGTTCTTCGCCCAGAACCGGGTGGAGGCCAGAAAGATGCTGGGTATCAACGACCAGAAGCCGGTGGTGGTGACCACCTGGGGCTCTCTGGGGGCCTTGGTGATGAATCAGTACATGGTGGACTTTGTGGCCCGTGAGGTGGCGGAGGGCTGCCCCTTCCACCACATCTACGGCGTGGGCCAGCGGTACTACCAGCGGGTGCTGGAGGGGCTGGCCCAGCGGGGCGTCAACCTGGAGGAGCATCCGGAGCTGGACATCCGGGAGTATATCTACGATATGCCGGTGGTGATGGACAGCGCCGACGTCATCATGAGCCGGGCCGGGGCCTCCACCATTGCGGAGATCTCCGCCATCGCCCATCCCAGCATCCTGGTGCCCTCTCCCAACGTGGCGGCCAACCATCAGGAGAAGAACGCCCGGGTGCTGTCCGACCAGGATGCCGCCGTGCTGATGCTGGAGAAGGACTGCTCCGGCGACGCACTCTATGACCAGGTGACACGGATGCTCTCCGACGTGGAGGGCCTGCGGCGGATGGGCCAAAACCTCCGGAAAATCTCCGTCACCGACGCCAATGAGCGGATTTATAAGGTATTGAAGGGCCTTTTGAAGTAACAAATATTCTTCCCGCCGCATAGTCTGCCCTATATCGGAATGTGGAGGAATGGTCTATGGAAGAACTGATCGTCACAGGAGGGAAGCCTCTGTCCGGCAGCGTAGCGGTACACGGCGCGAAGAACAGCGTCCTGCCGATTCTGGCGGCGACGCTGCTGACCGGCTCGGTCAGCGTCCTCCACAACTGCCCGGCCCTCAGCGATGTGACGGCCTCCCTGGTGATTCTGGAGCATCTGGGCTGCCGGGTGACCCGGGAAGGGGACTGCATCACGGTGGACGCCGCCGCCGTCACCGGGACGGAGATTCCCCACCGGCTGATGCGGGAGATGCGCTCCTCGGTGATTTTCCTGGGGGCGGTGCTGGCCCGGTGCGGGGAAGCGGAGATCTCCCTGCCCGGCGGGTGCGAGCTGGGGCCAAGGCCCATTGACCTGCACCTGAAGGCCCTGACCGCCATGGGCTGTGAGATTCGGGAGGAGGGGGGCACCCTCCGCTGCTCCGGCCCGCTCCGCGGCGCGGAAATCAACCTGTCCATCCCCAGCGTGGGGGCCACGGAGAACATCATGCTGGCTGCCACCGCCGCCGAAGGGGTGACGGTGATCACCAACGCCGCCCGGGAACCGGAGATCGAGGATCTGCAGCGCTTCCTCCGCGCCATCGGGGCGGAGGTCTCCGGCGCAGGCAGCTCCACCGTGGTGATTCACGGGAAAAAGCCCCTCCACGGCGGGGAGCATACCATCATTGCCGACCGCATTGTGGCGGCCACCTACCTCTCCGCCTGCGCCGCCGCCGGAGGGCAGGTGCAGGTGCTGGGGGTGCAGCGGCGGCAGCTTCTGCCGGTGCTGGACACCTTCCGGGAGGCGGGCTGCCTGGTCCGCAGCTGGGCGGATGGGGCGGAGCTGACCTGTCGCGGGCCGTTACATAGCGTGCGCCCGGTGCGCACCTCTCCCTATCCCGGTTTCCCCACCGACGCCCAGCCGGTGGTGCTGGCGGCACTGTGTAAAGGGGGCGGCACCGCCGTCTTTGTGGAGACCATCTTTGAAAACCGCTTCCGCTACGTGGGGGAGCTGCTCCGCATGGGGGCGGACGTCCGGGTGGAAGGCCGGGTGGCGGTGGTCTGCGGCGTGAAGCGGCTCTGCGGGGCCCAGCTGGAGGCCCCGGACCTGCGGGGCGGGGCGGCGCTGGTGGTGGCCGCCCTGGGGGCCGACGGCGAGAGCCATATCACCGGCCTGGCCCATATCGACCGGGGCTATGCCGGCCTGGAGGCGGATTTGACCGCCCTGGGGGGGTGCGGTCACCCGAAGAAAACGGAACGACTGAGAGAGAACGAAGGGGAGCGAGGGCGTGGCGACAGAGAGAACCCGAAAGCATCAGAGCAAGCGAAAAAACGGCGGCAACCTGAACGGCCTGTATCTGGCCATCTCGGTGGTGCTGATTCTGGCCGTGATTCTGGGCGGCTCCATTGTGTTCTTTAAAATCAACACCATTGAGGTGGAGGGCAACGTCCACTATACCGAGGAGGAGATCGTCTCCGCCTCCGGCGTGAACCTGGGGGACAATTTGCTCCTGACCAGGGACACCACCGTGGTGGCCCGGCTCCTGACCCAGCTGCCCTATGTCAGCAGCGTCACGCTGTCCCACAAGCTGCCGGACACCCTGGTGATCACGGTGGCGGAGTCCGACGCACAGGCGGCCATCTATGACGGCAACGGCAGCTGGTGGCTGATGGACAGCAGCGGCAAGCTGCTGGAGCTGCTGGCGTCCGACACCGGCAGCGCCGCGGAGGACGGGGAGGCATCCTCCGGCGACCTGGAGCCGGAGCCGGAGGCGGAAGAAGCGGACGTCTCCGAGGCGGAAGCCTCCTCCGGCACGGAGCCGGAAGCGGAGGCGGTGGAAATGCCCGACCCGCCGGAGGGCTACCCCTATATCATCGGCCTGACCCTGGCTACGCCGGAGACGGGGAGCATCATCTCCGTGGAGGGGGACGGGGAGCGGAGCCAGAGCCTGATGCTGGAAAGCCTGCTGAACCTGCTGCCCTCCTTCCAGAACCGGGGGCTGCTGAAGGATGTGGTCTCCATCGACCTCAGCGGGGAGAGCGAGATCATTGTCAACTACCAGAACCGCCTGACCATCCGGCTGCTACAGGATGAGGACTACGACTACAAGGCAAAGCTGATTTTGGGCGTATTGGAGAACTATGTGGACGCCAACTGGGAGGACGGGGACACCGGTACTCTGGATATGACCTTTTCCGACGGAAACCCCCGATTGACAAAGAATTGACGGGGCGAAAAAATAAAAATGTGAGTGAACGAAAAAAATCAAAAAATGCCTTGACCTCCACA
>JAJQBL010000073.1 GCA_021203325.1 Clostridiales bacterium | reverse complement strand
GCCCACCTGCCCCCGCTGCGCCCGGGAGCTCCACGACAAGAGGAACCGCCGGTACCGCTATCCCTTCATCAGCTGTGTGGCCTGCGGCCCACGGTACAGCATCCTCAGGGCGCTGCCCTATGACCGATGCTCCATCACCATGGATGTGTTTCCCATGTGTGAGGACTGCCGGCGGGAGTACACCGCCAAACAGGATGTGCGCCGCCACGCCCAGACCATTGCCTGCCACAGCTGCGGCCCGGTGCTGGCTCTGGACACCGGGGCGGAGCATCTCACCGGGGATGCGGCCCTCCGGCGAGGGGTGGCGGTGTTGAAAGAAGGCAAAATTTTGGCCGTCAAGGACATCGGCGGCTATCATCTGGCCTGCGACCCCAACCGGGAGGACGCCAACCGCCGCCTGCGGCAGCTGAAGGGCCGGGAGAAGAAGCCCTTTGCGGTGCTGTTTCCGGATGTGGAGACGGTGCGGCGGTACTGCCGCCTCTCCAACGCGGAGGAAGGGCTGCTGACCTCCGCAGCCCGGCCCATCGTCCTGCTGAAAAAACGCACCGGCATGGATTTTGCCCCTGCCTGCTGTGGCAGTAGTCTGGAGATCGGGGCCATGCTGCCCTGCAACCCGCTGCAAATCCTGCTGGCGGAGGCATGCGGCCCGCTGGTGATGACCAGCGCCAACCGCTCCGGCGCGCCCATGCTGATTGAGGATGGGTCTGCGCTGGCCTGGCTGGGGGAGAGCGACCTGCTGGATGGGGTGCTGTCCCACGGGCGGGAGATTCTGACCCCGCTGGACGACTCGGTGGTGCGCATTGTGGAGGGGGAACCCCAGTTTTTCCGGCGGGCCCGGGGCTATGTGCCGGAGCCGATTTCTCTGAAACAGGAGGCAGCCGCCCCGTTTTTCGCGGCAGGGGGAGACCTGAAAGCCTGCTTTGGGCTGGTCAGCGGCGGTCGGGCCTATCTGAGCCAGCACTTTGGGGACCTGGAGGATTTGGATGCCCTCCGGGCCTACCGGGGTGCGGAAGAACGGATGGAAGAACTGTTCCAAATCAGGCCCCAATTTGGGGTCTGCGACGGGCACCCCGGGTATTTTTCCGGGAAATACACCCGTCAGCGCTATGCCAACTGTTCCGCCGTCCAGCATCACCACGCCCATGTGGCGTCCGTCATGGCGGAGTACGGCCTCACCGGGCCGGTGCTGGGGGTGGCCTTTGACGGCACCGGCTACGGCACGAACGGCACCGTCTGGGGCGGGGAATTTCTGCTCTGCACCGGCCTAAATATGGTGCGGGTGGGGCATATCGCCTCCGTCCCGATGCTGGGCGGGGACGAGGGGGCCAGAAACGCCGACACGATTTTGGCGGCCTATCTGCTCCACGCCGGGCTCACCGGAGCGGGGCAGACCTTCCGGACGGTGGAGGCGGCCCTCCGCCTTGGGGTCAACACGGTGCGCTCCTCCTCCATGGGGCGGCTCTTCGACGGGGCGGCGGCGCTGCTGGACGTCTGCCACTACAACAGCTACGAGGGAGAGTGCGCCATCCTGCTGGAGCAGGCGGCGGCTCAGGCGGAAACGGCTTATCCCCTGCCCTTCCCGGTGGAGGAGGAGGACGGCTGCCTCGTGGGGGACAGCGCCGCCCTGTTCCGTGCCATGGCGGAAGGGCTGGAAAAGGGCGCGTCTGCCGGAGCGCTGGCCCTGGGCTTCCACTACGCCGTGGCGGAACTGGCGTTGGAGGTCTGTCAACGGCAAAGGGAGGCTACGGGTGTAACATCGCTGGCCCTGTCCGGCGGCACCTTTCAGAACCGCATCCTGCTGGAGCGGACGGCGGCGCTGCTGCGGGAGGACGGGTTTACCGTCTATTACAACCGCCAGGTGCCGCCGGGCGACGGCGGCCTTGCCCTGGGGCAGGCCTGGGTGGCGATTCTGGCCCAACAGAAGGACAAAGGAACAGACTGAGT
The DNA here is from genome assembly GCA_021203325.1 of Clostridiales bacterium. Taxonomy (GTDB): domain Bacteria; phylum Bacillota; class Clostridia; order Oscillospirales; family Oscillospiraceae; genus Onthomonas. The sequence continues at coordinate 14,789 of JAJQBL010000073.1, read as the reverse complement.
GACGGGAGGAAAGACCTATGTGTGTTGCGTTGCCGGGCAGGGTGACTGCGGTGGAAGGCCGCGTCGCCACGGTTGATTTTAGCGGAAATATCGTTCAGGCTCAGGCGGGTCTGGTGCCGGTGAAGCCGGGGGACTGGGTGCTGGTCCATGCGGGCTGCATTTTACAGACGGTGTCCTCCTCCGAGGCGGAGGAGCTGACGGACATCTTCCGGGAGGTGGAGAAACTTGGCGTTTGATTTAAAGTCGGTCAAGGATTATCTGGCCGCCTATGACGGCCCCACCGTGCGGATCATGGAGGTGTGCGGCAGTCACACCGCCGCCATCTCCAAATTGGGGATTCCCTCCCTGCTCAGCGAAAGGATTCAGCTGATCTCCGGCCCCGGCTGTCCGGTCTGCGTCACGCCCACAGCCTATATTGACCGGCTGATCGACCTGAGCCTGACGGAGGGCTGCGCCGTCTGCACCTTTGGCGACCTGCTGCGGGTGCCGGGCAGCAGGGACAGGGAGGTGCGCACCCTGAACCTGGCGAAGGGAAAAGGGGGTAAAGTTTATATGCTTTACTCCCCAATGGACATCCTCCCTCTGGCGGAACAGCACCCGGAAACCACCTGGTACTTTGCCGCTGTGGGCTTTGAAACCACCACCCCGGTCTACGCCCTGCTGTTGCAGGCGCTGGAGGAGGAGGGCATCACCAACGTGAAGCTGGTGACGGCCCTGAAGACCATGCCCGCTGTGATTGCCTATTTGTGCGAAAATGATGCACAAATAGATGCATTTCTCGCACCCGGCCATGTCAGCGTGGTGACGGGGAGCAAGGTGTTCCGCCCCCTGGCGGAGCGGTACCGGCTGCCCTTCATCGTGTCCGGCTTTCAGGGGGGCGAGCTGCTGGCGGCGATTTACGGGGCGGTGCGCTCCGTGGGCCAGGGCCGGGTGCTGAACCTGTATCCATCCGTGGTGACGGAACAGGGGAACTGTGAAGCGCAAGACCTTGTCAGCCATTATTTCCAGCCCTGCAGCGCCGTCTGGCGGGGCATGGGGGAGATCCTCGATTCCGGCATGATGCTCCGCCCGGCGTTTTCCGCCTTTGAAGGGGGCAGCGCCGGATTGAACCGGGACAACGCCAACCCCGCCTGCTCCTGCGGGGCGGTTTTGTCCGGGAAGCTGCGGCCGGGGGACTGCCCCCTCTTTGGCCGGGGGTGCAGCCCCATGAACCCCCAGGGGGCCTGCATGGTGTCCACCGAGGGGAGCTGCTTCCAGTATTTTACCAATCATCGTGACAGGTAGGTGTGTACCATGAAAATCACAATGGCCCACGGCGCCGGAGGCCGGGCCACCGGCGAATTGATTGGACGAATTTTCGCCCAGCACTTTGACAACGAGGTCCTGAACCAGATGGAGGACAGCGCCGTGGTGCCTGCCTCCGGACGCATTGCCCTGACCACGGACAGCTTCGTGGTGACGCCACTGACCTTCCCCGGCGGGGATATTGGGCGGCTGTGCGTCTGCGGCACGGTGAACGATCTGGCCATGCGGGGGGCCGTCCCCAAATATCTGACCTGCGGCTTCATTCTGGAGGAGGGGCTGGACAGTGCCCTGCTGGAGGCCCTGGTGGCCAGCATGGCGGCCACGGCCAGAGAGGCCGGGGTGACCATCGTGGCAGGGGATACCAAGGTGGTGGAGGGCCATGGCGGCCTCTACGTCAACACCGCCGGCGTGGGCTTCGTCCCGGAGGGAGTAGAGATTTCCGCCGCCCGGTGTGCCCCGGGGGACGCCGTGCTGGTGTCCGGCGACCTGGGCGACCACCACGCCTGCATCCTCAGCCAGCGCATGGGGATACAAAACGGGATTCAGAGCGACTGCGCCCCCCTTGGCGGGATGGTGGGGGAGCTGCTGGCGGCGGGCATCCAGGTCCACGCCCTCCGGGACGTGACCCGGGGCGGCCTTGCCACCGTGTTAAAGGAGCTGGCGGAGGCCTCCGGGTGCAGCATCGCCCTGGAGGAGACCGCCCTGCCGGTGAACCCGCAGGTGCGGGACTTCTGCGGCCTGCTGGGGCTGGACCCGCTGTATATGGGCAATGAGGGCAAGCTGGTGGCCGTCCTCCCGGCGGATCAGGCGGAGGAGGCCCTGGCGGTGCTGCGGTGGAACAAATACGGCGGTCACGCCGCCTGTATTGGCATGGTGGGGGACGAGGAGCCGGGCCTGCTGACGGTCAGGACCGCCATCGGCGGCAGGCGGGCCCTGGATGAGCTCCAGGACGAGGGTCTGCCCAGAATTTGTTGAAAAAGAAGGACCTCACATCGCTGTTTTCCACAGCGATGTGAGGTTTTTTTATGTGTTCCATTGCCTGTGCGCTATACGGGGTTGCCGCATTCGTCCAGCCCCTTCCACTTGCGGACAAACTCCGGCACCAGCACCCCGCCGGTGGCCTCCTGCCACCGACAGTACAGCGCCATGGCAAAGTCCGCCCGGGCCTTACTGTGGGGGAAGCGCAGATAGCGGGGATTCAAATCCCAGATGCGCACCCGGTCCAGTCCGTCCGCGTCCTTCAGCAGCTTTGCCAGCAGGGTGCCCTTCTCCCTGTCCTGCACCTGATAGTAGTCCAACATCTGGGGCAGGAGGGTGCCGTCCCGGGCATGGACGTCCACCGCCGCGGAGATCTCCGCCAACTCCTCACCGGTGCGGCCGGTGAGTTCCGCCAGCCGCCGGGCGGAGCGGCGGCCGTGCTCGGTGTCCTCCCGGTCGTTGACGCGGCCTACGTCGTGATAGGCGCAGGCGTCCAGCAGCAGCATGGTGTCTTCCCGGGTGCAGCCCTCCTCCATGGCGCCCATGGCTCCGTGACAGATGGTGCGGACGATGTGGCCCACGCCGTGAAGATAGCTCTCATAGAGGGCCTGCCGGTTCAGCGTTGCCAGGGCGTCGGCGCAGCATCCGGCGTAGGGACTTGCCAGGAATCGGGCCACCAGCGGGCCGTCCCCGCCCCAATCGGTGCTGCTCAGGAGGTGCAGCAGCTGTTCGCCGTCTGTCATGGCCCTCACTCCTTCCGTTTCATGTGCTGCATGGCGGCCTTCAGCATCAGCCGCTTGGTGCCTACGGTGTCAAAGGCGATCTCCACCAGCGCGTCGCCCCCCATGGGCTGCACGCTGACGATCATGCCCTGGCCAAAGGCGGTGTGCTCCACCAGCGTCCCCTTCTGGTACTGACTCAACAGGTGGAAGGAGGCCTGCACCGCCCGCTGGCCGGTGGGCTTCGCGTCGTGGTGAATGCTGATGCCGCCGCCCAGGGGGCCACGGCTGCGCAGCCCCTGGCGGGACCGCCCGCCATAGCGGCCGCCCTGGCCCTGCTCGCCCTGCTCCTGATCGGGCTGGTCTTTGTCCTTCCAGCGGCCGCCATACTCCCGCTTGTCGGCCTCAAAGGCCCGGCCGCTTTTCTCCAGATATTCGTCGGGGATTTCCCCGATAAAGCGGGAGGGCTGGTTGGAGTTGGTGCGGCCGAACAGCATTCGCTGGGTGGCGCAGGTCAGGAACAGCCGCTCCTTGGCCCGGGTCATGGCCACGTAGCACAGCCGCCGCTCCTCCTCCATCTCCTCCTGCTCTCCCATGGAGCGCAGGCCCGGGAAGATGCCGTCCTCCACCCCGGCCACAAAGACCCAGGGGAACTCCAGACCCTTGGCGGCGTGCATGGTCATCATCAGGACGCAGTTGTCGCTGTCCTCGGCGCTATCCAGGTCGGTGTAGAGGGCCACCTCGTCCAGGAAACCCGCCAGGGTGGGCTGACCGCTGTTCTCCACATAGGATTGGATGTTGGAGCGCAGCTCCTTCACGTTCTCAATCCGGTTCCGGTTTTCAAAGGTGTTTTTCGCCTCCAGGGCCGCCACATAGCCGGTGACGGACACCACTTCATCGTAGAAGGCGCAGAGCTCCATCGTCTCCGATTTCCGGCGCAGGTCGTCAATCATGGCGAAGAAGGCGTCCAGTTTGGCGCTGCTTCTGGCCAGGGCCGGATAGCTGCGGGAGCTCCGGAGGACGGCGGACAGGGGCCGCTGCTCCTGATGGGCCAGCTCGGTGGCAATGTCCACCGTCCGAAGCCCGATGCCCCGGGTGGGCACGTTGATGATGCGGCGGAGCCGCAGGTCGTCCGCCTCGTTGTGAATCACACAGAGGTAGGCCAGCATATCCTTGATTTCCGCCCGGTCGAAGAACTTCATGCCGCCAATCACCCGATAAGGGATGCCGTTGCGCTTAAAGCCCTGCTCAATGGCGTTGGACTGGGCGTTCATCCGGTACAGCACGGCGCAGTCCTTCCAGGCCATGCCAGAGCTGACCGCCTGCATGACCTGGGCGGAGATGTACTGGGCCTCGTCCGACTCATTGACGGCGGAGTAGCACTTGATTTTTTCACCGGCGGGATGCTCCGTCCACAGGTTCTTCCCCTTGCGCTCGGTGTTGTTGCCGATGACGGCGTTGGCCGCCGCCAGGATGTTCCCGGTGGAGCGGTAGTTCTGCTCCAGACGGATGACGCGGGTGCCCCGGTACTGCTGCTCAAACTGTAAAATATTCTCAATGGTGGCGCCCCGGAAGCGGTAGATGGACTGGTCGTCGTCTCCCACCACGCAGATGTTCTCCCACTTTCCCGCCAGCAGGGACACCAGAAGGTACTGGAGGTGGTTCGTGTCCTGATACTCGTCCACCAGCACATAGCGGAACTTGTTCTGCCAGTAGGCCCGCACCTCCTCCTCGCCGTCCAGCAGCCGCACCGTATGGAGGATGAGGTCGTCAAAGTCCAGGGCGTCGGCCTCCCACAGGCGGCGCTCGTACTCCTGATAGACCCTGGCGATCTGCTGCCGGTGCAGGTCGCCGGAGTCCCTGGCCTGCTGGGCGTAATCCCCGGCCAGCAGCATCTCCTCCTTGGCCTTGGAGATGGCGGAGAGGGCAGCCCGGGGGGCCAGCGTCCGGTCATCCAGGTTGAAGGCTTTCAGCACATCCTTCACCACCCGGAGGGAATCGTCCGTGTCGTAGATGGTGAAGGAGGTGGAGAAGCCGAGCAGGTCAATATTCCTGCGCAGAATCCGGACGCAGGCGGAGTGGAAGGTGGAGGCCCAGATGCCGCCGGCCTCCACCCCCAGCCGGGCGGCCAGCCGGTCTTTCAGTTCCCCGGCAGCCTTATTGGTGAAGGTGATGGCGAGGATGGACCAGGGTGCGGCCGGGTGGCACCGGCACAGCATCTCCGCCCGGCGGGCGTCCTCCGGGGCGGGGTGGGCCAGATAGCCCTCCAGAAAATCCACATCCTCCGGGACGGCCCAGTCCGGCGTCTCATCGCACTGAGGGTCGCTGCCGCAGCCGTATTTAATCAGGTTGGAGATACGGTCGATCAGCACCGTTGTCTTCCCGCTGCCCGCCCCGGCCAGCAGCAGCAGCGGCCCTTCCGTGGCGAAGACGCCCCGGCGCTGCTCCGGGTTCAGGTGCAGATAGTCTCTTTCAATGACGGCCCGCCGCAGCTGGCAGAAGCGTTGGGCCTGTGCAGTTTCCAACATGGCAAAATTCCCCTATTCTCAATCTACGCTGTTCTGACTTTATTTTACGCCATTTTGCCGGGGATTGCAACCGGAGAATCTGACCTGGCGCGAAAACCACAGCCCCCGTTCCCTGACTGCAGCGCGGCAGTCCGGGGAACGGGGGCTTCTTTGCAATTCTGAGGTGCCGGCGGCTCAGTCCTCCGGCTTCGTCTCGCTGACCGCGCCGCAGTCGGAGCAGACGTAGGTGATCACCACCTCGTTATAGGCTTCGGTGACGGTCTTGGTCTCGGTGTGGGTCACAGCTTCGTGGACGGTCTCCACCACCGTGGCGCCGGCATGGTCGCTGGAGGCTGCCTGCTCTGCGCTGATGTGGGCCTGGGCCTCTGCCTCGGTGGCGAACTGCTCGCCGCAGTCGGAGCAGGTGTAGTAGCTCGGCGTAGTCACCTCAGGGGTGGTGGAGGAGCCGTCGCCAGATGTGCCGCTGTCCGGGTACACCGCAATCACCGTGGCGTTGGCGTGGGAGGTGACGATGGCCTGCTGCTCCTGGATGTGTGCCTGTGCCTCCGCCGCGCTGGAGAAGGTCTCGCCGCACTTGGAGCAGCTATACTCGGTGTAGGCCTCCTGGTCCACCGCGGTCACTTCCTCTGTCACCGCGTCATGGTGCACCGTGGTCTGCTGCCCCACCCAGGTGTGGACGTGGGCGGCCTCACTGACGGTGATCTTCACCGTGGCACTGCCTGCGGCGTAGCCGCTGCCGGAGGGACAGCTGACGGTGATGGTGGCGGTACCTGCGCCCACGGCGGTCACTTTGCCGCTGGAATTCACCGTCGCCACGCTGGTGTCGCTGGAGGTATAGGAAGGCGTGGTCTTGGAGGAGACGGTGATGGTGGTGGTGTCGCCCACGGTCAGGCTGCTGCTGGCGGCGGTGGCCGTGACGGTCTGGGTACGGCCGGGCAGCTCGCTGGCGGAGGAGAGGCCGCCATAGACCACCACATGGGTGCCAACGCTGACATTGTTATAGATGGTCTTGGCGTTGCTCAGGGTGACGCCCACGCAGCCGTGGCTGCCGTTGTAGTAGTAGATGGTGCCGCCGAAGCTGCTGCGCCAGGTGGCGTCATGGATGCCGCAGCCGCCGGAGAAGGGCATGAAGTAGCTGACCCAGGAGCGGTAGCTGGTGCCGTCCACGTTGGTGCCGTTTAAGTAGCGGTCGGTATTCTTGGCAAAAATCTGGAAGCAGCCGGTGGGGGTGGTGGTGCCGTTGGCCACGCAGCCGGAGACCACGTCGCAGGACACCACGCACACGCCATTCTTGTAGCACCACAGGTGCTGGCTGGTCAGGTCGATCTCCACATAGTTGCCGCCCCAGTAGCCGTCGCCGTCGTCGTCGGTTTCCTCATAGGGTGCGGTCCGGGTGCCGCCGGTCTTGCTCTCCAGGCAGGACAGCATATCGTTGTACAGGCCGGAGGAGTTGACGCTCTGCCCCGCTGCGGTGACGGTGATGCTGACGTAATTCCCGGCGGTGGTCTTGAACTGGCTCTTGCTGCTGGAGACGCTGTAGGTGCTGACCAGGGTGCTGACCAGTCCGCCCAGAATCTCCTCGTCCACCTGAACGGTGTTGGAGGAATCCACATAGTACAGCGAGCCCAGGGTCGCCCGGCTCAGGGTGTAGGTGGAGGTGCTGCCGCCGTCCGGCGTGAAGGTATAGCTCAGATTCAGATTCAGACAGCTGTTGACATCGTCCAGGGCGGCCAGCAGGTCGGCATCGTCGGCGGACACCGCCGCCTGCTCCACCAAGCCGTCCACGTCCAGCGCAAGGTCGGCCTCCAGCGCCAGCACGGAGCCGCTCACCTGATCGGTGACGGTTTCCCAGTCCAGCGCCCTGCCCGGCTCGTCCGCCACAATGACGTAGCTTGCGGCGGTCCCGTCATAGGTGATGTAGGCGTTCTGAGGGGCGGCCAGTTCCGCCAGCAGTTCCTCATCGATCGTTTCGGTTTCGGTTTCCTCTGCCTCTGTCTCGGATTCCTCCGTTTCCGCGGCTTCCTCCGTGGCCCCCGTCAGCTCCGCCAGCAGCCAGGCATTGTACGAATTCTCCACCTGACTGACAAAGTCGGACACATCGGCGGTGTAGGCGTCCGCCACCGTGAAGGCCAGCTGGCTTTTGTCCTCCGCCTGGGCTTCCAGCAGCGCCGTCAGATCAGTGTCGGTGTTGTAGCTCAGGAGCAGATCCTCCCCGGTGCCGGTGTAGCTGTTCTCCCCCAGGGTTAGGGTGAAGGAATAGTCCTGCACGCTGGCGGCCAGGGCGTCGGACGCCTCCTCTGCGGTCATCCCGGACACATCCACCCCGTTGACGGTGCTGCCCGTCAGGAACCGGAGCTCCTCCGCGGCGGTGCCGTCTGCCTCCTCTTCCGTGAGGGCGGAGACATTCGGCTCCTCTGTGTCACTGCTGCCGCTCGGGTTCATGTTGCTGACGATTACGGTGGTCAGCACGGCCACCGCCGTCACCGCGACAAGTATGATTGCCGCAATTTTTCCTCTGCGCATAATCCCATCCTCCCGAATGTTTCGGATTTTTTTGCTCATACATTGTTATAGTATCACAATCTGACGCCATTGCCAAGGGGGTTTTGGAAATTCTCTCCGGTTTTGCTTTTTTTCACAAACGCGAAGCGACCTGCCGGGACAGTTTAAAGAGAATCCGGTTCACCCTCTTGACAGCAATCGAACAAATGTTTATAATATAGAACATCAGTTCGATAGGAAAGGGGGGCTTCGCCGTGGAGCTGATGGACAAGCTGACCATTCTGACCGATGCCGCCAAGTATGACGCCGCCTGCACCTCCAGCGGCCTGGACCGGCAGGCCCGGAAGGGGAGGATGGGCAGCACGCTGCCCGCAGGCTGCTGCCACACCTTTTCCGCGGACGGGCGGTGTGTGACGCTGCTAAAGGTGCTGCTGACCAACGTGTGCTGCTATGACTGTCAATACTGCGTGAACCGCCGCTCCAACGACCTGCCCCGGGCCGCGTTTACCCCACAGGAGCTGGCGGAGCTGACCATACAGTTTTACCGCCGGAACTATATCGAGGGGCTGTTCCTGTCCTCCGCCGTCCTCCGCTCCCCGGACTACACCACGGAGCTGATGATTCGTGCCCTGACCATCCTCCGGAAGGACTATGGCTTCCGGGGCTACATCCACGCCAAGGCCATCCCCGGAGCCGACCCGGCCCTGACCTGGCAGCTGGGGCTGCTGGCCGACCGGCTCAGCGTCAACATCGAGCTGCCCAGCGAGCGAAGCCTGGGCCTGCTGTGTCCGGACAAGAGCCGGAAGGCCATCTTCCGGCCCATGGCCCAGATTCGGGACGGCAGTTGCCAGTCCGCTCTGGAGCGCAAAAAGTCCCGCCATGCCCCCCGCTTTGCCCCCGCCGGGCAGTCCACCCAGATGATCATTGGGGCCACCCCGGAGAGCGACCTGCACATTTTGCAGCTCACCTCCGCCCTCTATCAGAAATACAGGCTGAAACGGGTCTTTTACTCGGCCTATCTGCCGGTGGCCTCCTCTCCGCTGCTGCCCGCCCCGGAGGGGTACCAGCCGCCGCTGCTGCGGGAGCATCGGCTGTATCAGGCGGACTGGCTGCTGCGCTTCTACCACTTCTCCGCCGACGAGCTGCTGGATGACCGCAACCCGAACTTTGACCCCAACCTGGACCCAAAGTGCAGCTGGGCGCTGCGGCATCCGGAGTTCTTCCCGGTGGAGGTCAACACCGCCGACTATGAGGCCCTGCTGCGGGTGCCGGGCATCGGCGTCACCTCCGCCAAACGCATCGTCACCGCCCGGCGGGTGGGGCCCCTCCACTTTGACGGGCTGAAAAAGCTGGGGGTGGTGCTGAAACGGGCCCAATATTTTCTGACCTGCTGCGGGCGGATGTGTCAGGGCCTGTCCGTCGGTGAGGACGGGGTGCTGCGCCGTCTGGTGGCCCAGGAGGCGCCCCAGCTGGCCCAGTACCAGCCGGAGCAGCTTTCCCTGTTCTGAATCGCATTGGAGACTAATTGGAGGCTGTCATGCTGCAAGTGACCTTTCCCACCGCTGTTCCCCAGGAGCAGCTGCAATTTGCCGTCATTCTGGCCCGCTGTCAGGAGAAGTGGGTGCTGTGCCGCCACAGGGACCGCACCACCTGGGAGTTCCCGGGAGGCAAGCGGGAGCGGTGCGAACCCATCGACCACGCCGCCCGCCGGGAGCTTTACGAGGAGGCGGACGCCCTGCGCTGCACCCTCACCCCCATCGGCCCCTACTGCGTCACCCGGGAGGACGGCAGCCGTAGTTATGGCATGTTTTACACGGCTGAGATTCTGCGCTTTGGGGACGGGCTTCACCACGAAATCGCGGAGTGCCGCCTGTTTGACGCCCTGCCCGCCTGCTGGACGTACCCCGAACTCCAGCCCGCCCTGCTGGCACACTACCGCAGCTGGGAGGCCCGCCATGTCTGACTGGCCCCTGGTGAACTACCAGTATGACGGCACCTTCGCCGGGTTCCTGTCCTGCGTGTACGACAGCTTCACCTATCACGAGGCACCCGCCGCCTTTTACACGCCGGAGGAGGCCCGCATCTCCTTCTACACCACCCGGGTGGTGGAGACGGACGAGACCCACGCCAAACAGGTCTACGCATCCTGGAAGCGCCGCATTTCCCCGGAGGCCCAGGCGCTGGCCGCGGACGGCTTCCTGACCTGTATGCCGGAGCGGGAGATGGCCATTTACCGGTTTATCTCACTGGGGTATCAGGTGGGGCCGGGGGTCGTCCACTGGCTGACGGATGAGCGGGTGGAGCCGCTGTACAAGTCGGTGCAGTTTCTGAAAAACGAGGCCCATCTGCTGAAGGGCTTTCTCCGCTTTGCGGACTACGGAGCCTTTCTGGCGGGACGCATCCAGCCCAGGAACCGGGTGCTGCCCCTGCTGCGGCCCCACTTCTGCGCCCGCTACAACACGGAGCATTTCCTGATTTACGACGAGACCCATCAGGAGGCACTATTTTACCGGCCTTATCAGTGGGCCATTGTGCCCCTGGAGGCGCTGGAGCTGCCCCCCCCATCACCAGGAATGAGGCGGGGTATCAGGCGCTGTGGAAGCGTTTTTATGACACCGTGGCCATTGAGGGGCGTTACAACCCCAAACTCCGGATGAACAACGTGCCGAAGCGGTACTGGAATCATATGGTGGAGCTAAAGGATGAAGCGGGGGTGAAGGAGGGGTGAACCTTCGTCCCGCCGCAAAACTGAATTTGCGCATAAAAAACAAAGAAACACCCCGGAATCGTTCCATTCCGAGGTGTTTCTGGTACGGGCGAAGGGATTCGAACCCCCGACCTTTTGGTTCGTAGCCAAACACTCTATCCAACTGAGCTACGCCCGCACATTTCGGCCGCTCTTGTGACCATCATTTATCATACCACGTTCCCCCGGAAAATGCAAGCGTTTTTTCTGTTTTTTTCGATATTTTTTCCTGTCGGGGGATGGGGGGAACCGCAGCATATTGACTTTGGCAAAATTTGCCCTATAATAAGGAATATAGACCAGCGGCGGCAGGCTGCCAAAGGCGCCGCGTCTGGGGGCCGGCTCCGCCGCATTGCTGCTTTCCGAGGTGATCCCTATGTTATTCCAACTGAAAACTTCCCTTCGCTGCATCCTGGGCCTCCTGATGACCGCAGCCCTGCTGTGCTGCGCCGGGTGCGGCCGGGTCGCGGTGGACGACCCGGCGGGCTACGAATCCTCCTCCTCTGTTGCGGCGGAATCCTCAGCGCTGCCGGAGGCGTCCTCCTCCGTGCCGCCGGAGGAGGTGCCCTGGGAGCCGGCGCAGGCCGTCACCGTCCTGTCCTCCTTTTCCGCCTCCGCCGTCCCCTCCATGGCTGACCTGGGGGACGGGCGGGTGTTCTGCTGCTGGACGGACTTTGCCAACGACGGCCAGGACAGCGGCACCGGCGTCTGCACTGTGAATTTGGCCGCCGATGAGGTGGAAAACAGCGCTCTGTTCGACCAGTATCTGGAATTTGTCCGCCTGTTCCCGGACGGCAGCGCCCTCTTTCTTTCCTATGCGGACAGCTGCTTCTACCTGATGGACGAGACGCTGACCCTGTCCAAACTGGACACCCCCAACACGGACGGGCAGTTCTCCAATGACCGCAGCCGGTACTACTATGTGAGCGAAGGGGACCTGTACCGGCGGGACTTGTCCACCGGGGAGGAGACCTGTATCCCGCTGGAATACGGGTTCCGCATTGCCTCCATGAACGGCTTTTGCGGGGACGGGGAGGAGCTGCTCTGCTGGGTGCGCACCACGATGTACTCCTACTATGACGAGAGCCTGGCCCTGGTGGATGGGGAAAGCGGTGACGTGCTGCTGCTGGACCCGGATCTGTGCGATGTGGTCTGTACGGAGGACGCCTTTTACAGCATGAACTGGCTCAGCGACACCGAGGACCGCCTGCTGGTCTACGGCGCGCTGGAGGGGGAGGAGCCGCTCTATTCCTACACCATCTCCGCCCCGGAGGATTCCTATCTGGAGGTGACGCTGCTCCCCGGCTCGGAGTATGCCTTTGACCTGATCTACACCTGGACGGACGACGGCGTGGAGGCGGAGACGGTCAGCAGTTTCCTGTACCGCATGGGGGAGGGCGGCGATGTCCAGGTCGCCGACCTGAACGAGGCCGGCCTGTCCGACACCCCCTATTCCTACGTCTATCTGCCGGAGCAGGACCTGATCGCCGTTGCCATCTACGCCGACGGCGGCGCTCACATGGTGATTCTGGACCCGGAGCAGATGCCCTTCTCCCCGGCGGGGGAGGCCCAGGAGGTGGGCGCCGAGGCGCGCATCGACAGCGAGACCCTGAGCGCCTATCAGGCGGAGCTCACGCCGGTGACCCTGCCCGACAACATGGCCGAGGCCCAGGCGAAGGCGGATGAACTGGAGGAGACCTACCAGGTCCATATCCTGCTGGGGGCGCAGTGCGCCGGGGCCTGCGACGCCTCCGAGTTCGACGTGACCACCACGGACCAGGTGGGGTTCGCCGACGAGTGCGCCTCCGTCCTGGCCGCCCTGGAGCAGCTGGAGGCAGCGCTGGTGCTGTACCCGTCGGACTTCTTTGCCCAGTTCCAGACCGCCAACGGGGAGGACGGCGTCTACTTCCTGCTGACCGGCCCCATCGGCAGCGACCGGAACATGAGCGTCGCCGGGTTTGAGTACGGCGTGGAAAGCCGGGAGTTCATTTGTCTTGACATCACCGAACCCAATTATGTTTTAAAGACAAATTTCTGTCACGAGCTGTGGCACGCCACGGAAAACAAAATTGATGACACAGATTTTCTCGGCTTTTACGACGGCTCCTGGGACGCCTGCAACCCGGAGGGGTTTGAGTACTATTACTCCTATGACTACCTGGACTATGCCTATGCCGCAGAAGCTCAGGCGTATGCCTACTTCGGCGGGGGGTCAGAGGTCTACTTTGTGGACAGCTATTCCCAGAGCTATGACAAGGAGGACCGGGCCAGAATCATGGAGTACATCATGACCGACGACGATGTGGCCCAGGCGCTGATGGAGTATCCCGCCATTCAGCAGAAGCTCCAGATCATGTGCGACGGCATCCGCGCCGCCTTCGACACCGAGGACTGGACCGACGTGCGCTGGGAACGTTTTTTCGACACCTCCGCCGAATAGGGATTATCCCGCGCCTGATTGCGGCCCCGTCCTTTGGCTGTACAGAAGTTTTACGGGAAAATTTCATCTCCCTGCTTGTACCCGGGCGCAGGGTTTGCTATAATAGTGCCTGCCTGAAAACTGTTACACGGGAGGAAGAGACGGTATATGAACGACTTGAACGACATTCTGGAATTTATCCTGAAATTCAGCGAACGGATGCTGGTCAGCGGCGCGAATCTGGAGCGTTTGGATGACAGCGTCTACCGCATCTGCGACGCCTACGGCTGTCAGGACGTACAGTTTTTCTCGCTGAACTGCTATGTCAGTCTGAGCATGAAGGACGCCCAGGGAAACAAGGTCATGGGCCAGCGGTGCATCTGGAGCGGGGTGGACACCCATCTGGAAAACCTCAGCCGGTTAAACCAGCTGTCCAGACAGGTCTGTGCGGACCCTCCGGCGCCGGCCGCGCTGGCGGGGATGCTGGATGAGGCGGTGAACACGAAGGGCTATTCCCAGCCCATGCTTCTGGCGGGCTTCCTGCTGGCCATGGCGGGCCTGACCGGCGTGTTTGACGGAACCCTGGGGGATTTGGTCATCATCCTGCTGAATACGGTGCTGATGTTCCTGGCGGGGCTTTACCTGAGACGGCTCATCTTCAACAAGGTGGTGTTCAATGTGCTGTGCACCTTTGTGGTGGGCAGCATCGCCATCGGCGCCCAGGCCATCGGCATTGCCAGCAGCCTCTACACCGTGATGATCGTGAACAGCATGATGCTGATCCCCGGTATCGCCATGGTGAACTCCTTCCGGAACATCCTCTGCGGGAATGAGATCAATGGTCTGGTGGAGTTCTTCAAGGTCATTCTGGAGACGATGGCCATTGTCGGCGGCTTTATCCTGAGTATCTATCTGTTTGGAGGGAATATCGCATGATGGAATCAGTCAAATTAGTCATCTGCTCCTTCTGCTCGTCCTTCGGCTTCGGCATTGTGTTCCGCATTGAGCGGAAGTATCTGCTGATTGCCGGGCTCAGCGGTGCGCTGACCAGAATTGTCTACTTAGTGCTGCTGCAGATCACGCCGGAGCCCTTTATCTCCTGCTTCCTGGCAGCTGTGGCGGCGTCCGCGTTCTCAGAATTTATGGCGGTCTCCACCAAAAACCCCTCCACTGTGTTTCTCTATCCCTCCATCGTCCCGCTGCTGCCCGGCGGCACCCTCTACTATACGGTGGTGGGGCTGCTGCTCCAGGACACGGAGATGGTGGCCGCCAACGCAGGGCCATGCCTGCATTCGCTGGCGGGGCTGGGCATCGGCTTTATCATCATCTCCATCTTCATGCACTACCGGCGCACCTATCGGCACCGGATGAAGTGGAAGCTCCTGGGCCGCCTTGGGAGGAAGACCAGGGTGTGACCATTTGTACAATTTCATGACAGCGCTGCCCCACTCTGCCGGAGGAGAGAAGCCCGGCAGGGTGGGGCTTTTTCCTTAGACAAGGAAGGTTGAAGGGACTACGTTTTTGCCCTTGCCAGGGCGGGGCCTACTTTTCTCGATTCGTCGAGAAAAGTAGCAAAAGAGGACGACTCAAGA
>JAJQBL010000042.1:49152-61043 GCA_021203325.1 Clostridiales bacterium | reverse complement strand
TGCACCGTCTGCGGCGACAGCTACATTGCGGACGAAACCGCGGCCACCGGCCACACCTACGTGGACGGCGTCTGCACCGTCTGCGGCGCAAAGGAGCCGGACTCCGGCTCCGGATGGAGCGGCTCGGATGCGCTGTCTAACCTGTTGTCTAACATCATGTCTAACTTTATGAACCGTCTCTTTACGGTTTTCTCCAACCTGTTTACGAAGTTTTGGTAAATAGCCCCGTGACTTGACGCAGCCCCCGAAAGCAATCTGCTTTCGGGGGTTTGCGCGTTGTCCTTCAGACAAAACGACCGGCAGGCCCTGCGCAGGACGACTTTCTTCCGCTCTGTGAGAATTTCCTGAAAAAGCGCAGGAACCCGCCGTTTTGGCAGGCACAAAAACCGTTGACGGCCCTTGAAAATGGGGGTATAATAGGAAAATAAGACTGTAATTCAGTGGCGGGCTCTGTGGTTTTCCGGAAGGTGAAAAAACCGCGGCGCCCACCCGAAACCGCCCCTGCGCAGAGTGCAGGAGGCGGTGGGCGGGAGGAATACCATGCTAAAGAGTATGACAGGCTACGGACGGGGGGAGCTGGCCCTCCACGGCCGCACCATCACGGTGGAGGTACGCAACGTCAATAACCGCTATCTGGACTGCAACATCCGTCTGCCCAGGGCCTACACCTGCGCGGAGGACGGCATCCAGCGGGCGGTGAAGGGCGCCGTCTCCAGAGGCAAGGTGGACGTGTTCGTCACGGTGGAGCAGGAGGCCGCTGAGGCGGTGGCCGTCCGGGTGAACGAGGCCATGGCGGCGGGCTATGTGGCCGCATTCCGGTCCATGGCGGAGCAGTACCATCTGGCGGGAGAGGTCTCCCTGGACCTGATCGCCCGTATGCCGGACGTGGTGCAGGTGGAGAAGGCGCCGGAAAACCTGGAGGAGCTGACGGAGGACCTGCTGGCGGCGACCCGGGCCGCCCTGGCGGACTTTGACGCCATGCGCAGCCGGGAAGGACAGAAGCTCTATGAGGACCTGTCCCAGCGGCTGGACACCATGGAGGGCTTTGTGTCCGTGGTGGAGCGCCGCTCCCCGGAGACGGTGGCAGCGTACCGGGAGCGGCTCTATAGCCGCATCCAGGAGACCCTGGCCGACCGGCAGATCGACGAGGGCCGGGTGCTGACCGAGGTGGCCATCTTTGCCGACAAGGTGGCCGTGGCGGAGGAGACGGTGCGGCTGACCAGCCACATCGCCCAGTTCCGCACCATGCTGGAGGGCGGACAGCCCATCGGCCGCAAGCTGGACTTCCTGATTCAGGAGATGAACCGGGAGACCAATACCATTGGCTCCAAGTGCAACGACCTGGAGCTGTCCACCGTGGTGGTGGACATGAAGGCGGAGCTGGAAAAAATCCGGGAACAGGTGCAGAACGTGGAGTGACGCCGCGGGGAGGGAATCCTTTGAAACTGGTGAATATTGGCTTTGGGAACATGGTTTCGGCGGAGCGGATCGTCACGGTGGTCAGCCCGGACTCCGCCCCCATTAAGCGGCTGGTGCAGGAGGGCCGGGACAGGGGCGTCCTCATCGACGCCACCTATGGCCGCCGTACCCGCAGCGTCATCGTCACGGATTCTGACCATGTGATTCTGTCGGCGGTACAGCCGGAGACAATCGCGGGCCGGGTCAACGGCAGAGACCCCAGCCCGGAGACGGAGGAAACGCATGACTGAGGGAGAGAAGCAGGGGCAGCTGATCGTCATCTCCGGGCCCTCCGGAGTGGGCAAGGGGACGCTGATCGAGGAGCTGCAAAAACGGAGGGGCGATTTGGGCTTTTCCGTTTCCTATACCACCCGGCCGCCCCGGGTAAACGAGGTGGACGGCAAACATTACTTTTTCGTCACCCAGCAGGAGTTCCAGCGCCGGGTGGAGGAGGGGGACTTTCTGGAGTACGCCGGTTATGCGGACAACGCTTACGGCACCTCCCGGAGCCAGGTGGATGCCATGCTGAACCGGGGCCAGACCGTCATCCTGGATATTGAGACCAAGGGGGCCATGCAGGTGCGGGAACGCCGCCCGGACGCCACCCTGATCTACATTCTGCCGCCCTCCTATGGGGAGTTGAAGGCCCGCCTGTACGGCCGGAGGACGGAGGACGAGGCGACCATCCGCAAGCGCCTGGCCCAGGCGAAGAAGGATCTGCCCTATATCCCGAAGTATGACTTCGTGGTGGTGAACTGCCAGGTGGCGCTGGCGGTGGATGAACTGAATGAGATTCTCCGGGCCGCCAGCTACAAAAGCTGCTATATGCAGGAGGTCATTGGGCGGTATGAACGTTCCTTTGCGGAGGACGAAGCGACGGGGCAGATGTGACAGCTGTTTGAAAGGAAGGATTCGTTATGATTTTATATCCCATGAATGAGTTGCTGACCAACGTTTCCAGCCGTTATGAGCTGGTGAATCTGGTGGCCCACCGGGCGCGGCAGCTGTCCGGTGAGGCGGAGCGGGAGCGGACTCCGTTGAAGGAGAAGCCGGTGACCATCGCCCTGAACGAGGTCTGGGCGGGAGAGCTGGTGCCGGAGCCGGAGGACGAGGAGACGGAAGCCGCCCCGGCGGAAGACGAGGCCGCGGCTTCGGAGGAAGCAGAGGAAGCGGACGAGGCGCCGGAAGAGGCGGAGTGAATCCGCTTCGAAGAAGAAAACGTTTATGCAAGGCAACACCGTATCACTCAGGCTGCCGGTGTGTGCAAACCGGGCGGCCGGGAGCTGTGCGCTGTTGCCTTTCCTGATGGTTGGAGAAGGGAGGAGCCAGGGTGGAGGTCGTGACGCTTTGCCAGGTGGCCGTGTCGGCGGCCACCTATGCCATCGATAAGCCCTACACCTACCTCGTCCCGGAGGGGCTGCTGGAGGCGGCCAGGCCGGGGATGCGGTGCATCGTTCCCTTCAGCCTGAGCAACCGGCGGGTGGAGGGCATTTTGCTCCGGGTCTGGCAGGGGGAGAAGCTCCCCGGGCTCAAGCAGGTGCTCCAGCTGCTGGACGAGCAGCCGGTGCTGGACGAGGCCATGCTGGAGCTGGCCCTCTGGATGCAGCAGCGGTACTTCTGCACCGTGTATGACGGGGCCAAGGCCATGCTCCCCACGGGGCTGTACTACGCCCTGCGGGACAACTTCTCCCTCTGCGCCGGGGTGGACGAGGCCAGGGCCCTTGCCGAGACCGCCCACGCCCCCGCCCAGCGGCGGGTGGTAGAGGTGCTGCTGGCCGGGGGCGGCATGGCGGAGCGGCAGGCCATCTATGCCGCCTTTGAAAAGAAAAGCCCCACCCAGGCCCTGCGGGCCCTGCAGGAAAAGAGCCTCATTCAGTTGGAGACCAGCTCCGCCCGGGGCATTGGCGACAAGACCGAGCAGGTGGCGGAGCTGGCCTGCCCGGAGGAGGAGGCCCTGGCCCAGTTGAAGCCCAGCGCCAAGGCCCAGCGGGCCGTGGTGCGCTTTCTGGCCCAGGTGGGCGGCGGGGCCTCCCTGAAAGACATCAACTATTTTACCGGAGCAAAAAAGGCCACCCTCACCGCTCTGGAGAAGAAGGGGCTGGTGGCCCTGTTTCACCGGGAGGTGTTCCGCCGGGAAGGGCGGCAGGCGGTGGAGCGGCAGAGCGTCCCCGTCCTGAACGACGAGCAGGAGGCCGCCTTCCGGGGCATCGCCGCGCTGATGGACACCGGGCAGCCAGCCTGCGCCCTGCTCTACGGCGTCACCGGCAGCGGCAAGACCCTGGTGTATATCAAATTGATCCACAAGGCCCTGGCGGAGGGAAAGACCGCCCTGGTGCTGGTGCCGGAGATTGCCCTGACCCCCCAGATGCTCCGCCGCTTTCAGGCCCAGTTTGGGGAGCGGGTGGCGGTGCTCCACTCCGCCCTCTCCGTGGGGGAGCGGTATGACGAGTGGAAGCGGGCCAAAAGCGGCAGGGCACAGGTGGTCATCGGCACCCGGTCGGCCATCTTCGCCCCTCTGGAGCGATTGGGCCTCATCATCCTGGACGAGGAGCAGGAGGGCAGCTACAAGTCGGAGACCCTGCCCCGGTACCACGCCAGGGACATCGCCAAGTACCGCTGCAAGCAGACCGGGGCCACCCTGGTGCTGGGTTCCGCCACCCCCTGCATCGAGACCATGTATCAGGCCCGGCAGGGCCGCTATCACCTCTTCCGGCTGCGGGAGCGGTATAACGAGCAGGCGCTGCCGAAGGTCTATGTGGCGGACTTAAAGCAGGAGCTGCGCAGCGGCAACGACCGGGCCATCAGCCGCGGCCTGCAAAAGCGCATTGCCATCAACCTGGAAAAGGGGGAGCAGACCATCCTCTTTCTGAACCGGCGGGGCACCAGCCGTCTGGTGGTCTGCCCGGAGTGCGGCTACACGCCGGAGTGCCCAAATTGCAGCGTGAAGCTGACCTATCACGGGGACAACGGACGGCTGATGTGCCACTACTGCGGCTTTTCCCAGGAGGTGCCGCAGAAATGCCCGGCGTGTGCCAGCCCGCTGACCTTTGCCGGGGTGGGGATTCAGAAGGTGCAGCAGGAGCTGACCGATCTGTTCCCCGACACGGAGATCCTGCGGATGGACGCGGACACGGTGTCCGCCTCCAACAGCCATGAAAAGATTCTGTCCAGGTTTGAACGGGAGAAAATCCCCATCCTCATCGGCACCCAGATGGTGACCAAGGGGCTGGACTTTGAAAATGTGACCCTGGTGGGGGTCATCGACGCCGACCTGGCCCTGTTCAACGAGAGCTACCGGGCGGCGGAGCGCACCTTCTCCCTGCTGACCCAGGTGGTGGGCCGGGCCGGGCGGGGCGGCAAAACGGGGACGGCGGTGATTCAGACCTACACCCCCAAGAACGACACCATCCGCTTCGCCGCCGCCCAGGATTACGACAGCTTCTACGCCTCGGAGCTGGAGCTGCGGCAGACCAGGGGGTTCCCGCCCTTTCGGGACCTGTATCTCCTGACCTGTTCCGGCCAGCGGCAGACCGACGTGGTGGAGAGCTGCATCCGTCTCCGGGAGGGATTGAAGAGCTGGCGTGGCCAGCCGGAGTTCCGGGAAAACCCCTTTGAGGTGCTGGGCCCCGCCTCCGCCCCGGTGCTGCGGGTGATGGGGCGGTACCGCTATCAGCTGACGCTGACCTGCCGGGACAGCGCCGCCGTCCGGCGGATGCTGGCCGCCCTGCAAAAGGCATTTATGACAGAGAAGATGAACCGCGGCGTGTCCCTCTCCGTGGACCTGAACCCCATGGACTGACCGCCGCGAGTAAGAAGGAAGAAAGGACGCACAGACGATGATTCGTGAGATTGTGAAAAAGGGCGACAAGATTTTGACCAAGACCTGCCATCCGGTGACCCGGTTCGACTGGCGGCTCGGCAGGCTGCTGGACGACCTGCGGGAGACGCTGCTGGACTCCGGCGGCGTGGGGCTGGCCGCTCCCCAAATCGGCATCTGCCGCCGTGTGGTGGTGATGATGAACGAGGCGGAGGAGATTCACGAGCTGGTGAATCCGGAGATCGTCGCATCCTCCGGGGAGCAGGAGGACTTTGAAGGCTGCCTGTCCCTCCCCGGCAAATATGGCCTGGTGAAGCGGCCCATGACCGTCCGCGTCCGGGCCCAGGACCGGAAGGGCAACTGGTTCGAGGTGGAGGACTCCGGCCTCACCGCCCGCTGCTTCTGCCATGAGCTGGCCCATCTGGACGGGCATATGTTTGACGAGCTGTGCGACCGCCTCTACTCCAGCGAAGAGGTGGACGAGTACCGGGCCGCCCATGAGGCCCAGCAGGACCAGACAGAGGACTGACGCCAGAGCGGCGGCAAGGGGGAAGAAACATTGCGTATCGTATTTATGGGGACGCCGGAGTTTGCCGTGCCGTCCTTCCGGCGGCTGCTGGCCAACGGACACCAGATCGTTGGGGTGTACACCCAGCCGGACAAGCCCAAGAACCGGGGCATGAAGCTGACGGCCAGCCCGGTGAAGGCGGCGGCGCTGGAGGCCGGGGCGCCGGTCTATCAGCCCAAGACCCTCCGGGACGAGGCGGTGCAGCAGGCCCTGGCGGAGCTGGCGCCGGAGCTGATCGTGGTGGCGGCCTACGGCAAGATTCTGCCGAAAGAGGTGCTGGAGCTGCCCCCCTATGGCTGCATCAACGTCCATTCCTCCCTCCTGCCCAAATACCGGGGGGCCGCCCCCATCAACTGGGCGGTCATCAACGGGGAGACGGAGACCGGCGTGACCATCATGTACATGGCCGAGACGCTGGACACGGGGGACATCATCGCCCAGACCGCCACCCCCATCGACCCGGACGAGAGCGTGGAGACCCTCCACGACCGGCTGGCGGAGCTGGGGGGCGAGCTGCTGGGGGAGACGGTGCAGGCCATCGCCGCCGGTACTGCCACCCGCGCCCCTCAGGACGAGGCCAGGCAGACCTACGCCCCCATGCTGAGCCGGGCGCTTTCCCCTCTGGACTTCACCAAAAGCGCGCGGGCGCTTCACAATCAGATTCGGGGGCTGACCCCCTGGCCCGCTACCACCGCCACGGTGCAGGGCGTCACCTTTAAGGTGTACGCCTCCGCCCTGACCGGGGAGGCCACCACCCGGAGCGCCGGGACGGCCCTGGGGGCGGACAAGCTGGGCATTCGGATGGCCTGCGGGGACGGCCAGGTGCTGACCCTGACCGAAGTGCAGGCCCCCGGCAAAAAACGGATGAAAGCGGCGGATTACCTGAGAGGACATCCGCTATTTGGATAACGATGGCAGAGAAACGGGAAGAAAAACAGAAAAATGCCCGGCAGGTGGCCCTGGAGGTGCTGCTGCGGTGCGAGGGCCAGGGGGCCTGGTCGGATGCGGCGCTGAAAGATGCCGTCCGGCAGGCGGGCCTGTCCCGGCAGGACAGCGCCCTGTGCAGCCGGATCTGCTACGGCGTCCAGCAGAACAAACTGCTGCTGGACAGCTGGATTGGCTGGCTGTCCACCGTTGCGCCGGAAAAGCTGGAGCAGCCCTTCCGGGTGGCGCTGTGGATGGGGCTGTACCAAATCGCCCTGCTGGACCGGATTCCGGACAGCGCCGCCGTCAATGAGACGGTGAAGCTGTGCCGGAGCGCTTGCCGGAACCCCCACTCCTCCAAACTGGCCAACGGGATTCTGCGCAGCTTCTGCCGGAGGCGGGAGGAACTGCCCCAGCCGGAGAGCCTGTCCGTGGCCTACAGCCATCCCCAATGGCTGGTGGATTGCCTGGGGGAGGCTCTGGGAGAGGGCGGCGACCTGGAGGGGCTGCTGCGGGCGAACAACGCCCAGCCCAAAACCACCATCCAGACCAACACCCTGCGCACCACCCCGGAGGCCCTGCGGTCAGAGCTGGAGGGCGCCCGGGTGCAGGCCCGGCCCCACCCCTGGCTCCCCGGCTGTCTGGAGCTCAGCGGTACGGGGGATTTGGAGGGGCTGGACGCCTTCCGCCGGGGAGACTTCTTCGTCCAGGACGCGGCGGCGCGGCTGGCGGTGCTGGCGGCGGAGCCAAAGCCCGGGATGCAGGTGCTGGACTGCTGCGGCGCGCCGGGGGGCAAGACCTTCTCCGCCGCCCTGCTGATGGGGGATGAGGGCAGGATTCTGTCCTGCGACATCCACCCCGGCAAGGTGAAGCTGATACGCGCCGGGGCCCGGCGGCTGGGGCTAAAAAGCGTAGAGCCCCGACTGCAAAACGCGAAAGAGTTTGACCCAGAGCTGGAAGGGGCCTTCGATTTGGTGATTGCCGACGTCCCCTGCTCCGGTCTGGGCATCATCCGGAAGAAGCCGGATATCCGCTACAAGGACCCGGCGCAGCTGGCCGGGCTGCCTCGGGTGCAGCGGGCGATTCTGGACAACGTCAGCCGGTATGTGAAGCCGGGGGGCAGTCTGCTCTACGCCACCTGCACCGTGCTG
Organism: Clostridiales bacterium; assembly: GCA_021203325.1. GTDB lineage: Bacteria > Bacillota > Clostridia > Oscillospirales > Oscillospiraceae > Onthomonas. Next base: position 53,125 of record JAJQBL010000042.1, on the reverse strand, counting down.
AAACGGGAGAACGAGGACGTGGTGAGGGGCTTTCTGGGGTCCCACGGCGACTTTGCGCCGGAACCCTTCCGGCTGCCGGAGCCTGTAGGCCAGGTGGAGGCCGGGATGCTGACCCTCTGGTCCCACATCCACGGCACAGACGGCTTCTTCATGGCAAAGCTGCGCCGGAGGGAAAGGAGCGAGGACAGGTGACAGACATCAAATCCCTGAGCAGGGCGGAGCTTTCCGCCCTGGTGGCGGAGCTGGGGGAACCCGGTTTCCGCGCAAAGCAGATCTTTGCCTGGCTCCAGAAGGGTGTGGAAAGCTTTGACGAGATGACCAACCTCTCCAAGCCCCTGCGGCAGAAGCTGGCGGAGCGCTGCACCCTGACTGTGCCGGCGGCGGAGCGGAAGCAGGTCTCCCGGCTGGACGGCACCGTCAAATATTTGTGGCGGCTGGCCGACGGAAATTGCATCGAAACGGTTATCATGCGCTATCAACATGGGAATACTGTCTGTGTCTCCTCCGAGGTGGGGTGCCTGATGGGCTGCGCCTTCTGCGCCTCCACGGTGGGGGGACTGGTGCGGCGGCTCACCCCGGCGGAGATTCTGGATCAGGTGATTTTCTCCCAGAAGGACTCCGGGCTGCCCATCTCCAACATTGTGCTGATGGGCATTGGCGAGCCCATGGACAACCTGGACGCGGTGCTGCGCTTTCTGGCGCTGGTGAACGACCCGGACGGGCTGAACATCGGGATGCGGCACATCTCCCTGTCCACCTGCGGCATTGTGCCGGGGATTCAGCGGCTGGGGGAGCTGGATTTGCAGTTGACCCTGTCCGTCTCCCTTCACGCCCCGGACAACGAGACCCGGAACCGGCTGATGCCGGTGAACCGTGCCTACCCGGTGGAGGAGCTGTTCGCTGCCTGCCACCGCTATTTTCAGAAAACCGGGCGGCGCATCAGCTTTGAATACGCCATGATCGACGGGGTGAACGACCACGACTGGCAGGCCGACCTCATCGTAAAGAACCTGAAGGGGATGCCGGGGCATGTGAACCTGATCCCCCTGAACAACGTGCGGGAGAGCCCGCTGAAACCCTCCCGGCGGGTGGCCGCCTTCCAGAAGCGGCTGGAGCGCCAGGGGGTCACCGCCACCGTCCGCCGGAAGCTGGGGGGCGACATCGACGCCTCCTGTGGTCAGCTCCGCCGGAAAACACTCAACCTGGAAGAATGAAGCATGACCCTGAGTGAGCAATCAGATTAGCGCCCATCTGCTCCGCACTGCGCCGGAGCAGGCCGAACATAACAGCGCAGGGAAATGGACGGGTACGCATGAACATATATGGAATCACAGACCAGGGCAGGGTCCGAACCCAGAATCAGGATGCCTTTTATGAATGGACGGACGGTGCATACGCTGTTTTGCTGGTCTGTGACGGCATGGGCGGGGCCAAGGCCGGGAACGTGGCCAGCACCCTGGCGGTGCAGCAGTTTGCCGAGGCCATCGCCCGGTCCCACGGCGTTGTGCAGGAGCGGCTCCGGGACGCTCTGGCCCAGGCCAACGAGGCGGTCTATACCCGCTCCCGCCAGGACGCGGCCTGTCAGGGGATGGGCACCACCCTGGTGGCGGCCTTCGCCGGAGAGGGCAGGGCCTACTTCATCAACGTGGGGGACAGCCGGGCCTACCTTCTGACCCCTGACCGCATCCGCCAGGTGACCCGGGACCACTCCCTGGTGGCGGAGCTGGTGGAGTGCGGCAGGCTCACGGAGGAGGAGGCCCGCTTCCACCCCAACCGCAATGTGATCACCCGGGCGCTGGGTACGGCCCGGAACGTGATTGGCGACGTCTTTGAGGCGGAGCTGGGCGAGGGAAGCAAGCTGCTGCTGTGCAGCGACGGGCTGAGCAATCTGGTGACGCCGGAGGAAATGCTGCAAACCGCCATGACGGAGGACAGTGTCGCAAGCTGCTGCGCCCGGCTGGTGGCGATGGCGCTGGAACGGGGCGCGCCGGACAACGTGACCGTGGTCATGCTGGACAATGCGCCGGAAAGCGTCTGAGAGACAGGAGGATTCGATATGGATGAATACATAGGAAAAATGCTGGATGACCGCTATGAGATACTGGACGTCCTGGGTGTGGGCGGCATGGCGGTGGTCTACAAGGCGAAATGTCATCGTCTGAACCGCCTGGTGGCGGTGAAGATACTGAAGCCGGAGCTGGCGGAGGACGAGGAGATTCGCAGCCGTTTCCATGACGAGTCCCAGGCGGTGGCCATGATGAGCCATCCCAACATTGTCAACGTCTACGATGTGAACCAGACAGAGGGCATCGAATATATCGTCATGGAGCTGATTGAGGGCATCACCCTGAAGCAGTATATGAAAAAGCGGGGGGCCGCCCTGAACTGGCGGGAAGCCCTCCACTTCAGCACCCAGATTTTCCAGGCCCTGAAACACGCCCACAGCCGGGGCATCGTCCACCGGGACATCAAGCCCCAGAACATCATGGTGCTGCGGGACGGCAGCGTGAAGGTGGCCGACTTCGGCATCGCCCGCATCTCCGACTCCCAGCGCACCATGACCACGGAGACCCTGGGCAGCGTCCACTATATCTCCCCGGAGCAGGCCAAGGGCAGCGACATTGACGGCCGCAGCGACCTGTATTCCGCCGGTGTGGTGCTCTACGAAATGCTGACGGGCCGCCTGCCCTACGAAGGGGATTCCGCCATTTCGGTGGCGCTGCAGCACATCAACTCCATCCCCCTGTCCCCCAGGGAGCTGGTGGAGGACATTCCGGTGGGCATCGAGCAGATCACCATGAAGTGCATGGCCCCCAACCGGGACCTCCGCTACAACAACGCGGATGAGGTGCTGGCCGACCTGGACGCCTTCCGCAAGAATCCGGACATCGTATTCCCCTATGAAAACCCCTGGATTCCCGGCGACAACGATGCCACCGTCCTGCATATGCCGGCGGTGACGGAGGCCGGGACCGTGGTCGCCGGGGCGGCGGGAATGCCGGAGACCGCCGGGACGAACCCTTCGCCGGAAGGGGAAGGGAACGAGGAGGATGACGCCGAGGACGACTCCACCAGGAATAAGCGCCTGGCCATCATCCTGGGCACGGTGGCGGTGATTCTGCTGGTGATTGCCCTGCTGTTCTTCCTGGTGTGGCGGAACCTGCTCTCCGACGTGATGGGGACGACAGAGACCTATGAGGTGCCCTCCCTCCTGGGCATGACCCCGGTGGAGGCGGAGGAATACCTGCTGGAAAATGAGGACTACAGCGGGCACTTCACCATCACCGTCAGCGAGGAGACGGTGTACGATGTGAACTATGAGATCGGGCAAATCGTCTCCCAGACGCCGACGGGCGGCACCACCTCCAAGAGCGAGGTGACGGAGATCACCGTCACCCTCTGCGCCGAGGAGGAAGAGGAGGAGACCATGGCGATGCCCAACATCATCGGCGAAAACTACAGAGAGTGGGCGGCGAAGCTGGAGGATGAGTACAACGTCATCGTCAAGTACGACGCCCGCACCTCCGACGACTACGAGGAGGACGAGATCATCTCCACCGACCCCGTGGCAGGGGAGACCCTCACCGCCGGGCAGAGCGTCATGCTGTACTACAGCAAGGGGCCTGCGGTGAAGAAGGTGACCATGATCTCCGTAGAGGGGCTGACCCAGGAGCGGGCGGAGACGAAAATCACGGAGCTGGGGCTGACCGTGGGTGAAATCGTCACCGTGGACAGCAACATGGCCAAGGGCACCGTGGTGTACCAGAGCATTGCCACCAACACCGAGGTCAACGCAGGCACCGCCGTGAACCTCCAGGTCAGCGCAGGCCCGGCGGAGACGAACAATGACGACACCATCACCACCGAGGACCCGGATAGCGACGACACCACCGGCTCCGAAACGGGGGATTCCGACCAGCAGGGTGAAACGGGCGGCGATGACACCACCGGCTCGGACACCGGAAGCGGCGAC
>JAJQBL010000042.1:8356-49052 GCA_021203325.1 Clostridiales bacterium | reverse complement strand
GCAGGGTGAAACGGGCGGCGATGACACCACCGGCTCGGACACCGGAAGCGGCGACGGCGATACCGGCGGCGATGATACCACAGGCGGCGACACCGGCAGCACCGGGGACAGCGGCGACACCGGCAGCAGCGGCGAGGATACCGGCGGCGAGGAGGAGACCCTCCACTACGTCGTCATCACCCTGCCGGAGGGGCGCACCGAGGATTCCTATGTGGTGGTCACGGTGAACGGCTCCGTCCTCTATGAGGGTTCCATCGAGCCGGAAAACGGCCGGGTGACCCTGACCATCTCCGGCAATGTGGAGAGCGTTTCCGTCACCCTGGACGGCGAGGACTATACGAACTTTACGGTGTCATGACGGGACTGATTGTCAAAGCATTGAGCGGCTTCTACGATGTGGACTGTGACGGGCAGGTGTACCGGTGCAGGGCCAGAGGGAAGTTCCGCTATGAAAAGGTCTCCCCGCTGGTGGGGGACCGGGTGGAGATCACCCCCACCGAGGCGGATTGCGGCCGGCTGGACAAGATTCTGGAGCGGCGCAACTGCTTCCAGCGCCCGGCGGTGGCCAATATGGACCAGATGGTGCTGATTGGGGCCAACGTCAACCCGGTGACTGACCCCTTCCTCATAGACCGGGTGGCGGCCCTGGCCGAGCTGAACGACTGCGAGCCCATCATCGTGCTGAACAAGTGCGACCTGGACCCCTGCGACGAACTGTATCAGCGGTTCCGTCAGGCGGGCTTCCAGACCCTGCGGGTCAGCGCCTGCACCGGGGAGGGGGTTCCTGCGCTGGGGGCACTGATTGCGGGGAAGACGGTGGTGTTCACCGGCAACTCCGGCGTGGGAAAGTCCTCCCTGCTGAACGCCCTGGAGCCGGAATTTGGCATCCCCACCGGGGAGGTCAGCGAGAAGCTGGGCCGGGGGCGGCACACCACCCGCCATGTGGAGCTGTTCCGGCTGAAAAACGGGGCCATCGTCGCGGACACGCCGGGCTTTGCCGCCTTTGACACCGAGACGGAGGAGCTGCTGGACAAGGAGCGGTTGGCCTGGGCCTTCCGGGAGTTCCGGCCCTACCTGGACCGGTGCCGGTATGTGGGCTGCGCCCATGTGAAGGAGAAGGGCTGCGCCGTTCTGGCGGCGGTGAAGGCGGGAGAAATCTCCCGCTCCCGCCACGACAGCTATGTGCGGCTGTACCAGACGGCGAAGGAGCACAACAGCTGGGAACAGACAAAACGGTAGAGAAGCGCCATACAAGTCCGCAGCAGCGATTTGTATTGCGTTTTCCGTCAGGAGGGACAGAGATGAAAACGGGCAAACGGGCGGTCATCTTCGGCTCCGCCCCCTGCGAGGACTGGGGCTTTCTGACCCGCTACCTGCATGGCGGGGAATGGGTCATTGCGGCGGACGGCGGCAGACAGCAGGCCCGGGCCGCCGGGCTGACCCCCGACTGGTATGTGGGGGACGGCGACTCCGGCGGCTGGCCGGAGGGGCTGGAGTCGGCGGTGCTGCCGGAGGAGAAGGACGTCACCGATTTGGAGGCCGCCATTTCGCTGGCCTTCCGGCTGGGCTGTGATGAGCTGCTGCTGACCGGCTGCACCGGCGGGCGGTTTGACCACTACCTGTCCAACTGTTGCCTGCTGGAGCAGATCCATGACCGGGGTGGCCGGGGGCTGCTGGTGGACGGGATGAACGAGATTCGCTATCTCACCGCCGGGCGGACGGTGGTGCAAAGCGACCCGCCCTATCAGTACCTGGGCCTGCTGCCCCTGGACAGGGTGCTGAAAAACGTCTCCATCCATGGGACGAAGTATGCGCTGGATGGGGTGGACGTCCCCAGAGGGGGGACGCTGACCGTTAGCAATGAGATTTTGCCCGGCAAGGCGGCGGAGCTCACCATCGGGGCAGGGTGTGCCCTGCTGGTGCGGAGCGTGCCACAGTTTTAGGGAACCGAAGGAGGGAGCACAGATGAAGAAAAGATGGCTTCAAACGGTGATAGGGATTCTGGTGGGTACGCTGCTGGGCACCGCGTTTGTCATGGCGTACAGGATAGGGTCGGAAGGGATGTACCTCATCGGCATACCGGATGCGGAGGATGTTCAGCGGGTCACGATCACATACCCGGCGGTTACAGAGGAGGAGAAGGTGCTGACAGATGAGGAGGACATCGAGCTTGCCGTCCAGCTGTCCGGATTCCTGAGATACGAGCTCTTTTCGGAGGCCGACGCAGACGGTGAACCGCTGGTCACTGTTACTTATGACATGGCGAGCGGCGAAACAGTCACCGTCTCCGCCAATCGGGACACGGTCTGGTGGAAGGGCGAAGCCCATGCCATCAAGGAGGAGGATACCTTTCTCAATGTAACGGAAGCGCTGTTCTTCCAGGCGGAGATGGTGGAAGGATAAGGGAGCTGCGCTTTGCCCTCCAGGGTGGAAGTTCCTTGGATAAGGATAGGTTATGGCGCCTCATGCAAAAAGACAATGGATAATTGCGCTTTTTGATTCGGAATTGTGACCTTGCGGTTCAGGCAGGTGTTATCTATCGTTGGACAATAAAATTGCCGCCCGTCCCGCCGTCAGGCTTAGGGAGCGCAGCGGAAATGCCGCTTGACGGCGGGGACGTGGCGGCAATCCCCGCCAGCCGCCATCGGCGGCAGCTTTGGTGCGTAACAAGTTACATCGTCTCTGGCGGGATAGACCACCCGATTAAGAGACAAGGCGGAGCCGCCGGTGGGATAGAGGGAGATTCTTAAGAAGGACGCACGGCGGCCCTCTTAAGCCGCCTTCTTTCCCCTATTTCTTGGCGGAGCAAGAAATAGGGCCCGCCGGGAGGCAAAAGCCTTTTTCCTTTATCTTTCCTTGTCTAGGAGACAACTGCCCTGGCGCACGCCGTGCGCCTCACAAAATCATATCCAGCTGGCACATTTCGCCGCCTCCCCTCGTATATTGAACCATGCGGAAGAGGGGAGGCGGTTTTCTTGCGCCGCTGTAAGAAATGGGGCCAGTGCCTCATCGGGCTGGGGGTCGGTGTGCTGCTGGCCATGGTGCTGCCGGTCAGCGTCATCATCTTTTGTACCGGGGTGGCGCTGATCGTCCTGGGAGTCACCTGGATGAAGGGTCCCTAAGGAGGTGAGAGTGTGAAAATCGTGATCATCCGTTCGCCAAAGGTGCTGTCCGGCCTGCTGCGCCGGTTGTTCCATATGAAGAGTGTCAGGAAAGAAGCGGGGTGACATAACCTTCCGGGACAGGGCATAGGATGTCTTATACCGGACACAGCCGGAGGGCTGAGCCTGGATAAACAGTCCTGTGGCTTTTGGCCACAGGGGAAGGAGATTGTGCCTTGGAACTGGAATTACATGACAACGGGTTTCAATACTGCGAAACGGTGCTGGAAACGGTGTTGACCCGGGAGGAGACGCTGGAGACCATCGTGCCGGACGCCTGCCCGGATATTGACACCGTGCTGAACACCGAGGCCCACGTCTGCCTCCGGCAGCGGGAGGCGGACACGGGGACGGTGCTGCTGGGCGGGACGGTGCGGTGCAGCATCCTCTACCAGCCGGAGAACTGGCAGGAGCTGCGGGCGCTGGAGACGGAGCTGGACTTCCGCTGCACTGCGGAGCAGGAGGGCATCACCCCGGACAGTGGCATCTTCGCCGTGCCCAGAGTGACCTTTGCGGAGACCCGCACCATCAACCCCCGGAAGGTGCTGGTTCGGGTGGGGGTCGCCATCGAGGTGCAGGTCAGCCGGACCCGGCGCTGCGCCCTGGCCTGCGGCGTGGTTGACCCGGACACCTGGAAAATCCAGCAGCTGCTGACCCAACGGGAGGGCTGCTTCGCCCTGGAGTACGCCCAGCGGGCCTTCAGCGTCTCCGACGACCTGGTGCTGCCCGGCAGCAAACCGGACATGGACGAGGTGCTGCGCCTTCGCTGTGAACCCTTCTCCGGGGAGGCCCGGGTGGTCGGCGGCAAGCTGATCTTCAAGGGCGGTGCGTCGGTGGGGCTCCTCTACCGCACCCCGGAGGGGGAGACGGAGGAGGCGGAGTTTGAGCTGCCCCTCTCCCAGGTGCTGGATGTGCCCGCCGCGCCGGAGCAGGCGGTCTTTCAGCTGGAGCTGCTGGTGACCGACTGGAGCCTGAGCCGGCCCTCCCTGGACGGGCGGACGCTGGAGCTGGATTTGGAGCTGCTGGCCCAGGCCATCGTCAGCGAGACCCGGCAGCTGACCCTGCTCAGCGACGCCTACAGCACCGGCTATGCCACCCAGCCCAGGGTGGAGCGGGTCTATCTGTCCCAGCTGGTGCGCCAGGAGGTGCTGCACCAGTCGGAGCGGGCGCTGGTGGAGTCTGTGGGCCAGGTGCGCCGCATCTGCGACACCTCCCTTCTCATCGCGGAAAACAGCGCGGTGCGGGAGGAGGGGCAGCTGCTCCTCTCCGCCCAGTGCGTTGTGGGCGTCACTTACCAGGAGGCCGAGGGGCGGTATGACGCCCTTTCCCGGACGCTGACGGTGACGGTGCGCGTCCCGGCAGGGGAGGGGGCGGAGTGCCGCTTCACCGCGCTGCCGGAGCGGGTGGACGCGGTGGAGACCGGCGGCGGCCTGGAGCTGCGGGCGGCGGTGGCCTTTCACCTGATGCTGCTGGAGCGGCAGCCGGAGCTGGTGGTGACGGCCCTGACGGTGGAGGAGACCGGCGTAGGAAGCGCCGAGGGCCAGCCCTCCATTGTGCTGCGGCAGGTGGGGGCGGGGGAGACCCTGTGGCAGATCGCCAAGACCTACTCCACCACCCGGCAGGAGATCATGGACGCCAACGGCATGGAGGAGGAGACGCCTCAGGCGGGGCAGCTGCTGCTGATCCCCCGGAAGCGGTGAAGGAGGGGCAGTATGGAAACGGAAAGGCTGTATGAGGACATCGCCCGGCGCACCGACGGCGACATTTACATCGGCGTGGTGGGGCCGGTGCGGACGGGGAAATCCACCTTCATCAAGCGGTTTATGGAGACGCTGGTGATTCCCAACATCGACAACGTGTACCGCCGGGAGCGGGCCAGGGACGAGCTGCCCCAGAGCGGCTCCGGCCGGACGGTGATGACGGTGGAGCCCAAGTTCATCCCGGAGGAGACGGCTGTGCTGGAGCTGGAGGGAGGCGTCCACTTCTCCGTCCGGCTCATCGACAGCGTGGGCTACCTGGTGAACGGGGCGGCGGGGCAGATGGAGGACGACCAGCCCCGGATGGTCACCACCCCCTGGTACGACCACGAGATTCCCATGACCGAGGCGGCGGAGATCGGCACCCGCAAGGTTATTGCGGAGCACTCCACCATCGGCATTGTGGTGACCACCGACGGCACCATCACCGAGATTCCCCGGGAGGACTACCTGGAGCCGGAGGAGCGGGCCATCCGGGAGCTGCAGGAGCTGGGAAAGCCCTTCCTGGTGCTCTTAAACAGCGACGAGCCCACCTCCCCCCGGGCGGAGTCCATCCGGGCGGACATTGAGAGCCGGTACGGAGTGGCCTGCCTCGCGGTGAACTGCCTGATGCTGGAGGAGCGGGACATCACCAACATCATCCGGGCGGTGCTGTATGAGTTTCCCCTGCGGGAGATGGACCTGTTCCTGCCCCCCTGGGTGGACGCCCTGCCGGTGAGCCACCCCATCAAGGAGGAGTTTTATACCGCCATCCGCCAGCAGGGGGCCGCCCTTCGGCGCATCAGCAGCGTGCAGGGGGCAGTCAGCGCCCTGGAGAGCTGTCCCTCCGTCAGCAGCGCCAGCCTGACCCAGCTGAATCTGGGCACCGGCGTGGTGCAGGTGCAGATTTCCGTGCCCCGGAGCCTGTTCTACGCCACCCTGAGCCAGCAGTCCGGCTTCACCATCGGGGACGACGGCGACCTCCTGGACCTGCTGACCCAGCTGGCGGCGGTGAAGGCGGAGTACGACAAGGTTTCCCAGGCACTGGCCGACGTGCGGGAGAACGGTTACGGCATCGTCATCCCCACCATTGACGAGCTGAGCCTGGAGGAGCCGGAGATCGTCCGCCAGGGCGGGCGCTACGGGGTGAAGCTGAAGGCCAGCGCCCCCTCCATCCATATGCTGCGGGCGGATATTGAGACGGTGATCTCCCCCATCGTGGGCAGCGAGAAGCAGTCGGAGGAGATGATCAACTACCTCCTGTCCGAGTTCGAGGGGGACACCCGGAAGATTTGGGAGTCCAACATCTTCGGCAAGAGCTTTCACGAGCTGGTGAACGAGGACCTGCAGGGCAAGCTCATGCGGATGCCGGAGGACGCCCGCAGCAAGCTGCGGGAGACGCTGGAGCGCATCATCAACGAGGGCAGCGGCGGGCTGATCTGCATCATCCTGTGACAGGAAAACGAAACGCCCCTCACAGCGCGGCTTTGCCGCGCTGTGAGGGGCACGTTTTATAGGTTGGTCAGGGATGCTGCGGACAAATCCGCCGCAGGTTTACAGCCGCGCGTCAAACAGCCCGCAGAAGCTGTCGATGGGGTCGCTGCCCTTGAAGGCCTCCGGCCCGGTCATCAGGTCGTCGATGAGGGCGTCGAAGGTGTCGCTGCTGGCGTCGTAGGTGTTGATATAGGTGCGGGCCTGGGGGATGTCCGCCAGCATGGTGGGCTGGCCGCAGCCCACGGCCACTACCGGCAGCTCGAACACATACCAGGGGATCTCGCCGCCGCCCTTGGACAGGCCGAACACCGGCCGCCCGCTGGACACGTCGCAGAGGGAGATAATCAGGTCCTGGCCGCTGACAAAGTCGGCAATGGCGTTCTTGCCTGCAAAGTAAATGTTCAGGCTGGGCTGCTCTCCTGCCTCGATCTGCTTCTTGATCTTGTCGATGGGGCTTTCATAGATAAAGGCGTCGAAGCCCTTCTCGATGAGCTTGTCCCGCAGCACCTCGGCGGCGCTCTTTTTGGGAGGCGCACCCAGCAGCTTCATCAGGACGCTCATGCCGCCCTCCGCCGCCTTGATGTGGACGATCATGATGCGCTTGTAGCGCTCCGGCGTGATGGGCAGCACGTCCTTGTCCTTGTACTTCACCAGGGTGATGGCGTCCTCACTGATGGCCTTGTGCATGGCCTTGTACTCCGCCTTGCCCAGGGTGGCCTCCACCATCGCCAGAGAGGGAACCAGTTCGTCCACTGTCTTTTTGTGCATCCCCAGATGGGCCTTCAGGCCCAGAATACGGGTCAGGGCCTCGGTCATCCGCGCCTCGCTGATGGTGCCGTCCTGATAGGCGGCCAGCATGGTGCCGAAGTCCTCATCCGGGTCGTTGAAGAACAGGAACATATCGCAGCCGGCGTTGATGCAGCGGGGCAGCATTTCCTTCCGGGTCATGCGGTCGGTCATGCCCACCATGTGGGAGGCGTCGGTGACCACCATACCGTTGAAGCCCAGTCTGTCCCGCAGCAGCCCCTGCATGATCTCCGGGCTGAGGGTGGCGGGCATCATGTCCTCATCCTGCAAATCGGGGTTGATGGCCCTGGCGTACTCCGGCAGCATGATGTGGCCGGCCATAATGGCGTCCAGCCCGTTGTCGATGAGGGTCTTGTAGACCAGACCATAGGTCTCGTCCCACTTGTCGGGGGTGAAATAGTTGACGTTGTTGGACAGGTGGGCGTCCCGGAAGTCCTGGCCGTTGCCGGGGAAGTGCTTGGCGGCGCAGGCGAAGCCGGGGATGGTGTGGGCGCCCTGGACATAGGCGGCGCTCATCTTGGCCACCCGCTCCGGGTCGTTGCCGAAGGCGCGGCAGATGATCTCGGTGTTCTCCCAGTTATAGGCGATGTCGCAGACCGGGGCGAAGGCCATGTTGCAGCCGATGGCCGCCGCCTCCTCGTTGGACATCTTGCCCAGGGCGTAGGCATACTCCTCCTTGCCGGTGGCGCCGATCTTCACGCCGGAGCCGATGGCGGTGCCGTCCGAGCAGGCGCCGTCGCCGCCGGCCTCGGTGTTGCAGGCGATGAAAATGGGCACCTTGGCATAGCTTTGCAGGATGTGGTTCTGCTCCTGCACCTTCTTGCCGGGCATACCGTTGTAGCGGCAGCCGCCCAGATGGTATTTCTCCATCAGCTCTTTCAGGTACGCCTCATCCTGAGAGGCGGTCAGCTGGAAGAACAGCTGGCCCACCTTTTCCTCGTCGGACATGGAGGCGATGGTGTCCTCCACCCATTTGATGTCTTCGTCAGAGAGGTAATAGGGGTTGGCTTTCAAATCGACCATAATAGGCTCCTTTCTGCGGGCGCCCTGCCCGCAACGCGTATGGTTTGCATCCGGTTGTGATGGAAGCTGATTTGTCAAGAGAGGTTCGTCCGGAAGGCCGCAACCTTTTCCTCCTGATAAGCGCCGCCGTAGGTGCCGCTGAGCAGCTTATCCACAGCGGTCTCCCGGAACTCCGTCCAGGAGTCCTTCTCGTGCCGGACCAGGATGGGATAGTAGTACACGCCGTTTTTGGTGGCGGCGTCATAGTCGCCGGGGGCGTCGCCGGTCATCAGCACCTTGGCGGGGTCGTAGCCCTTTTTCAGCAGCTCCTGAATGCAGAAGGCCTTGCTGCCGGTGTCCTGGGCCAGCACCAGATCCACGTGGTCCAGCAGCTTGTACAGCTCCCACTCCTCCATCACCGCCTGAAGGTTGGCGGAGGAGACGATGACCACATCCGCCCGCTGATTGGCGTAGGCCAGCCCCTCCCGGACGCCCTCAAAGGGCTTTTTCAGGGCAAAGGGCAGGTTGTTGATGCTTTCATTGACGCTCTTGGACCAGGAGAGGGCCTTTTTCAGGCAAACGCTGTCCGTCTCCCCGATGGCCTTTTCGATGGCGCTGTTGGAAAGCTCGTCACTGGTGGCGACCCAGTGCTCCAGCGTCTCCAAATCCTCGATCTTGGTGTATGCGCTGTCGATTTCCCGCAGCATCATCGCCAGCCCCTTGAACCGGTTGATGCCTCTGGTCATGGTGTAGAGGTTGATGTCATTCCAGCGGGTGAGGATCGGCTCCTCCCACGCCTGGAGACCCCATTCCTCCACCATGCACGGCCCAAAGCAACGGATGTGCTTGATGTCCATGGTGTCCATGGCGCATCCGTCTGAGTCTACGCAGATCAGAAAGTCTTTCTTTTTTTGGAAGGTTTCCAATTTGCCGCCCATTGCACTGCCTCCTTACAGTTAGCTTACAAAAATAAAATGGTTCGCACGCGTTAAACAAACTCGCCTTTTATTTTAGTTGCTTTCATTTTAAACGCTTTTCGTTGTTTTGTCAAGTAGAATCGTTAAAATAATGTTGGAAAGAACGACTGAAATTTTGCAGAAAAGAATTGCATTATCCATTGGAATATGGTAGAATGACAGAAAGACCTATGACGAGGAGGGAATTAACATGAAGCATATCCGGACGCTGAATGGTGCCACCCTGAAAAACAGCGCTGCCCACGGCGGCTGCGGCGAGTGCCAGACTTCCTGCCAGTCTGCCTGCAAGACTTCCTGCACCGTTGCCAACCAGCAGTGTGAGCAGAAGTAAGCCACATCCCAGGGGAACCTCTGAATAAATGCAACTGCGGCGCCTTGCGGTAAATTTTCGCCATAAATGCGTTGCAAAGTCTTGAAATCCGTCAGGATTCCTGCGCCTTTGCGCCTTTTTCTGACAAAAATTTCCTCGCAATTCGCTCTTGTTCATTTATTCAAAGGTTCCCAAGGCTTAGCCGGAAAACTCCCGTTGCTGCGGCAGGGAGTTTTCTTTTGCCCGTCAGGGCGTTCATATCCCCTGTTTTCAGGTGAATAGAGAGGAATACAAAGGATGATTCATACATTTCAGACGCTGGGCTGCTATATCGCCCTGGATGTGGCCAGCGGCGCGGTCCATGTGCTGGACCGGATGAGCTATGATGTGCTGCAGGCCATGGGGGAGACGCAGTTCTGCGACGATGTGGCCGCCCTGTGCGCCGGCCTCCCCGCCTACACGGAGGAAGAGGTGCGGGAGTGCTGGGCCGAGCTGAAGGAGCTGAAAGAGCAGGGCCTCCTCTATCAGGACGAGACGTACATCGACCCGTCCTGGGCGGTGGTGAAGAACACCCCCATCAAGGCCCTGTGCCTGAACGTGGCCCATGAGTGCAACCTCCGGTGCAAGTACTGCTTCGCCTCCCAGGGGGGCTACGGCACCGGACGGAAGCTGATGAGCTTTGAGACGGCGAAGCGGGCCATTGACTTCGTGGTGGAAAAGTCCGGCAGCCGCCGGAACATCGAGGTGGACTTCTTCGGCGGGGAGCCGATGATGGCCCTGGACACCTGCAAAAAAACGGTGGAGTACGCCCGTGAGCTCGAAAAGACCCATGACAAGCACTTCCGCTTTACCATGACCACCAACGGGATGCTGCTGAATGAGGAGAACACAGCCTATTTCAATCAGGAGATGAAGAACTGCGTCCTGTCCCTGGACGGCCGGAAAGAGGTCAACGACCGTATGCGGGTCCAGGTGGACGGCTCCGGCAGCTATGACGCCATCCTGCCCAAATTCCAGGCGCTGGTGGCGGACCGGGGGGACAAGGAGTATTACGTCCGGGGCACCTACACCCGGGAGAATCTGGACTTTGCCGCCGACGTGCTGCACATCACCGACGACCTGGGGTTCCGCAACGTCTCGGTGGAGCCCTGCGTGGGCAAGCCGGGGGACCCCTACGCCATCACGGAGGCGGAGGTGCCCGCCGCCTGCGCGGAGTATGAGAAGCTGGCGGCGGCCTTGGTGGACCGGCCGGAGGTGAACTTCTTCCATTTCAATGTGGATCTGTCCCAGGGCCCCTGCGTCATCAAGCGGATGCGGGGCTGCGGCGCAGGCAACGAATATGTGGCCATCACCCCGGAGGGGGACATCTACCCCTGCCATCAGTTTGTGGGCGACCCGGATTTCAAAATCGGCAACCTGTACGAGGGCACCTTTGACCGGGAGGTGGCCGGGCGGTTTGCCGGGGTGAACATCTACACCAAGGAGGACTGCCGGAACTGCTGGGCCAAGTTCTACTGCTCCGGCGGCTGCTCCGCCTGCAATTACAATGTGAACGGCGACATCATGAAGCCCAGCAAGGTGGCCTGCGAGCTGGAGCGCAAGCGGCTGGAGTGTGCCATCGCCATCCAGGCGGTGCGCCGGGGCATGGACCAGGAAGAAAGCACGGAAAACTGAGACAGGATTTGCCGGTCAAATGGAATCCCCCGCTGTCCTCAGGGACGGCGGGGGGATGGTCTGCCCCTGGGTCAGGACGGCGCAAGGGGAATGGTGATGTTCAGCACAAAGCGGGCATCCTTCTGGCAGGCCAGCAGCGTCCCGCCGTACTGCGCCGCGATGAACTGCATACTCTTCATGCCGTAGCCGTGATACCGCCGGTCGCCCCTGGTGGTCTCCGGCAGACCGTTGCGGAAACGCAGGGGCGTTTCGCAGCAATTCTCCATGTGAATCACGGCCAGGCCGGCCCTGCGCTTCACCTCAAACAGGATGACCCGCTTTTCCACATCGTCGATGGCCCGGACACATTCTATGGCGTTGTCCAGGGCGTTGCCGACCAGCGTGTAAAGGTCCACATCCCGCATGACGTTCAGGGCGCTGCCGTCCCCCATAAACTTCAGGCGAATCTGCGCCTTCTCGCAAATCAGGCGCTTTTCCCCCAGAATGGTGTCCAGCCCATCGCTGCCGGTTTTCAGCATACTGTCATAGAAGCCGATGGCCTCTTCCACCCGCAGCAGCTCCTGCTCCTGCTCCGAAGCGGCGGTTGCGCGGCGGACCGCCGCGATCTGCTGTTTCAGGTCGTGGCATTTCAGGTTGATCAGTTCCACCGTCTCCGCGGTGAGGGCGTGCTGCTTCCGTTCGTTGTGGAGAATCAGCCGGATGGCCTCATTGTCCCGCTGGAGCTGATTGCTGCGAAACAGCCCGAACTGAATGCTCAGCGCCAGCACGCAAACCAGAAGGCTGTACAGCCGCAGCTCCAGATTGGACCAGTCATAGGTCTCGTCCACAACAATGAAGATCTGGCTCATCTGGTTGATCAGGAAAATCAGAATGGACAGCACCGTCACGTTGGTCTGAATCCGCAATTCCCCCTCCCGGCTGCGCCACCAGTTGAGAAAGCGGTATACCCCGGCGTACAGGGCGGCGAACACGGCAAGGTACACGGCGTTGTTCCACCACCCGGCCGCCTCCAGGGCGAACAGGTAATAAAAAATCACATAGGCGTTGAATACCGCGTCCTGGATCAGCATCCCCGCCGAATAGTAGAAGATGTATTCCGCAAAGGACAGCTTCAGCACACGCCAGTAGGCCAGGAGGAGGTAAACCGTCAGCAGATAGAAGCCGATGGCGGCGTCTCCGAGATAACTGTTAAAGAAGATGCCCATCCCCAGGCCCACCGCGCTGACCGCCAGCCACTGCCACCACTTCTGCTCCCCCTTTTTGCAGTGCCGGGTCAGCAGCACGATGATGGCCATGAACTGCAGCACATAACGGGGCAGCGCCATATCCATACTGATTCACCCCTCTCAAATCATCCGTCAGCCGCCGCAAAAGCTGCCTCCGCCGACGGCGGACAGACAGAATCGTCCGTTAGAATTATATTTGTTTTTCGCGTGGATGTCAACGGGCGGTTTCCCGGAAGCCGCCGCCCTCTGTCCCGGAGACCGGCCCCTTCGGGGGACGATGCAAAATTTTTTAAAAAATTCCGGGAAAGGGGTTGATTTTATCCGTTCCATCTGGTATTATAATCAATGCTGTTTCATAAGATTGATCGCTTGCGTGAGCAGTGATTGTGAATGAGAAGGAGGTCAGCAAAATGGCAAAGTGCGATTTTTGTGGGAAAGGCGTCACCTTTGGGATTCAGGTTTCTCACTCCCATCGTCGCTCCAACCGCACCTGGAAGCCCAACGTGAAGCGCGTCAAGGCTATCGTGGGGGGCACTCCCACTCACGTATATGTCTGCTCCAGATGCCTCCGTTCCGGGAAAGTTACCCGTGCGTAATGTGTGAGCATCTGCTCATGGAAAACGGCCCGCTGTGCAGCGGGCCGTTTTCCTGTCTCTGCGGCGGTTACGCGAACAGGTCGTTCTGGGTGAAGGCGCTGTCCCCAAAGTCAAAGGCATCCATGTTCTTGATCTGGAAGATGTCAAAAACGGCCTGCTCCAGCGCCTCGTCGTTCACCGGGACATAGCCCTCCGACTTCTGGGCGTCCGTTCCGGCCAGCCGCAGAATGGCCACATCCCCCTCGTGGTCCTCCGCCGGGAGGAAGATGCCAAAGGCCTCCCCGCCGTACTCCACCAGGTCCAGCATTTCGTAGCGGACGCGGCGCCCGGCCTCGTCCTCCAGCTCCAGCACTACAGAGTTGTCATCCGCGTCAAACAGCATTGTGTTTCCCTCTTTCTAACCGTTTTGGCTGCGGCGGCAGCCCAGATAGCCCTCCAGAATCAGGGAGGCGGCCACCGCATCCACCTTCTCCTTCCGCTGCCTGCCCCGCCGCCCGTTTTCCGACAGGATGCGGTGGGCGTCCACCGTGGTCAGCCGTTCATCCCACAGATGAACCTCCATGCCGGTGGCCTCCTCCAGCAGGGCGGCCAGCTGACGGCTCTTCTCCACCCTGGGGCCGCAGGTGTCGTTCATGTTCTTGGGCAGGCCCAGCACCAGCTCATCCACGCCATGCTCCCGGATGATGTCCAGGAGCCGGCTTAAAACCTCCTCCTGACGCCAGGAATGGATCACGGTGGTCCAGCCCGCCAGCATACCGAAGGGGTCGGAGATGGCCACGCCGGTGCGGGCGTCCCCATAGTCGATCGCCATAATGCGCATAGTCTCACATCCTCGCCTTGTATTGTACCATCTTTCCCGCCCCCTTGTCCACCCCTTTTCTAGGGAACCTCTGAACAAATGAGCCGCGGCGTCTTGCGGTAAATTTCCGCCATAAATGCGTTGCAAAATTTTGAAATCCGTCAGGATTCCTGCAATTTTGCGCCTTTTTCTGGCGAAAATTTCCTCGCAATCTGCTCTTGCCCATTTATTCAGAGGTTCCCTAGGGCAAACAGGGGCGGCGTTTTGCTTTTTTTGGGAAAAAAGTCCTTGACAGCGGCCGGCAGGCGTGGTATAGTAATATCACCTGTGAGCAGGGGCTTTCTTTTCATGCGCATTTTTACGCATGAGGGCGCCTCTGCGGGGCGCATCCGCTGCGCCGTAGCAGGGAGGCAGCGCTTCTGCCGAACGCTTGATGACTGTTTGTGCCGCAGGGGGTTTCTGCGGCATTTCGGCCGGAAGTTCGGCGGGATTCCCTGTAACGGGTCAGCCTGCCGGGGTTCCGGCTTTTTTGACCCACAATTACGAAACCAAGGAGGTGCCGAAAATGGCAAAAGCGAAGGCTGGCGCACGGCAAAAGATCACCCTGCGGTGCTCCGAGTGCAAGCAGAGAAACTACAACACCATGAAGAACAAGAAGAACACTCCCGACCGTCTCAAGATGAACAAGTACTGTCCCTTCTGCCGGAAACACACCGAGCACGTTGAAGCGAAGTAAGGCGTCAACTGCGAGATTCACGAGAAAGGTGTATGAATATGGCGAAAAACGCAAAAAAAGCCAAGGGCGCATCCAGCCCTGAGGTCGCGGAAGAGACCAAAACTGTGAACGAAACAGAAGCCGTCAAGGAGAAGAAGGCCGACAGCGGCAAAAAGGACGCCAAGGGCGAGAAGAAGCCCAACTTCTTTGTCCGTACTGCCCGGAAGGCCAAGAGCTGGTGCCATGACATGAAGGTGGAGCTGAAAAAGGTCCACTGGCCCACCAGAAAAGAGCTGCTGAAGAACTGCCTGGTGGTGCTGGTCTGCATCCTGGCGGTGGGCATCTGCATCTGGGTCTTTGACGCGCTGGCCGCCGCCATCATCCGCGCCCTGGTCAACCTGGCCCAGGGCTGAGGTGAACGGTCATGCTTGATAATACGCAGATGGGTTTCGAAGCGAAGTGGTACGTGGTTCACACCTATTCCGGTTACGAGAATGCGGTGGCCAGCACGATCACCAAGTACGTCGATAACCGCGGGCTCCAGGACGTGATTCAGACGGTGTCCATCCCCATGGAAACCGTCACCGAGATCACCGACAACGGCCCGAAAACGGTGGAGCGCAAGGTGTTTCCCGGCTATGTGCTGGTCAAGATGGTGATGACCGACGAGACCTGGCACATCGTCCGCAATATCCGGGGCGTCACCGGCTTTGTGGGTGAGGGCAACAACGCCATCCCCCTGACCGATGATGAGATCGCCGCCCTGGGGGTGGACAAGAAGGAAATCACTGTGGCCTACGGGATGGGCGACACTGTCCGCATCACCGACGGCCCGCTGAACACCTTCATCGGCGTGGTTGACGAACTTGACATCAGCAAAGGCAAAGTCCGCGTGAACGTTTCCATGTTCGGCCGGGAGACTCCGGTGGAGCTGGAGCTGAATCAGGTTGAGCTGATCGAATCGGACTGAGACTCAAATCACAATTTTTATTTCACTATTCTTAGGAGGTGTTCTTCGTGGCAAAAGCGAAGAAAATTACTGGCTATGTAAAGCTGCAGATCCCCGCAGGCAAGGCAACTCCCGCCCCCCCTGTCGGCCCCGCACTGGGCCAGCACGGCGTCAATATTGCCGCCTTTACCAAGGAATTTAACGAGCGGACCAAGAAGGATATGGGCCTGATCATCCCCGTGGTGATCACCGTCTATGCCGACCGTTCCTTCACGTTCGTGACCAAGACCCCCCCTGCTGCTGTGCTGATTAAGAAGGCCTGCAACATCGAAACCGCTTCCGGTGAGCCGAACAAGAAGAAGGTGGCTGTCCTGTCCAAGGCCGACCTGCAGAAGATCGCCGAGACCAAGATGCCCGACCTGAACGCTGCATCCCTGGAAGCCGCTATGTCCATGATTGCCGGCACCGCCCGCTCCATGGGCGTGACGATTGGCGACTAAGGAGGTTTGTAACTATGGGTAAAAAATATGAAGACAGCCTGAAGCTCATCGAAAAAGGCAATCTGTACGATACCAATGAGGCTCTGGACCTGGTGGTCAAGACCGCCAAGGCGAAGTTTGACGAGACCGTTGAGCTCCATGTCAAGCTGGGCGTAGACGGCCGTCACGCTGACCAGCAGGTCCGCGGCGCCATCGTCCTGCCCAACGGCACCGGCAAGAACGTTCGCGTTCTGGTCTTTGCCAAGGGCGCACAGGCCGAGGCCGCCAAGGCCGCAGGTGCGGACTATGTGGGCGAGATGGACCTGGTGGAGAAGATTCAGAAGGAGAACTGGTTTGAGTTCGACGTGGTCATCGCCACCCCCGACATGATGCGGTTCGTGGGCCGTCTCGGTAAGCTGCTGGGCCCCAAGGGCCTGATGCCCTCCCCCAAGTCCGGCACCGTCACCCCTGACGCCGCCAAGGCCGTCACCGAGGCGAAGGCCGGTAAGGTGGAGTACCGTCTGGACAAGACCAACATCATCCACTGCCCCATCGGCAAGGCCTCCTTCGGCACCGAGAAGCTGGAGCAGAACTTCAACGCCCTCATCGGCGCCATCATCAAGGCGAAGCCCGCCGCCGCCAAGGGCCAGTATATCAAGTCCTGCACCGTGGCCTCCACCATGGGCCCCGGCGTCCGTGTGAACCCCGCCAAGCTGGTGTAATTAAGGGAACCTCTGAACAAATGCACTTCGGCGCCTTGCGGTAAATTTGCGCCATAAATGCGTTGCAAAATCTTGAAATCCGTCAGGATTCCTGCGCTTTTGCGCCTTTTTCTGACGCAAATTTCCTCGCAATTCGCTCTCGTCCATTTATTCAGAGGTTCCTGATTTCTCCGTTTTTTGTGGGGGAAGGGGGTTGACAAATCCCCTCCCCTCACCTATAATAATAGTTGCGTTCGTAGACAGCAGGTACCCACCGTTTAATGGCTTATGCCGCCTGCCGAGAGTGCTGATAAAACTGCAAAGGTTTTACTGTACTGTCCTCCTGTCCTGCGACGCGGAGGATTTTTCTTTTGTGAGGTGAAACATAGTATGCCAAACGCAAAGGTTTTGGAGTCCAAAAAGGCGGTGGTTGCCGCCCTGGAGGATCAGATGAAGAACGCCCAGTCCGGCGTTCTGGTGGACTACAGCGGCATCACCGTCGCCCAGGACACCGCCCTGCGCAACAAGATGCGTGCCGCCGGCGTGCAGTACAGCGTGGTGAAGAACACCATGGTGCGCCGCGCCCTGGACGATGCCGGCCTCTCTGAGCTGGACGGCGTCCTTCACGGCAACACGGCCCTGGCCATCGGTGTGGACGATCCCATCGTCCCCATCCGCACCATCGCCGACGCCATTAAGGAGCTTGGCCCTGACACCAAGTTCCACATCAAGGCCGCCTTCCTGGAGGGGAAGATCCTCTCCGAGGAGGAAATTGCCCAGATGTCCACCCTGTCTTCCAAGAACGACCTGATCGCTCAGTTGCTGGGTGTCATGCAGGCCCCCATCGTCTCCCTGGCTGCCGTCATCGCCGCCATCGCGGAGAAGGAGGGCGGCGAGGGCGCTCCCGAAGGCGAGGCCGCACCCGCTGCCGAAGCCGCACCCGCTGCCGAATAATCGTTCGGCCCATTTTCCGGACAGGCACTGTCCGCACATGAATCAATTCTATTTTTAGGAGGCTAACTATCATGGCTGATATCAATGCGATTGTTGAAGAAGTGAAGTCCCTCTCCGTCCTCGAGCTGTCCGAGCTGGTCAAGGCTCTGGAGGAGACCTTCGGTGTTTCCGCCGCTTCCATGGCTGCTCCCGCTGCCGGCGCTGCCGCTGCCGCTCCCGAGGTGGAGGAGAAGACCGAGTTTGACGTGGTTCTGGCTGGCCTGGCTGACCCCAAGGGCAAGATCAAGGTCATCAAGGTTGTCCGCGAGATCACCGGTCTGGGCCTGGCCGACGCCAAGGCTGCCGTCGAGAACGCTCCTACCACGCTGAAGGAAGCCGCTGCCAAGGCGGAGGCCGACGAGCTGAAGGAGAAGATCGAGGCTGTCGGCGGCAAGGTCGAGCTGAAGTAATTCTTCTACACAAAGACAAATGGGACGGCTATCCTCGGATAGCCGTCCTTTTTTTGAGGATTTTTGCATGAAAATTGCCATCATCGGCTACAGCGGCTCCGGAAAGTCCACCCTGGCCGCGGCGCTGGGGAAACGGTATGACCTCCCGGTGCTGCACCTGGACACCATCCACTTTGCCCCCGGCTGGGTGGAGCGGCACGGGGAGGAAATGCTGGCGGACTACCGGGCCTTCTGCGCCGCCCATCCGGAGGAGTGGGCGATAGACGGAAACTATTCCGGCTGTGACTACGCAGGGCGCATGGAGGAGGCGGATTTGATCGTCTCTTTCCAGTTCAATCGGTTCTTCTGCCTGTACCGGGTGTATAAGCGGTACTTCACCTACCGGGGCCGGAGCCGGGACAGCGCCGCCCCCGGCTGCCCGGAGAAGGTGGACCTGGCGTTTGTCAAATGGGTACTTCACGATGGGCGCACCCCGCAGAAGAAAAGCCGCTACCGCTGGGTGCAGGACACCTATCCTGACAAGACGGTGGTGCTGAAAAACCGCCGGGCGCTCTCTCGCTTCCTCCGTACCCTGGACCGGGGAGGGCCTCCCGCCAACTTGGGAACGCCGTCATGATAAATTGCGGAATGAATGAACAACGCAGGCCAGAAGGGGCAACCCTTCCGGCCTGCGTTTTTATGCTTTTTTGGGAGGCAGTCTGCCCTCCAGCTCCTCCAGCCCACGGCACACCAGCAGGGCAATCAGGCTCCCCACCACTGCGCCGCACAGAACGTCGGTGGGGTAATGCACCCCCACATAGAGCCGGGACAGGGCCATCAGCACGGCCAGCGTCATCAGCAGGCGCTTCAGCCACCGGATGTCCAGCGTCCGCCACCAGGTCACCCCGGCGGCAAAGGCGGAGCAACTGTGCCCCGACGGGAAGGAGAAGTCCGTGGGCGCTTCCACCAGCGTCCATAGCCCTTCGATTTGGGTGAAAGGTCTGGGGCGGCAGACCAGATTTTTCAGCAGCTGGTCGTTGATGAGCTGGCTCATCAGCAGGGCGATCAGTCCGGCAACGCCCGCCCGCCGGGTGCGCCGGAAGCATAGCATCACCAGGGCGCAGGCGATCCAAATCCCGCCGTAATTCCCCAGCCGGGTCAGCGGCACCAGCACGGCGGACAGGGGGCCGCAGCGCAGGCCCTGTATCAGCAGCAAAAGCTGCCCTTCCAGCTGCTCCAACCAAAGGAACACGGCGGCACACTCCTTTTTGCATTAGATGATAGGTGTCTGAGGGCCGGAGGCAGGGAAGCCCGCCGCCCTTTATGCCTCCACGAAGTCCGCCAGAAGGGCATAGTCCTCCTCCAGCTGGCAAACAACGCCGCCGTCCTCAATGATGTCCGATGTAATGGCAGCGGTGGCGAACAGGTATTCCGACAGGGTGGACTTCAGGTTCAGCCGGTCGCCCTCCACGGTGTCGTAGTACACCTCGCCCTTGCAGCGGCGCACACTGGCCAGAAATTTCTTATAATCAATGTTCGACTTCAGCTTCATAACGGTATACCTCCTATCGTTATGGTTTCAGTATACCATAAAAGGTTGTTTCTGACAGCCCCCTTTCATTCAGTTTGGCATAGAATCAGCGGAATCACGGCAAAACCCGGAAAAAACGGTGGAAAACCAGTGGACAATGTGATACAATAACAACAACAACGCTATATGCTTCCGCACATCCGGCGGCAGACGCCGCCAGGGAGGTTCCCATGGTGCAAATCGTTTCCATTCCCAATTACAGATGGCAGCCGTTCCCGTCCCGGCTGCGCCGCCTGCCCGGCGCGCTGGAGGAGGCGGAGCTGATGGTCTTTGAACCGGCCATCGGCCCCTTTGACTGGGGAGAGCGCCGGTGGCGGAACCCGAAGGAGGGCTGTCGGCTGAATAAACGGGTCACGCTGTTTACTCTGCCCTGTTCCGTCTCCGTGACGGAGGACTATGAGACCCGTGCGCCGGGGGAGTGCAAGCGCATCGGCGCATTCATCCGCTCCGCCCTGGCCCAGTACGGCTGGGAGGCCCCGCTGCTGTGGTGCGGCAGCCCCACCTGCGCCGGATACTTTGAGGACATCCCCCACAGCGGGCTGATCTATGACTGCGACCGCAGCTGGGACGGCTTGGCCCCCGGTGAGTGGGAGGCGGTGCTGTGCGACGGGGCGGACGTGGTCTTTGCCGCCTCCCCCTTCCTGGAGGAGCAGCTTTCCCCCTTCTGCCACAACCTGGCCCTGGTGCCCAACGGCTTCGACGACGCCCTCTTTGCTCCCAGCATCGGCGACGGCCTGCGCACCCCCCACGACCTGGCGGACATTCCCCATCCCATCTTCGGGATGCTGGGCAGCTGCGGGGAGGGGACGAATCTGGCGCCGCTGATTTACGCCGCCAAAGCCCAGCCGGATTGGAGCTTTGTGCTGGCGGGGAGCGTCTCCCGCTACAACCCCGGCTTCAGCGCCCTGGCGCAGCTGCCCAACGTGCATGTGCTGGGGGAGAAGTCTTACGTCTCCCTGCCCCATTACCTGGGCCATTTTGACGTCTGCCTCTCCCTGCCCGGCTCCGACGCAGAGGAAAGCGTCTTGCCGGAGACCTTTTATGCCTGTTTGCAGACCGGCAGGCCCATCGTCACCCTGACGGCGGGGCCGGAGCTGGATCAGTATGGGGACGTGGTCTATCCCGCCCATTTTGACATCGAATTTCTGGACGCCTGCCGCCGGGCGCTGGCGGAGACGGGGGAGACGCTGCCCCGCATCCGCAAATCCTACGCCGGGGAGGCGTCCTGGTCGGAGCGCCTGGCCCAGTGCCGCCGCATTTTACACGGCACCGCGCTGCTGTGACAAAAATTCTGGACGGATTCACAAAGATAAAATCTTTTTCTGCACCTCCATTGTGGAAGGCGACAAAGTTCCCAATTCCACCTTGTTTTCACTTGAAAACAGGTTTTGAATCCGCTAAAATGTATTTATCAGAGAAGGAGGGCGTGTCGGTTCAGTTCGTTCATCCTGCTTTTTCTTTTGCTTGGGGGCCGGGCGAGGCCCCGCAGTCCGTGCAGCAGGCAGACTTCGCATCTTCTGCTTGCTGTTTCTTTTACTGGAGGTAAAGCTGTATGTCTTTGAAAGTGGCAGTTGTTATGGGTTCTGACAGCGATCTCAGCGTCATGCTGGAGGCGGTCAACAAACTGAAGGAATTTGGTATCCCCTATGAGGTGCGGGTCATTTCCGCCCACCGCACCCCCTCCGACGCGGAGGCCTTCGCCTCCCACGCCAGGGAAAACGGCTTCGGCGTCATCATCGCCGGGGCGGGCAAGGCCGCCCATCTGGGAGGCGTGCTGGCCGCCTACACCACCCTGCCCGTCATCGGCGTGCCCATCAAGACCAGCATGATGGGCGGGCTGGACAGCCTGCTCTCCATCGTGCAGATGCCCACCGGTATCCCCGTGGCCACCGTTGGGGTCAACGGGGCCGCCAATGCCGGCATTTTGGCCGCCCAGATGCTGGCCCTCCAGGACGAGGAGCTGGCCGCGAAGCTCGCCGCCTTTAAGGCCGAGATGGCGGAAGGCGTCCGGGCCAAGGACGCGAAGGTTCAGGCGGAGCTTTCATGAGCGCCCTTCAAGTTTGACTGTCAGGAGTGTGACTATGGAAACACCATCCCTGCTTCTTGACCCCGCCGGGGAGCTGCATGAGGAATGTGGCGTCTTTGGCATTGTCAAGGCTCCTTCCGATCTCATGGGCACAGCGCAGGACAGCCGTGAACCGGTCTACGACACCTACAACGCCCTTTATACCCTCCAACACCGGGGGCAGGACTCCTGCGGCATCGCCGCCTGCATCGACGGCTCCATCCGGCTCCACAAGGCCCAGGGGCTGGTGCCGGAGGTCTTTTCCCGGAAGGAGATGGACAGGTTGCTGGGGGCCACCGCCGCCATCGGCCACGTCCGCCACGCCAACAACGCCGCCGACGTGAACCCCCTGAACGCCCAGCCCATTGTGGTGCATCGGACCAGCGGCTCTCTGGCCCTGTGCTACAACGGCAAGCTGGTCAACAATATGCAGCTGAAAATCGAGATGGAAAACCGGGGGGCCATCTTCCAGACCACCAACGACGCCGAGATCATCACCTACCTCATCGTCCGGGAGCATCTGCGCACCAACACCCTGGAGGACGCGGTGATCAACGCCATGGAGTATATGATCGGCGCCTACTCCGTGGTGGTCATGAGCCAGGACGAGATGGCGGCCTTCCGGGACCCCAACGGCTTCCGCCCCCTCTGCATGGGCCGGGTGGGGGACAGCTATGTCTTTGCCAGCGAGTCCGCCGCCATCGCCGCCCTGGGGGGCGAGCTGATCCGGGACGTGCGCCCCGGCGAGCTGATCTCCGTCCGGAACGGGGCGGTGACCTCTCAGTTCTGCCGGGTGAAGGCGGCGAAGAGCGCCCTTTGTATGTTTGAGCTGATTTACTTCGCCCGTCAGGACTCCGTCATCGACGGCACCACCATCGGCGTGGTGCGGGAGGAGGCCGGGCGCTACCTGGCCCGGAACAGCACCGTGGACGGCGACCTGGTCATCGGCGTCCCCGATTCCGGCCTGGCCGCCGCCCTGGGCTATGCCAGGGAGTCCGGCATCCCCTACGGCATCGGCCTGGTGAAGAACCGCTATATCGCCCGCACCTTCATCCAGAGCAGCACCTGGGAGCGGCGCAACGCCCTGCGCATCAAGCTGAACGCCAACAGCAGCGTGGTGAAGGGGAAGCGGGTCATCCTGGTGGACGACTCCATCGTCCGGGGCAAGACCAGCGCCCGGATTGTCCAGCTCCTCCGGGACGCCGGGGCCACAGAGGTGCATATGAAGGTCACCGCGCCCCCGTTCCGCCACCCCTGCTATTACGGCACCGCCATCCCCAGCGGGGAGCAGTTGGCTGCCTACGACCGGACAGAGGAGGAGGTCTGCCGCCTGATCGGGGCGGACTCCCTGCAGTATATGCCCCTGGAGGGGCTGCGGCACCTGTCGGAAAAATTGGACCTGAACTATTGCGACGCCTGTTTCACCGGCAACTACATTCTGCCGGTTCCACATCTTCACTTCCAGGAGGGACAAAAGTTATGATTACCAACAGCAAATCTGACTCCTATGCCGCCGCCGGTGTAGACGTCACAGCCGGCTACGAGGCGGTGGACCGCATCCGCCCGCTGGTGGAGTCCACCTATATCAAAGGCGTGGTGGGCAGCATTGGGGACTTCGGCGGCCTGTTCCAGCCCGACCTGACGGGGATGAAAACCCCCATGCTGGTCTCCGGCACCGACGGCGTGGGCACCAAGCTGAAAATCGCCTTCCTGATGGACAAGCATGACACGGTGGGCATTGACTGCGTGGCCATGTGCGTCAACGACATCATCTGCGGCGGGGCCATGCCCATGTTCTTCCTGGACTATATCGCCTGCGGCAAAAACATTCCCGCCCGCATCGAGGCCATTGTGAAGGGCATCACCGACGGCTGCCGCATGGCGGGCTGCGCCCTGATCGGCGGCGAAACCGCCGAAATGCCCGGCTTCTACCCGGAGGACGAGTACGACCTGGCGGGCTTCTCCGTGGGCATCGTGGACCGGGAGAAGGTCATCACCCATGACCATATGGCCCCCGGTGACATCCTCCTGGGCCTGACCTCCAACGGCGTTCACTCCAACGGCTTCTCTCTGGTGCGGAAGGTGCTGGATGTGGAGCATCACTATGCCGACTACTCCGACACCTTGGGCTGCACCATCGGCGAGGAGCTGTTGAAGCCCACCCGCATTTACGTCAACGCCATCCGTCAGCTTATGTCCGCTGGGGTGGACATCCACGGCGTCAGCCATATCACCGGCGGCGGCTTCTACGAGAACGTCCCCCGTATGATGAAAGAAGGGCTCACTGCTGTCATCGACACCAACGCCTTCCCCTGCCCCCCCATCTTTGACATCATCCAGAAGGCGGGGGACATCCCCACCCGGGATATGTACAACACCTTCAACATGGGCATCGGCATGGTCATCGCCGTCCCCAGGGCCCAGGCCAGCCTGGCCCTGGACACCGTGGTCCGGGCCGGCCAGCACGCCTTTATCATCGGCCACATCGGCCAGGGCGACAACGCTGTCGAGGTGAACTACTGATGGTGAAGATTGCCGTGCTGGTGTCCGGCGGCGGCACCAATTTGCAGGCCCTCATCGACGCCCAGGCCGCCGGGATGTTTCCCAACGGGGAACTGACCGCCGTGGTGTCCTCCTCCCCCAACGCTTACGCCCTGGAGCGGGCGAAGAAGGCCGGCATCCCAACCTATGTGGTGAACCGGAAGGAGTATGCCTCCAACCGGGAGATGACCGCCGCCCTGGCCCTCCGGCTGAAAGATTTGGGCATCGGCCTCATCGTCCTGGCCGGGTTCATGTACGTTCTGACCCCGGAGCTGGTGAACGCCTACCCCAACGCCATCATCAACATCCACCCCGCCCTGATCCCCTCCTTCTGCGGGGAGGGGTGCTACGGCCTCCACGTCCACGAAAAGGCGTTGGCCTACGGCGTGAAGGTGTCCGGGGCCACGGTGCATTTCGTCTCTGCCGTCTGCGACGGCGGCCCCATCATCCTGCAAAAGGCGGTGGACGTGCTGCCGGAGGACACGCCGGAGACTCTCCAGCGGCGCATCATGGAGGAATGTGAGTGGAAGCTGTTGCCGAAG
Organism: Clostridiales bacterium; assembly: GCA_021203325.1. GTDB lineage: Bacteria > Bacillota > Clostridia > Oscillospirales > Oscillospiraceae > Onthomonas. The sequence continues at coordinate 24,305 of JAJQBL010000042.1, read as the reverse complement.
GCGGTGCAGCTCTTTTGCGACGGGAAGCTCTCGGTGGAGGGCCGCATCGTCCATATCGCAGAGTAGAGAAAGGTGAGCGTTTATGAAGGTTTTGAATCTGGCAGAGCTTCTGCAAACAAATTCCTATCCCGGCCGGGGCATCGTCCTGGGCCGCAGCGCCGATAACACCAAGGCGGTCATCGGCTACTTCATCATGGGCCGCAGCGTCAACAGCCGCAACCGGATTTTCACCGTCACCGAGGACGGCATTCGCACCGAGGCCTTTGGCCCCTCCAAAATGACCGACCCCAGCCTCATCATCTATCACCCCGTCCGGGTCTACGAGGGCAAGACCATCGTCACCAACGGCGACCAGACGGACACCATCTGGCACGCCTTCCAGGAGGGCCAGTGCTACCGCCACGCTCTGCTCCAGCGCACCTTTGAGCCGGACGCCCCCAACTACACCCCCCGGATCTCCGGCGTGGTGAAGCCTGACGGCAGCTATAACCTGTCCATTTTGAAGAGCTTTGAGGGCGACCCGTCCCAGACCTGCCGGTACTTTTTCGAGTACGACGCCCCTGTGGCCGGATACGGCCACTTCATCCACACCTATATGGGGGACGGCGACCCCCTGCCCTCCTTTGAAGGGGAGCCGGAGCTGGTGGGCATCGACGCCCCCTCTGCGGAGGAATTTGCTGAGCTGGTGTGGAACAGCCTGAACAGGGACAACAAGGTCAGCCTGTTCGTCCGTTATATCGACCTGGCCACCGGCGAGACCCAGGATGTCATCAGGAACGTAAACGTTTGAAAGGTTGTGTGTGAGGATGAAGGAACTGGAACTGAAATACGGCTTGAACCCCAACCAAAAGCCCTCTAAAATCTACATGGCGGACGGCGGCGACCTGCCCATCACCGTGCTGAACGGCCGTCCGGGTTATATCAACTTTATGGACGCCTTCAACTCCTGGCAGCTGGTCAGCGAGCTGAAAGCCTCCACCGGCCTGCCCGCCGCCGCCTCCTTTAAGCACGTTTCCCCCGCCGGGGCCGCCGTGGCGAAGCCTCTGACGGACATCGACCGGCACATCTACTTTGTGGAGAAGGACGCCGAGGTGTCCCCCATCGCCTCCGCCTATATCCGGGCCCGGGGTGCTGACCGGCTCTGCTCCTATGGCGACTGGGCTGCCCTGTCCGACGTCTGCGACGCATCCACCGCCGCCTATCTCAAGGCCGAAGTCTCCGACGGCATCATCGCCCCCGGCTACACCGACGAGGCCCTTGCCATCCTGAAAACCAAGAAGAAGGGCAACTACAACGTCATTCAGATCGACCCCAACTACGTCCCCAAGGCCCAGGAGCGGCGGGAGATTTTCGGCGTGGTCTTTGAGCAGGGCCACAGCTTCCTGACCATTGACGAGGAAATGCTGTCCAACATCGTCACCGAGAACAAGAACCTCCCTGACAGCGCCAAGACCGACCTGATCCTCTCCCTCATCACCCTGAAATACACCCAGTCCAACTCCGTCTGCTACGTCAAGGACGGCCAGACCATCGGTGTTGGGGCGGGCCAGCAGAGCCGCATTCACTGCATCCGTCTGGCCGGCGACAAGGCCAACAACTGGTGGATGCGCCAGCACCCGAAGGTCCTGGGCCTCCAGTTCGTGGACGGCATCCGCCGCCCCGACCGGGACAACGCCATCGACGTCTACACCTCCAACGAGTATGAGGACATTCTGGCCGACGGCGTGTGGCAGGGGAGCTTCAAGGTCAAGCCTGAGCCCCTCACCGAGGCGGAGAAAAAGGAATGGGTCTCCAAGCTGTCCGGCGTGGCCTGCGGCAGCGACGCCTTCTTCCCCTTTGGCGACAACGTGGAGCGGGCCTTCAAGTCCGGCGTTCAGTACATTGCCGAGCCGGGCGGCTCCATCCGGGACGATAACGTTATCGCCGCCTGCAACAGCCACGGGATTACCATGTGCTTCACCGGAATGCGGCTGTTCCATCACTAATGACAAAGCGTGCCTGCCGCAGAATACCACGGCAGGCGCGCTGCCTTTCTTTTGAACGGAGGGAACGCTATGGATATGGTCACCCTGGGCAGCACCGGCATCACCGTGAACAGGAACGGCTTCGGTGCCCTGCCCATTCAGCGTATCTCCCAGGAGGACGCCGTCCGGCTGATTCGGAAGGCGTACCATGCCGGAATCCGCTTCTTTGACACCGCCCGGTTCTATACCGACAGCGAGTGCAAGCTGGGCCAGGCCCTGGAGGGCATCCGGGACCAGGTCTATCTGGCCACAAAAACTGCCGCAGAAACGGCGGAGGACTTCTGGAGGGATTTGAACACCTCCCTCGGCAATCTGCGCACCGATTATATCGACCTCTACCAGTTCCACAACCCGGCCTGGTGTCCCAAGCCGGGGGACGGCACCGGGGTCTACGAGGCCATGCTGGAGGCCAAAGCGAAAGGGCTGGTGCGCCACATCGGCATCACCAACCACCGCCTGGCGGTGGCGAAAGAAGCCATCGCCTCCGGGCTGTACGAGACGCTGCAATTCCCCTTCTCCTACATCTCCGGGGAGCAGGAGCTGGAGCTGGTGGCGCTGTGCCGGGAGAAAAACATGGGTTTTATTGCCATGAAGGCCCTGTCCGGCGGCCTCATCACCAACTCCGCCGCAGCCTACGCCTTTGAGGCCCAGTTCGACAACGTGCTGCCCATCTGGGGGGTGCAGCGGGAAGGGGAGCTGGACGAGTTCCTCTCCTACATCGACTGTCCCCCTGTCCTGACGGCGGAGCTGCAGGTGGTGATCGACCGGGACCGGGCCCAGCTCCGGGGGGAGTTCTGCCGGGGCTGCGGCTACTGTATGCCCTGCCCGGTGGGGATTGAGATCAACAGCTGCGCCCCGGATGTCCCTGATGCTGCGGCGGGCCCCCGCCCAGTCCTGGCTGACCCCGGAGTGGCAGGAGAAGATGAAGCGCATTGAGCAGTGCCTCCACTGCGGCCGTTGCAGGGGCAAATGCCCCTATGGGCTGGACACCCCCACGCTGCTGGAAAAGAACTACGAAGATTATAAGCAGGTGCTGGCCGGGACGGTCAGCGTACAGTAACGCTATCACACAGAATCATGAAAAGGAGCTGTGAAACATGAAAGTATTAGTCGTCGGCGGCGGTGGCCGCGAACACGCCATCTGCTGGAAGCTGGCCCAGTCCCCCAAGGTGACGGAGCTGTACTGCGCTCCGGGCAACGCGGGCATCGCCCAGCTGGCCACCTGCGTCCCCATCGGGGCCACGGATGTGGCAAAGATGGTGCAGTGGGCGAAGGAGAACGCCATGGACTTCGTCATGGTGGCCCCGGATGACCCCCTGGCCCTGGGCATGGTGGACGCCATGGAGGAGGCCGGCATCCGGGCCTTCGGCCCCCGGAAGAACGCCGCCATCATCGAGGCGTCCAAGTCCTTCTCCAAGGATTTGATGGCGAAGTACCACATCCCCACCGCAAAGTACCAGACCTTCACCGAGGAGCAGGCCGCGCTGGACTATATCGACGCCCAGGGCGCGCCCATCGTGGTGAAGGCCGACGGTCTGGCTCTGGGGAAGGGCGTCACCGTGGCCGCCACGGTGGAGGAGGCGAAGCAGGCTGTCCGGGAGATGATGGAGGACGGCAAGTTCGGCGCCTCCGGCTCCACCGTGGTCATCGAGGAGTGCATGACCGGCCCGGAGGTGACGGTGCTGGCCTTCGCGGACGGGGAACACGTTGTCCCCATGCTGTCCTCCCAGGACCATAAGCGGGCCTATGACGGCAACAAGGGCCCCAACACCGGCGGCATAGGCGCCTTCGCTCCCTCTCCCAACTACACCCCGGAGATCGCCCAACGCTGCATGGCGGAGATTTTCCAGCCCACCATTCAGGCCATGAAGGCGGAGGGCCGCCCCTTCCACGGCGTGCTCTACTTCGGCCTGATGCTGACCCCCGACGGCCCCAAGGTGGTGGAGTACAACGCCCGCTTTGGCGACCCGGAGACCCAGCCCCTGCTCTACCTGCTGGACAGCGACCTGTTTGACATCTTCAACGCCTGCATTGACGGGACGCTGGACAAAACCGACATCCGCTGGAAGGACGCTTCGGCCTGCTGCCTGGTGCTGGCCTCCGGGGGCTACCCCATGGCCTACGAGAAGGGCAACGTCATCTCCGGCCTGGAGCAGGTGGAGGGCGCTTATGTGTTCCACGCGGGCACCAAATTTGGCCCAGACGGCGCTTACCTGACCAATGGCGGCCGGGTGCTGGGCGTCACCGCCCGGGGCGACACCCTGCAGGAGGCCGTGGCCAACGCCTACGCCGCCGCCAAACCCATCACCTGGAAGGATATGCAGTACCGCACCGACATCGGCAAGGTGTGGGTGGACTGACATCTGTCCCAACAATACAGCAACCCCCGCTTCCCGTGACAGGGAAGCGGGGGTTGTTTTTTGGTCAATGTGCCTGTGTATTGGATGGGGCTCCTTACGCCTCAAAATAGGCGTTGACAGCCGCCTCGCCCTCCTTCATGGCGTCCAGGGTACGCTGCATCAGGTCGCCAAGCTCCCAGCCCAGCATCTCCGCGCCCCGGAGGATGACGTCACGGCTGCATCCGGCGGCAAATTTTTTATCCTTGAACTTCTTTTTGATGCTTTTCAGCTCCATGTCCTGCACGCTCTTGCTGGGGCGCATCAGCGCCGCCGCGTAAATCAGGCCGGTCAGCTCATCGCAGGCGAACAGCACCTTTTCCATCTCATGCTCCGGCCTGATGTCGCAGCAGAGGCCGTAGCCGTGGCTGGCAGTGGCGTGAATCAGCCGCTCATCCCAGCCGTGCTGGCGCATGATCTCCTGGCTCTTGACGCAGTGCTCCTCCGGGTAGCGCTCAAAGTCCAGGTCGTGGGTCAGCCCCACAATGCCCCAGAACTCCTCCTCGTCGCCGTAGCCCAGGCTCCGGGCGAAGGAGCGCATGGCGCTCTCCACGGTCAATGTGTGGCGGATATGAAACGGCTCCTGATTGTATTCCTTCACCAGGGCAAAAGCCTCGTCTCTTGTGGGCATCATCGCAAATTCCTCCTTAACGCTGCATCGCGCTGTCAATGGTCGCCCCACCCAGGACGACCTCGCCATCGTACAACACCACCGCCTGCCCCGGCGTGACCGCCCGCTGGGGCTGGTCAAACCGCACCTCCAGGGTGTGCTCCCCGGTCTGGACGGCGGTGGCCGGGGCCTCCTGCCGGCTGTGGCGAATCTTCGCCGTGCAGCGGATGGGGGCGTCCAGCCGGTCGCAGGCGATCAGGTTCAAATCCCTGGCCGCCAGGCCGTCGGAAAACAGTTCCTCGTTGCGCCCCAGGGTGACGGTGTTCCGGGCCGGGTCCTTGGCCGTCACATAGGCCCGCTGGCCCAGGGCGATTTCCAGCCCCTTCCGCTGGCCCAGAGTGTAGCGGATGTGACCCCTGTGCCTGCCCAGCACGTTGCCGTCCCGGTCAATAAAGTCCCCCGGCGGGCAGACTTGACCGGTAAATCGTTCAATAAAAGCGCCATAGTCCCTGTCCGGCACGAAGCAGATGTCCTGGCTGTCCCCCTTTTTCGCGTTCAGGAAGCCGTACCGCTCCGCCAAAAGCCGAACCTGGGCCTTGGTCAGCGCGCCCAGGGGCATCAGGGTATGGGCCAGCTGGGCCTGGGTCAGGTTGTAGAGAAAATAGGTCTGGTCTTTTTGGCTGTCCGCCGCCCGCTTCAGCAGGTAACGACCCCCGGACTGTTCGATCCTGGCATAGTGCCCCGTGGCGACATAATCCAGCCCCAGCTCCGCCGCCCGGCGGAGCATGGCGCCAAATTTCAGCTCCCCGTTGCAGCGGATACAGGGGTTGGGGGTTTCCCCCCGGAGGTAGCTTGCCGCAAAGTCGGCCATGACCTCCCGGCGAAACTGCTCCTTAAAATTCAGCACATAGTGGGCAATCCCCAGCTTCCAGCACACCCGGCGGGCGTCCTCCACGTCGCTGAGGCTGCAACAGGCCGATTCCTGCCCTAAGCCCAGGGCGTCGTTCCCAAAGAGGTGCATGGTGCAGCCGGTGACGCCGAACCCCTGCTCCAGCAGGAGGGCGGCGGCCACAGAGCTGTCCACACCTCCGGACATCCCCACCAGTACGCTGTTATCAGCCATCCGCCCGCACCAGGTTCACCAGCACCCGCACCATGGCCTCCATGGACTCCACCGGGATATACTCGTACAGACCGTGATAGTTCACGCCGCCCACGGACAGGTTGGGGCAGGGGAGACCCTGATAGCTCAGCTGTGCGCCGTCGGTGCCGCCCCGGATGGGGACGGTGCAGGGCTGCACCCCCGCGTCCAGGAAGGCCCGTTTGGCCTGCTCGATCAGCTCCATGTGGGGCTCAATGCAGGACTTCATATTGTAATAGGAATCCCGCAGGGTCAGGGTGAACCGCTCCTCGCCATACTTGGCGTTCAGGAAGGCCACCACCTGCTCCAGGAAGACTTTCCGGGCCTCAAAGCTGGCCCGGTCATGGTCCCGGATGATGATGCCCACCGTGGCGGAGCTGGTATCCCCCTTGATGCCGCCCACATGGTAGAAGCCCTCATAGCCCTCTGTGTGGGCCGGGGTCTCCGCCGGAGGGAGCATCTGAATCAGCTCGGTGGCCAGGAGGACGGCGTTCACCATCTTGTTCTTGGCCGAGCCGGGATGGATGCTCCGGCCGTGGACGACGATTTTCGCGGAGGCGGCGTTGAAGTTCTCATACTCCAGCCCGCCCAGCTCGCCGCCGTCCACGGTATAGGCATAGGGCACCTGGAAATAGTCAAAGTCAAAGTGCTCCGGGCCCCGGCCGATCTCCTCGTCCGGGGTGAAGGCCACATAGACCGCCCGGTGGGCCAGGTCGGGATGCTCCACCAGACAGGCCAGGGCGCTGACGATTTCCGCCACCCCTGCCTTGTCGTCCGCCCCCAGCAGGGTGGTGCCGTCGGTGACGATGAGGTGGTTCCCCACATACCGGTTCAGGCTGGGGAACTCCCTGGGGGACAGGACAATGCCCAGTTTTTCGTTCAGGACGATGTCGCCCCCCTGGTAGTCCACAATGCGGGGCTTCACGTTGGCGCCGCTCTCCTCCGCCGCCGTATCCATGTGGGAGATAAGGCCCAGACCGGGCAAATCCTCACAGCCGGGGGTGGCGGGGAGGCGGCCGTACACCCGGCCGTAGGCGTCCAGCTTCACATCCTCCAGCCCCAGCTCCGCCAGCTCCTGCCGCAACACCTCGGCCAGAGCAAGCTGCTTTGCGGTGCTGGGGACGGTCTGGCTCTCCCCGTCCGACTGAGTGTCAAAGGACACATAACGCAAAAAGCGTTCACAAACATTCACGTTTCTCACTTCTCTTTCCAACTTTTGCGGCCCGTCACTGGGACTGAAGCACAATGCCATCCTCTCTGGCGCTGGCGTGCATCCGGGTGATGGTGGTCATATACTGCTCGATCAGCACGCTGGCAATCGAGTCCTCCAGTTCCTTCTGAATCAACCGGCGCAGGTTCCTGGCCCCGTAGGTCAGGGAGTAGGATTTTTCTGTCAAATAGTCCAGCAGGCTGTCGTCCCAGGTGAAGGTGATGCGCTTCTCCGCCAGGGCGTCCCGCAGTTCGCCCAGCATGATACCGGCGATGGAGCGGAAGTTCTCCTCGCTGAGGCGGTTGAAGTGAATGATTTCATCCACCCGGTTGAGAAACTCCGGCCGCAGGAAGCCCTGGAGGGCCTTCATGGTCTTGTCCTTATCCTGCTCGTTCACCGTCTTGCCGAAGCCCACGCTGCCCACCTGCTCATTGCTGCCGGCGTTGGAGGTCATGACGATCACCGTGTTCTCGAAATTCACCTTGCGGCCGTGGGAGTCGGTGAGCTGGCCGTCGTCCAGAATCTGCAGCATGATGTTCAGCACATCCGGGTGGGCCTTCTCGATCTCGTCAAACAGGATGACGGAATAGGGCTTGCGGCGCACCCGCTCCGTCAGCTGGCCCGCCTCGTCATAGCCCACATAGCCCGGAGGGGAGCCGATCATCTTGGACACCGCATAGGTTTCCATATACTCCGACATATCCAGCCGAATCAGGGAGTCCGGCGTGCTGAACAGATCCTCCGCCAGACGCTTCACCAACTCCGTCTTGCCCACGCCGGTGGAGCCCACGAAGATGAAGGACACCGGCTTATGCTTGGGGGAGATGCCCACCCGGTTCCGGCGGATGGCGGCGGTGACGGCCTCCACCGCCTCGTCCTGGCCCACAATGTGCTCCTTCAGCCGGTCGCCCAGGGCGGACAGCCGGGCAAATTCCACCTCCTGAATACGGCTGGCGGGAATGTCTGTCCACTGCTCGATGACCCTGGCCAGATTTTCCACGCTCAGCTCCGGCCGGGGGATGGCCTTTAACGTGCTGAGCTGGTTCTCCGTCTGGAGGATTTTGCTCTGGATAATGGCCCGCTGCTCAAAGTTGCGGTCAGCGTCGGCCTCCTGGATTTTGCGGCGATGCTCCTGGAGCTTCGCCATCTCCGTCTTGACCTTCTGGGTCTGTTCCACGTTCTGGCGGAGCCGCTCCTCCCGCTCCTCCTCTGTCAGGGAGGTGTTGGCCCGCAGATTCTGCCGGGCGGCGTTCAGATTGGACAGCTCCTGACGGCAGCGGGAAATCTGCTTCTCGTTGGCGGTCAGCTCATTGTTATGGGTCTCGCTCTGCTGGCTGTTCTGTAGCTGGAGCAGCTCCTGCTCCTTCTCCAGGTCGGCCTTGTCCTTCTCCAATGCGGCGATTTTCGCCAGGTTGGCGTTGTGCAGGTTCACGTCGGAGCAGGCTTCGTCGATCAGGTCGATGGCCTTGTCCGGCAGGTACCGGTCGGTGATATACCGCTCAGAGAGCAGCACCGCATCTCTGGCCACTGCGTCGGGGATGATGACCTGATGATAGTCCTCATAGTAGTGGGCCACCCCCCGGATGACCTCGACAGCGTCCTCAATGGAGGGCTCCGCCACCGTCACCGGCTGGAACCGCCGCTCCAGGGCGGTGTCCTTTTCGATATACTTGCGGTATTCGTTAAAGGTGGTGGCGCCGATGACCTGAATCTCTCCCCTGGACAGGGCGGGCTTCAGGATGTTGGCCGCGTTCATGTTGCCCTCGGCGTCCCCGGCGCCCACGATGTTGTGCACCTCGTCAATGACCAGGATGATGTTGCCCACCGACTTGATCTCCTCGATCAGGCCCTTCATCCGGCTCTCAAACTGGCCCCGGAACTGGGTGCCCGCTACCAGGGCGGTCAGGTCCAGCAGGTAAACCTCCTTGTCCCGCAGCTTGTAGGGGACGTTGCCCTGGACAATGCGGATGGCCAGCCCCTCGGCGATGGCCGTCTTGCCCACGCCGGGTTCGCCGATCAGACAGGGGTTGTTCTTCTGCCGGCGGTTCAAAATCTGAATCACACGGCTGATCTCCTCCTGACGGCCAATGATGTTGTCCAGCTTGCCCTCTCTGGCCCGGTCGGTCAGGGACTGGCAATAGCTCTCCAAAAATTTCCGCTCGCCGCCCTTCTGGTTCTGGGCGGAGCGGCCCCTGGGGGGTTCGTTTTTCCGGTCCTGTCGGCTGCTGCCGCTGCCGTCGTCCTGGGCGCGGCCGGACTGGTTGTGGTTAAAGAGCTGATTCAGGTAGGGGAAGGTGGCGGTTTTATGGTCCTCGTCCTCTTCCGTGCGTTCCTCGCCGTCCGTCATCTCCTCCAGAGCCTCCGGGCCGCCGAAGGCGTTCATCATTTCGCCGGTCAGGTTCTCCATATCCTCGTCGGAAATGCCCATCTTATCTATCAGTTCGTTCACAGGCTGAATGCCCAGCTCTTTTGCGCATTTCAGGCACAGCCCCTCGTTCTTTGTTTCACCGTTCTCCAGCCGTGTGATAAAGACGACTGCAACGTTCTTTTTGCATCTTGAGCAAAGTGTAGGTTTCATGTTCATTACTCCTTGCGTTTGTACGCCAGTACAACCTGGGGTTCCCTGCCCCGTTTTCCTACCCAGTATAGCACGGGGTTATGAATATTTTATGTCCAATCGCAAATTTTTCTAAAAAAACTGCGAACTTTTCCGGCGCCAACCCCGTTACGGCACATACAGGTGAGCGGTGCCGTCTCCGATCAGCATGGCGGAGCCGTCGGAGCGCATCAGCACCGTGGTTTCGCCGCCGTTGGCGATGGAGGCGTATTCGTCCAGATCCCGGGTGAAGATCATCAGGCGGTTCGCCGTCAGCACGGCGATATACCGCTCCGCCACCGAGACGGACAGCGCCTCCTCCTTGATGGCACGGGAGGCGAAGGCGTCCCCATTTTCGTCAATGACCATCAGCTGGCCCATGCTGCCTGCCCGGTATTTTCCCATCAGCTCCACGGAGAAGTTCACTCCGCACAGGGCAAAGTTTTGCAGATACTGGGTGCTGTCTGACCAGCTGTTCAGCAGCGTCCCGCTGCCGTCCACCAGCAGGATGCCGCTCTCCGTCTGGATGCGGATGGTGTCCCCCGTCCAGTACAGATCCAGCACCGTGTCGCTGCCCAGGTTCAGGCCCACCAGCTTCTCCCCGGTGGCGCACTCATACAGCTCCAGATAGCTGGCAAAGGAGGTGTCCTCCTGACCGATGGTGATCAGGGCCAGGGTGTCGTTGTCCGGGGACACCAGGGCGTCCATGACGTAGGCGCTGGAGATATTCTCCTTCAGCACCGGGTCATAGTCCTCGTCAAACACCGTGACGGCCGCCTTGTACCCGGCGGCCTCCTCCACCACCGACAGGTAGCCGTTGTCGTTCAGGCGTGCCCCCAGGATGGCGTAATTGGATTCCGTGCTGTAGGAAAAGACGATGTCCTCCCCCTGAATCACCATCAGGTCGTTGCCCCCCAGGTCGTAGACCACGGCGGTATTCCCCGCAGCCAGGGCCACCGGCGTGGTGAACTGCACCGACTCCGACAGCAGCTGGGTGCCGGAGATGGAGTAGACCTGGACGGAGTTGCTGGCACAGATCACCAGATTGTCCCCCACCATGGCGTAGGCATCCGCCGCGTCCGAGCTGAAGGTGAAGTCCTGGGCCTCACCGTCCTCGTCCCGCTCAATGTTCCGATAGAGGAAGTAGCGCACCACGCCGTCCAGGGAGACGGTGTCCCGGTACACGATGAAGAGCACCGCCCCCAGCACCATGATGCAGGTCACGACGATGGCGATCAGCCGCACCAGCACGCGGACGGGAATGGGCAGCGGCTTGGGTTCCGTCGCGGTCTGTTTTTTCTTTTTCAGTCGTTTCGCTGTCATAGCTGACTTCCCTTTCCAGCCCGGTGAGAGGCGGCGGCTCAGTCCGACCCGCCCTCGGTGGGGTCTGTCTCCAGCCCTACCGGCTCCCGATACCAGAGCTTCGTCATATAAAGGCCCTCCGGCGGCGCGGTGGGGCCTGCCTCCGTGCGGTTTTTTCGGGCCAGAATACCGTCGATGTCCTCCGGGCGGAACTTCCCCTCAGCCGCATAGAGAATGGCGCCCACCATGCACCGCACCTGGTTATACAAAAAGCCGTCGGCGCAGACCCGCAGCTCGATGAGCGCCCCGCTCCGGCTGACGGTGAAGTAGAAAATGGTGCGGACGTTGGTGCGGGTGGGGGTGCCCACGTCCCGGACGGCGCTGAAATCGTGGGTGCCCACAAAGCGGCTGGCCGCGTCCTGCAAAAAGCCCTCGTCCAGCCGCTTGGGATAAAAACAGGCCCGGTTCACATAAAAGGCGTTGCGGATGCGGGAGTTATACACCCGATAGGTGTACTCCTTCCGGAGGCAGGAGCCGATGGCGTTGAAGTCCTCCGACACCTGCCGGGCGGCCAGCACCACAATGTCCCCCGGCAGCCGGGCGTTGAAGGCCAGGGGCATCCGATCGCAGGGAATGTTGCAGTCCGTGCGGAAGTTGGCGATGTAGACCTCGGCGTGGACGCCGGCGTCTGTCCGCCCCGCCCCGGTGAATTTGACTGGGTGCTTCACCACCTTGGCCACGCAGGTCTCCAGCATCTCCTGCACCGTCATGGCGTTTTTCTGCCGCTGCCAGCCGTGGTAGGCCGTCCCCACATACATCAGCGTCAGGGCGATGTTCCGCATGGTCACAGCCCGTAGCCCACGCCCAGCACCCCCACCAGGACGCACAGGGCCAGGCCCCCCGCCAGAGCGGCGTAATCGTTTCTGACGTATTTCAGCTGGCGCAGCCGGGTGCGGCCCTGGCCGCCGTGGTAACAGCGGCACTCCATGGCCGTGGCCAGCTCGTCCGCCCGGCGGAAGGCCGAGATGAACAGGGGCACCAGCAGGGGTACCATGGCCTTGGCCCGGTCGATGAGGCTGCCGGTCTCAAAGTCTGCCCCACGGGCCTTCTGGGCGGACATGATCTTGTCCGTCTCCTCAATCAGGGTGGGGATGAACCGCAGGGCGATGGACATCATCATGGCCAGGTCGTGGACCGGCACATGGAGCTTCTTCAGCGGCCCCAGCAGGCTCTCAATGGCGTCCGTCAGCTGGATGGGGGAGGTGGTGTAGGTCAGCAGAAAGGTGCCGGAGATCAGCATCATGATCCGCGCCACCATGAACACCGCCGTCTTGACGCCGCCGCTGTAGATGTGGATGAATCCGATATGAACCAGCTCCACGCCGCCGGTGGCGTAGAACAGGTTCAGCACGCCGGTGAAAATCAGAATGATCAGCACCGACCGCATCCCCCGGACGATGGGCTTCACGCCCACCTTGGAGGCGTGAATACAGCAGGCCAGAATCAGGAACATGATGGCATAGGTCAGAAAGCTCTCCGCCAAAAACAGGGCCACAATGTAGACCACCACCAAAATCAGCTTTGTCCTGGGGTCTAACCGATGCACCACAGAATCTCCCGGAAAATACTGGCCCAGCGTAATGTCCTTCAGCATACCGGCCCCTCCTTCTATCAGTAAAACATAAATTTGCGGACCGTTTTCCGTGGGTCCGCAGGCCACGCAAACAGGGGGGAGACGCAGGTGCGCCGCCCGTTAAGTTACTGGTTTACTGGTTCATATCGATATAGGTTTTCACGAAGCTGGACAGCAGGCCGCAGGCAATGCCGACCCCCAGCCTAACATAGTCCGTGTCGCCGGTCAGGAAGTTGGAGGTGACAAAGAGCAGGACGCCGATGGCCAGCAGCGCCATATAGACAAAGGTAAGTATTTTGTTGAGATTTTTTTTATCCACGATGAAGTCCTCACTTTCCCTTTTTTCACATGATCTATTCCCCCGGCGGGCTGGGCCCGGCGGGAGGCTGGTACGGTTGCCCGTTACAGCCGGTACGAAGGGGCGTCCCGCCCCGGGTTCTGCCCCGCGTCGCTGCGGTACCACTCCCACAGCACCACGGCGGCGGCTGTGGCCGCATTCAGCGATTCGCACTGGGGCTCCATGGGGATTTTCACCGTTTCCCGGCAGGCGTTCAGCAGCCGGTCAGAGACGCCGTGGCCCTCGCTGCCGATGGCGACGGCGCACCGGGACAGGTCGGCGTTTTGCAGCGCCACCGTATCCTCCCGCAGGGCGGTGGCGTACAGGGGCAGACCGCTCCTCTCCAGCAGGGGCAGCAGGGCGTCATACTCCGCCTCCCACACCGGAAGGCGGAAGGCCGCCCCCATGCTGGCCCGGACCGCCTTCCAGCCCAGAGGGTCGGCGCAGTGACCGGTCAGCAGCAGGCCGTCCGCCCCAAAGGCGTCGGCGGTGCGCCAGATGGTCCCCACATTGCCGGGGTCCTGCAGGCCGTCCAGAATCAAATAGCGGCTGCCCTCCAGCGCCGCCGGCGGCCGGAGGTCGGGCTGCCGAAGGGAAAACAGGGCGCCCTGAGGGGCCTTCATGGGGGAGACCGAGGCCATCACATCAAAAGGAAGGACAGCCCGCCGCACCCCTTGGGGCAGCGGTGAGCAGACGACGTCCTCCGTCAGCAGAACGGCGGTCAGAGGGGCCTGCCAACGAATGGCCTCCTCCAGCAGTTTGACCCCGTCGCCGACATATTCTCCGCAGGCACGGCGATAGCTCCGGTCCCGCAGCAGTTTTTTGAAATGCCCCAAAAGGGGATTGGTACGGCTGGTTATTTTTTCCAAAACGCAGGCTCCATTCCTGTGGACGTGTGCAACCGGAACCGTTACTTTCTGTTCCGTTTGATGTGGAACAGGACAGCTGCGGCCAAAATACCGCCTGAAAGGATCAATGCTCCGCACCAGAGGATCAGGTTGGACGAATCCCCGGTATGCAGGGAGGTGACAGCGGATGAGCTGTCGGCGGCAGTCTCAGCGGAGGCGTCAGAGGTGTCAGTGGTATCCGCCGCCTCATCGCCGGACTCCGTAGAGGAGGAGCCGGTTTCCTCAGAATCGGCGTTGGTGTCGGAGGCACTGTCCTCCGGAGTGTCCGCGTCTTCGGTTTCGGGTTCGGCCTCCGTGTCCGCCGGGTCGGTGGGGGTGACGGCAATCAGGTATTGCAGCTGCTGCTCGGCGGAGGAGGCGCTGTACACGTCGCCGCAAACCGCCACCAGACGGTAACGGTACAGGGTGCCGGACGCCACGTCGGTATCCAGATAGGACACGGTGCCCTGCGCCGCGATGGTCAGCTGCTGGAAGGCTCCGTCGTCACTGGCCCGGGACAGGATGTATTCCTCCGCGCCGGGAATCTCCGTCCAGCTGACCAGGATGCCCTCCTCGCTGCTTTGCAGCTCGGCCAGCACCGGGGTGGCCAGGGTGATGGAGAAGGTGGCCGTCAGGCTGCCGGTGTAACTGCCGACGCCGGTGACCAGCACGGTGGCCGTCCCCGGCTGGACGTTGTCACTGTAGGAGAGGGTGTAGTCCGTCCCCTCCGCCAGCACGGTGTCCCCATAGGACACGGTGACGGCGGGCATTTGGGCGGTGCCGTCGCAGACAAATTCCGTCCCCTCCAGGGTGACGGTGCAGGCGGACAGGTCAACGGTTTTCACCGTGTCCAGGGCCACAAAGGGGATGTCATAGGCGTCGGCGTACTGCTCGGCGGAGGAGCCGCTGTTGCCGTAAATGGTCAGGGCGTCGCAGCCGTAAAATACGTTGGCGTTCAGGGTGATGCTGTTGTTATAAATGGTCACGGTCTCCAGACCGGTGCAGTTCTTAAAGGCATAGGCGTAGACGCTGCTGACGCTGGCGGGCAGCACCATGGCGGTGAGCCGGGTGCAGCCGGTGAAGGCGCAGTAGCCGAGGAAGGTCAGGCCGTCCGGCAGGGCCAGAGCGGTGAGGGAGGTGCAGTCGCCGAAGGCATACTCGTTGAGCTCCGTGACGGTGTCGGGCAGGGTGATGTCGCTCAGGCTGGTGCAGCCGTAGAACATCCCGGCGCTGATGCTTGTCAGGGCGGCGGGGAGGCGGACAGAGGTCAGGCCGGTGCAGCTTTCGAACACATAGTTCCCCACCTCGGTGACGCTGTCCGGCAGGACAATGCTCAGCAGGGCGGTGCAGCCGTAGAAGGCGTAGCTCTCGATGGAGGTGACGCCGCTCCCCATAGAGACGGAGACGAGACCGGTGCAGTCCAGGAAGGCGCTCTCCCCAATCGTGGTCAGGCTGTCCGGAAGGGTCACAGAGGTCAGCGCGGCGCAGTCCTCAAAGGCGGATTCGGCAAGGACGGTAACGCCGTCGGGAACGGCATAGCTCCCCGTGTACCCGCAGGGGCAGCAGATCAGCTCCGTCAGCGCCGCATTGAAGAGGACGCCGTCCACGCTGGCATAGACGCTGTTCCCCTCCGCTACCAGGATTTCGGTCAGGGAGGTGCAGGCGTCGGTCACCCACATGCCGATGCTGGTCACACCGGCGGGGATGGTCAGGGAAGTCAGGGAGGTGCAGCCGTAAAAGGCCTCCCGGCCCAGCGTCGTCAGGCTGTCCGGCAGGGTGACGGAGGTCAGGCCGGTGCAGTCGGCAAAGGCAC